>CAZRMO010000060.1:0-23414 GCA_964601155.1 uncultured Enterobacteriaceae bacterium
GGGCGTCCTTGACCGCGCGGTCGAAAGCCACCCAGGCCATCACCTTGGAGTAGGTAAAGTGGCGGCGCGGTCCGCGCATTTCCCAAATGCCTTCATCCGGCTCCTGCCAGTTCGACTCCAGGAATTGCAGCAAGACCAGCTGAATCTGCCACGCGTGGGACCGCGGTTCCAGGCCGGCGGCTCGCGCCAGATGCAGCGTGTCCATGACTTCACCATAGACGTCGAGCTGGAACTGCTTCGATGCTGCGTTGCCCACGCGCACCGGAGCGGCGCCGCCATAACCGGGCAGCCAGCCCACTTCATATTCATCCAGACGCCGCGCGCCGGTAACGCTGTACATTATCTGCAGGTCTTCCGGGGAACCCGCCACGGCGCGCAGCAGCCACTCGCGCCAGGCCGCGGCCTCTTCGTGATAACCCGCGAGCAGCAGTGCGTTCAGCGTAAACGCGGCATCGCGCAACCAGCAGTAGCGATAGTCCCAGTTGCGCACGCCGCCCGGCTGCTCGGGCAGCGAGGTCGTCGGCGCCGCGACTATCCCGCCGGTCGGCGCGTAAGTCAGCGCCTTCAGCGTGATCAGCGAGCGCATGACCGCATCGCCCCAGCGCCCCTGGTAAGTGCAGCGCCGCGACCAATCGCGCCACTGCCGCTCGGTCGCCGCCAGTTCCTCTTCCGCGTCGAGGCCCGGCCGGGTCGCCTCGTGGGAAGGGCGATAGTTCAGCGAGAAGTGCACGCGCTCGCCCTTGCTCACCTGGAATTCCGCCACGGTTTTCCTGTCTTCACCGCGCACGGCGACCGGAGTATGCAACTCGAGGGTATCCGGCCCCGCGGTCAGGAGCAGCGTGTGGTCCGGGCGCCGTACCCACGGCACGATGGAACCGTAGTCGAAGCGGACGGTGAGTTCCATCTGCATGGCCACGCGCCCGCGCAGGCCTTCGACGATGCGCACTACGTCCCAGCGCTCATCCGACAGCGGCATGCAGTCGATGATGCGCACTGCGCCTTCCGCCGTCTCGAATTCGGTTTCCAGAATCAGGGTGCCCTCGCGGTATCTGCGCCGGGTGCTCAGCACCTCCGCCGCCGGCGCGATCAGCCAGCGGCCATGCCGGGGATCTCCGAGCAAAGCAGCGAAACACGCGCCGGAGTCGAATCGGGGAAGGCAAAGCCAATCGATGGAACCGTCGCGTCCGGCCAATGCCGCCGCATGGCAGTCACCGATCAGTGCATAGTCTTCAATCGGAAGCGGCATGGTTCATCTCCTGGTCCTTCGCGGCCAAGCGTGCGGCCATCGGCGCCGCGCCGCCGTGACTTCAGTCACGGCGCAGCGGCAAAATGGGACGGCGTCGAAGCGATCACGCCGAGCCGCTGTCCTTGCCGATAATAATTTTGTCGGCGCCTGCAAATGCATACGGCGGTATCACGAGATTCGTCGGCGCCGGCGAGCCGCGCACCACGCGGCCGGCAAGATCGAAGCGGGAGCCGTGGCATGGGCAAAGAAAGCCTCCGTGCCAGGTCTGCCCCATTAGCGCCTTGTTGGCGGCCGGCTCGAAATTCGGCGAACAGCCTAGGTGCGTGCATATTCCGATGATAACCGCGATGTCGGGTTTGATTGAGCGGTATTCGTTGCGCGCATAGGCCGGCTGATGCGGCACATCCGAATTGGGATCCGAAACCACGCCATCGTCCTTGCGGATATCCGCCAGCATCGCCTTGGTGCGGCGCAAAATCCACACGGGCTTGCTGCGCCACGAGACGGTGCGCAGCGCACCCGGGGCAAGGTTGCCAATATTGACTTCCACCGGCCCGCCGGCGGCAAGGGCACGCTCCGAAGGCAGCCAGCTGGCGACGAAGGGAACCGCAGCCCCCGCCACGCCGATGCCGCCGGCGACGCTCGTCGCGGCGACCAGAAAGCGGCGTTTGCTCTTGTCGGTATCTTCTTTTTTGTCCGTATCTTTTTTGTCCGTATCTTCCATGTCAGATCCTTATAGTACCTAACGAAAAAACGAGGAAATATCCCTCCAGGCGGGCGACCGAAAGCCCGGGCTACCTGAAGAGGCAGGGTCTTTCTCCTCTCCGCTCAAGCGGACCGATGACGCGGAATCGAAATCTTCCGGACGCCTCGCATCGTGCCCCCTCAAAATGCGCGCCTGAGGGCGATTCCCTCAGGCGCTTTTGCTTGGCTAAAACCTGCCCATGTGCCGCCGCAGCGCGCGGCGGCAGTCCCGTTCTACGATGTCCACTCGAACACGACGCGTCGATGCCCGTTGGCGGCGATTTCGACTTGGACGTGCTTCACCATGCCCTCGCGCTTGGCGCTGATCGTATATTTTCCCGTAGGCAGTTTTGCCAGCAGGAACGGGCCGTTGGCCGTGGTCTTGAGCATCGTCTTGTCGTGCGCGTTCTTGATCTGGACTTTGACGTTGGCGACGTACTCGGCCTTCGGCTTCGCCTTGAGCACGAATTCGAGTTCGAGCGGATAGGCTTTGGCAACATGCTTGATCGCGTCCGACTCGCTGAGGCCGACACCGCCGCTGAGATAGCTGACCTCGCCTTGTCTGTGCATCGGCGGCAGATGGCTGGCCGGCGTTGCGAACGCATTCAAGCTCAATGCCAGGCTGGATGCTGCGATAGCAGCGGCTATCGTGGGTGTTTTATGTTTCATGGAACGACTCCTTTACGTTTGACTAAGGAAGGACCCGGGACTGCGCAGAATGGCCGCATTGCCCCGGATTCACCGCTGGATCCGGGGCTCAACCCAGATCCAGAGGGACGAATATCCTGGCGTCGTCACGCTGCACCAACAGCGCCACGTGCTTGCCTGCATTCGCCGTAAGCTGCTTCAACTGCGCGGGACTCGTAACGGACGCGCCGTCGAGCGACAGGATGATGTCGCCGGGCTGGATACCCGCGTTCGCGGCCGGGCCGCTGACATCTTCCACGACGACGCCGCTGACGCCGGCATGCTTCTGCTCATCCGGACTCAGGCGCCGCACCACCACGCCGAGGCGCCCGTGATCGTGAGCCGTGACATCCGCCGAAGCCACTTTGGTGCTTTTGGCTGTGCCGACTGTCACTTCGATGTGCCGGGTCTTGCCATTGCGCAGCACATCGAGCTTGACTGTGGTCCCCGGGGCCGTATCGGCGACGAGCAAAGGCAGCCGCGACGAGTTCTCGATGTTCGTGCCGTTATAGCTCAAGATCACGTCGCCGGCTTTGAGCCCGGCCTTGGCCGCGGCGCCATCCTTCTCGACTGAGGCGATCAGCGCTCCCTCCGGCTGCTTCAGGCCGAAAGAATCCGCGAGCCCCTGGTTGACGTTCTGGATGGCCACGCCCAGGTGCCCGCGCGTGACGCTACCGTGCTCCAGCAGCTGGTTTTCAACATTGAGCGCCACGTCGATCGGAATCGCGAACGAAAGCCCCTGATACCCGCCGCTGCGCGAATAGATCTGCGAATTGATCCCGACGACTTGACCTTTGGTGTTGAACAGCGGACCGCCAGAATTGCCCGGATTGACGGCAACGTCGGTCTGGATGAATGGAACATAGGACCCGTCCGGCAAGGTGCGCGATTTCGCGCTGACGATGCCGGCGGTCACGGAATTGTCGAACCCGAACGGCGAACCGATCGCGACCACCCACTGGCCGACTTTGACGTCGTGGGCCCGATCGAGCTTCACCGTGGGCAAATTGCTGGCATTGATTTTCAGCACGGCGACGTCGCTGGGCTTGTCCATGCCGATCACCTTGGCCTTGTATTCGCGCCGGTCGGTGAGCTTGACCGTCACGCTCGAGGCGTTGTCGACCACGTGCGCGTTGGTCAAAATGATGCCGTTCGGACTGACGATGAAGCCCGATCCCTCGGCGTGTTCCGGCACTTGCGCTTGCGGCATCCTGAACTGGCGGAAGAACTGGTAGAAGGGATTGTTCGGATCGAGGTTAGGCATGGCGGGGGCGGCGGCGACCTTTTCGGTATTGTTGGTCACGCTGATATTGACCACCGCCGGACCGTTGCGAGCGACGATCCCGGTAAAATCGGGCAATGCCGCGACTGCCGGTTGCGCGCTTGCCGTCGCGCCGGGCTCAACGGAACTTGCGGCAAGGGCGGATGTAAAGGGTGAAAAAGCTGACACATCATATTTTGCCAGGCCACCGACGCCGACTGCGATGACGCCGGCGGCTATCAGGCTACGCACCAACATCTTCTGTTTCATGTTTCGCTCCTGAGTTTGCGTGGATAAACGATAGAGCCTCAGCTCCATGTGCCCCGATCGTAGGCGCCCAAGATTAAAGCAGACTTAAAAGCGCCGGCGCGCTCGCACTGCCTGCGCAAGGATTGCAGAAACCGCTGCGCAATCAGCGACTTCATCTTAAAAAACGTTTGACCGCCTGTCGCCCGAACCGGTTCGCGGCCGGAGCGCGCCGTCGCGAAGCCGCCGTCCCGAAGCCGCCGTCTCGAAGCTATTGCATTGCCCGTGCCTGCGGAACCTCGCCACGACTGCAAGCTTAAGTTTGCGTTAAGCATCGCGGCCTAAGCTCATGGCCAACCTTAACAAGAACCAACCTGCCATGGAGTCGACGAGATGAATGCTCAAACTGCAATTGCCGCGGAGGGCCAGTCGGTAAGCCTGAATCACCTGGCTTTCAGGAATCTGCGCCAACATCTGCAATCCAGGATCATCGGCCAGGCGCACTTGGTCGAGAGCCTGTTGATCACTTTGCTCGCGGACGGCCATTTGCTGGTGGAAGGCGCGCCCGGTCTTGCCAAAACGACGGCAATCAAGGAAATGGCGGCAGCGCTGCAAGGCGATTTTCGCCGCCTTCAGTTTACGCCCGACCTGTTGCCAGGCGACCTCACCGGGACCGACGTTTATCGCCCGGAAACGGGAGAGTTTCACTTCCAGCGCGGCCCCTTGTTTCACAATCTGATACTCGCCGACGAGATCAACCGCGCGCCCGCCAAAGTGCAATCCGCCCTGCTCGAAGGCATGGGTGAACACCAGATCACGGTGGGGCGCCATACCTATCCGCTGCCGCGGCCCTTCATGGTGATGGCGACGCAGAATCCCATCGAGCATGAGGGCACTTATCCGCTGCCCGAGGCACAGCTCGACCGCTTCCTGCTCTATGTTCGCATCGGCTATCCGGACGCCAATGCGGAACACGCCATCCTGAAACTAGCGCGTCAGCGGGCGACGCAGTCTTTCGGCGCGCCGCCGGCACCGCCGCTACAGCTCACGACAGAACAGATTTTCGCGGCACGCAAGGAAGTGCTGGCGCTGCATATGGGCGAATCGGTGGAGGAATATGTCGTGCAGCTGGTGTTGGCAAGCCGCAATCCTTCCCGCTATGACCCGGCGCTTGCGCGCCGCATCAGCTTCGGCGCCAGCCCGCGCGCGACCATCGCCCTCGATCTTTGCGCGCGTGCCTATGCCTGGCTCCAGGGCCGGGATTATGTGTCGCCCGAGGACGTACAGGCAGTGGCCTACGACGTCCTGCGCCATCGCATACTGGTCTCTTTCGAAGCGGAAGCGGAGGGTATGACGTCCGATGCCATCATCGGCGAGCTTCTGCGGCTGGTTCCGGTCGCCTGAGATGGCCGGCATGCGTGACTGGCTCCGCCACAGGCGTGACCGGCTCCGCCGCGCCTCCCCCGCCGCGGGGACGGCCGCGTCGCAGACGCCCGATGCACTGCTCAACCCCGGCACCCGGGTCACGATCGAAGACCTGATCGAACTGCAGCGCCACGCCGGCAAAATCGACCTCACGCGTACGCGCTCCGCGAGCTCGAGGCTGTCGGGCAGCCACCTGTCGCGCTTTCGCGGCCGCGGCATGGACTACCAGGAATCGCGCGCCTACCAGGCCGGCGACGACATCCGCAGCATGGACTGGCGCGTCACCGCCCGCACCGGCATGCCCCACACCAAGCTCTACCAGGAGGAGCGCGAACGGCCGGTCGTGCTGTTCCTCGATCTCAATCCGGGCATGTTCTTCGGCAGCCGCGGCATGCTGAAGTCGGTCGTCGCCGCGCGCGCCGCCGCACTTATAGCATGGGCGGCTGCGGCGCACGGCGATCGCATCGGCGGCATGCTGTTCAACGGCGGGCATCACGACCTGCCGCCGCGCGGCGGAAAGAACGGCGTGCTGCGGCTGATCCGCCAGCTGGTCGAGCACACCGATCCGCGCAGCGGCCTGAGCGCGCAGGCGCGCACCAACATGAGCGCGCCGGCGCACGCCGGCGGACTGAACGCGGCGCTCGGCCGCTTACGCCGCGTCAGCCGGCCCGGCAGCCTGGTGGTGCTGCTCGGGGACTACTACGGCATCGACGAGGACAGCGCCACGCACCTGCTGCGTCTGCGGCAGCACTGCGACGTGGTGGCGATCCAGATCGTCGATCCCCTGGAGGAAGCGGCACCGCTTGCCGCGCGCTATGGCGTCACGGCCGGCGGCACGCCGGGCATACTCGATACCCGCTCGACGCGCGCGCAACGCGCCTACGAGGACTATTTCAGGCGCCATCATCAAGCGGTCGCGGCGTCCATGGGGCGCTGCGCGATTCCCTTGCTGCGTATTTCCACCACAGGCGACATCGCCTCCGCCCTGCGCAAACACTTCGCGGCTGGCGTCATGCGCCCGCGCAGCACCAGACTTGCGGCATGAACCCGAACCCGCAGCAACTGCTCAAGTTGCGTGACATCCACCTGCCGGGCCCGCCCGCGTTCTGGCCGCCGGCGCCGGGCTGGTGGGTACTCGCCGCCTTGCTGATCGCGCTGCTCGCGTGGGTAACGGTCGTCGCCTGGCGCCGGTATCGCATTCGGCGCCAGCGCCGGCGCGTGCTCAGCGCACTTGCGAGCCTGGAACACAAGCTCGCGAGCGAGCCCACGCCGGACGCACTTGCCCAACTGTCGACGCTGTTGCGCCGGCTCGCGCTGACGCGCTTTCCGCGCCGGCGCGTGGCCGCCTTGACCGGCATGGCGTGGCTGCATTTTCTCGACGAATCCGGCGGCAATGGGCAGTTCGCCGCAGGACCCGGGCAAGTGCTCGCCACCGGCCCCTATCAGCGCTCGCTGCCGCCCGACTTCGACGCCGCGCGCCTGGTCGCGCTGTTGCGCGACTGGGTCGCAAGAAACACGGGAGCCTGAGGTGAACCTCGTACTCGCATGGCCCTGGATGCTCGCGGCGCTGCCGCTGCCGCTGCTCGCGCGGCTGCTGCCCGCCGCGCCCGAGACGACCCCGCCGGCGCTGCGCTTTCCGTACTTCAATGCACTGCGCGCGTCGCTGGCAAGCGCTCCAGGCCGGCGCTCGCGCCTGCGCCTCGGTCTTGCGGCGCTCGCCTGGCTGCTGCTGGTGGTGGCCGCCGCGCGCCCGCAAATGGTGGGCAGAACGGTGCACCTGCCGGTGACCGGGCGCAGCATCATGCTGGCGGTGGATTTGTCCGGCTCGATGCAAACACCCGACATGAGCAGCAGCGATGGCGCCGAGACGCGCCTGGCCGCGGTCAAGCAGGTAGCGGGCAAATTCATCGAGCATCGCGCCGGCGATCGCCTCGGGCTGATACTGTTCGGCACCAGGGCATACCTGCAGGTGCCCTTGACCCTGGATCGCGACACCGTGCGCACGCTGCTCGACGAGGCGCAGATCGGAATCGCGGGCCAGCGGACTGCGATCGGCGACGCCATCGGCCTCGCGATCAAGCGGCTGCGCCACGAGCCGGTCAAAAACCGCGTGCTGATTTTGCTGACCGATGGCTCCAGCAATGCGGGCAACGTCGACCCGCTGAAAGCGGCCGACCTCGCCGCGCAGGAAGGCGTGCGCATCTACACCATCGGCGTCGGCGCCGATGAAATGGTGGTCCGCGGACCGTTCGGCATGCCGCAGCTCGTTCACAGCGACCTCGACGTAGGCGCGCTCAGGGCGATTGCGCACAAGACGGGCGGACGTTTTTTCCGCGCCACCGACGTCGCCGCGCTGCGCAAGATCTACAGCCTGCTCGACAAGATAGAGCCGGTGTCCAAGGACCAGCAGAGTTGGCGGCCGGTCAAGGAGCTCTATGCATGGCCGCTTGCGGCGGCGCTGCTGCTGAGCGTGCTGATCGCGCTGGCAGCCGGCGGATTGCTGCCGCGGGTTCGGCCCGCCGCGATTCCAAGCGCCGAGGTCAAGCATGCTTGAGAATTTTCACTTCATTCAGCCCTTGTGGCTGCTTGCGCTGATACCACTGTCGCTGCTCGCCTGGCGCGTGTACCGGCCCGGCGACGGCGACAATCCCTGGCGCCGCATCGTGGATGAACGGCTGCTGCCGCTGCTGATGGTCGGCCGCGCACACACGGACAAGGCGAGCCGCGCCGGCTTGTGGCTGCTGGCCGCCGGCTGGATCCTGGCGACCCTGGCGCTCGCGAACCCGACCTGGGAGCGCAAGCCGCTGCCTGTGTTTCAGACGACGGCGGCGCGAGTGATCGTGCTCGACCTGTCGCGCTCGATGTATGCGAGCGATTTGAAGCCGTCGCGGCTGGTGCGCGCGCGTTACAAGATCGAGGACGTGCTGGCGCGAAGCGGCGAAGGCCAGACGGGCCTGGTGGTCTACTCCGGAGACGCGTTCACAGTGACGCCGCTCACGCGCGACGTGAACACCATCCGTGCAATGCTGCCGGACGTCGATCCCGGCATCATGCCGACGCAGGGCAGCCGCGCCGATCTCGGCCTGATCAAGGCCGGCAAATTGCTGAACCAGGCCGGCGCGTCCAGCGGCCAGGTGTTGCTCATCGCCGACGGCGTCCAGGCGGGCAAGGCAGCGGCAAGCGAACGCGCCGCCGCGCGGCTCAAGAGCGAGGGCTACCGCGTCTCCGTACTCGGCGTAGGCACGGAGGACGGCGCGCCGCTGACCAACGCACAAGGCGAACTGGTGCGCGATGCGTCCGGCAACATCGTGGACGTGCGACTCGATACGGCGACGCTCAGAGCGGTGGCGCGCGCCGGAGGCGGCGAATACCGGACGATCAGCGACAACGGCCAGGCATTGCGCGCGCTGCTTGCGCAACCCATGGACGCGAAAACCACGATCCAGACGAACGCGACGACGCAGGGCTGGAAAGAACAAGGGCCGCTGCTGGCGGTGTTGCTGCTGCCGCTGGCGGCGCTGGCGTTCCGGCGCAACTGGCTGCTGGGTCTGCTTCTGCTGGCCGGCTTGTCCGTGCCGCCGCGGCCGGCAATGGCCTCGACCTGGTCCGACCTCTGGCAGAGGCCGGATCAGCAATCGGCGAAGGCGCTGGCCGCGGGCGACTATGCCAAGGCCGCTGCCCTTGCGACCGATGCCGCCCGGCGCGGCAGCGCCGAGTACAAGCGCGGCAAGTACAAGCTTGCACTGGAAAATTTTTCTCATGCGAGCGGCGCCGACGCGGATTACAACCGCGGCAACGCACTCGCCAAACTCGGCCGCTACCGCGACGCCATCGCCGCCTACGACAAGTCGCTCAAGGAAAATCCCGCCGACGCGGATGCAAAGGCCAACAAGGCGGCGGTCGAGGCGCTGTTGAAAAAGCAGCAAAAGAAGCAGCAGCACTCCGGTTCGCAGGGCAAGCAGTCGCAGAAAGGTCAAGGCCAGAACAGCGGCAGCGGACAGAGTTCGTCGCAGGGCAAGGCCGGCGAGCAGGGGTCGAAGCAAGCCAAGGGCGCTCGCAACGGCACTACGTCCGGACAGACAAAGCAGGCGGCGAACGCGAACCAGGCGGGCGGAAACGGCAAGGACAAATCGGCCCAGAACGCTGCTTCCGCCACGGCCAGCGGCCGGCAGCAGCAGGCTGCCGCGCCGCAGCCGAAGTCGGGCAATCAGTTCTCCGAAGCGGCCAAGAAGCTTGCCCAGCAGCATCAGGGGGCGACGCAGGCGCAGCCGAAGCAGGCAGCGGGCGCAAACTCCGCTACGACATCGGGCGCGAAGGCCGCGGATCGCATGCGCGCGCAGGCCAATGCTGCGCCGCAGCCGCAGGATGGCGCCGCCGACAGTGCGCAACCGCTAGACCGCGAAGAACAGATGGCAGCACAAGAATGGTTGCGGCGCATCCCGGACGACCCCGGGGGCCTGCTGCGCCGCAAGTTTCTTTATGAATACCAGCATCCCGATGCCGACAATTAAGCGGAGCCTCGATCGAAGGAGCGTCTCATGAAGCAATCGACACGCAAACCATCATTGCACGCTGCGCGCCATGCGCCCGCGCTCGCTGCAGCGACGTTCGGACTTCTCATGTTGTGCAGCTCCGTTGCCAGTTGGGCTTCCTTGCGCGCCCAATTGGATCCCCAGACGGTGCAGGATGGGGATACGGTCACATTGACCATCGAAAGCGATCAATCCCAATCGCAGGAGCGTCCCGATGTGACGCCCTTGCGCAAGGACTTCAACGTGCTCGGCACGAGCACCGACAGCGAAACGAGCATTGTCAACGGCACGCGTTCGGACACCACGAGCTGGATGATCCAGCTGCAGCCGCTGCATACCGGCAGCATAGTCATTCCACCGATCACGGTCGGAAACGAACAAACTGCCCCTCTCCAACTCAACGTCACCCAAGCTTCGCCACAACAGACGCAACAGACATCGGCGCATGTGTTCCTCGAAGTGGACGCGCCGGCGGCAGGCCGGTCGGTCTACGTACAGCAACAGATTCCCTACACGCTTCGGCTCTACTACGACGACAGCGTGCAGAGCGGCAACCTCACCGCGCCCGATCCGGCCAATGCCATGGTCGAACAACTCGGAAAGGATAAGCGCTACACGACGGTGCGCAACGGGCGCGAATATCATGTCATCGAACGCCACTACGCCATTGCACCCGAGAAAAGCGGCCCGCTGAACATCCCTCCGGCAAACTTTCGCGGCAGTATGCTGGTCGCGGCGAACAGCCAGGGCAATGGGGCGGCACCGAACGACCCGATGGCACGTATGCTGCGCGGCACGCCCTTCGCCAACGACCCGTTTTTCAGGAACAGCTTTGGCGCCAGCATCTCATTCGGCGCGACGCCGCAGCCGGTGGATATCCGCAGCCGGGAAATCGCGCTCGAGGTCCAGCCGCTTCCGCCGGGGGTACAGGGCAACTGGTTGCCGGCCGAACAGCTCACATTGCACGACAGTTGGGATGACAACCCGCCGCGATTCAAGGTGGGCGAACCCGTGACCCGGACCATCACCATCGACGCAAAGGGCCTCGCCGCCTCGCAGATTCCGCCGCTGTCGTTTGCCAAGCCAGCCAATGCGCGAACGTATCCGGAAGCCACCAGCAACCAGAGCCGCACCGACGGCAATGTCATCTACGGCATCAGCAGACAGAGCGTGACTTACATCCCGACCGCGTCAGGCACGCTCGACATTCCGCCGATCGCGCTTACATGGTGGAATACGGCGAGCAACGCGCAAAACCGCGCAGTACTGCCGGCACGCGAATTCAAAGTCGCGCCTGGCGCCGCCCAAGCGGCTCCGGCAGCTCCCGCCAGCGCCGCGCCGCAGACGAAACCTGCGGCGAAGCCCTTGACGCCCAAGCGATCGGCTTCGGACATTTCATTGACCGAACGACTGCAGCGCTACCGGGGGTGGTTCGCAGCCGGCGCCGCCGCGCTGGTCGCGCTGGCGCTGCTGCTGACGATCGCGCTCCGGCGGCGTACGCGTCGACCGGAATCGAAATCCGGTCCGGCAAACATGCTCCCGGTAGCGGTGCCGCAGCGCAAAGCTGCCCTGCAGGCGCTACAGCAGGCTTGCGCTGCCAACGAGCGGCACGCGGCGGCGGATGCCTTGCTGAATCTGGCGCGGACGCAGTGGCCGGATGATCCGCCTCGCGGTCTGGGCGCGCTCGCCGCGCGCCTCGACGCGGGCGCGAAAGAAATTGCCGCGCTGGATCGCTGCCTGTACGGCTCGGGCGAATCGCCCTGGGAAGGCAGTGCCCTCTGGAACGCAGTCCGCGATGGCCTGCAGACAAAGCGCAGCGAACAACTGCCCAAGGACGATGGCTTGGGCGCGCTTTATCCCTGAGAACCGGTTTCACCCTCAAGATTTCAATTTGGGTCGTTCCGGGTCCCCTTCCGAGGATAAACGGCTAGCCATAATTAGCGATCGACATCGAATGACCTGTTGCAGCGCGTTGGATTCACATCAACATTCGATCGACGTTCGAAACCGCTGACGTCTACTTTGTGCCCATTGCCGACTGATGCAATTTTTACGGGCAATGGCGGTTTACCCACCATAAAGCTGCCGGCTCCGGGACACTGAGGTCTGAGTGCTGATCCGCCATTGCCGTAACACCGGGCAATCCCGGCGCCCGGGCGAGAAAGTCCGGGCCCCCTTAAAAGGAAACCGCGGCGCCAATATTGTGCTTGCATCATATACACTATCGCTGGCGCATTTTGGCGCCTCGAATCGGAGAAGCAATGAAGGGAAAACTGCTGCGGGTAGTCTTTGCCTTGGCGATGGCGGCGCTGGCCGCAACGCTCGCCGCGGGAGCACCATACCCGCGGGAGTTGAAGCCGTTGCCGCAGGAAGCCAATGCGGCATACTTGTCGGCCGAAGTGCTGGCGCGTTACCACTACAAGGGGGTGCCGGTCGATGCGGTCTTGTCGGCAAAGATATTCGACCGATATCTGAAGTCCCTCGACCCCGAAAAGCTGTTCTTCCTTCAAACCGACATCGACCGTCTATCCGCCTATCGGACCACGCTCGGCGACGCCATCCTCAAGGAAAACCTCAACGCGCCGTTCGCCATGTTCAACCTATATGAACGCCGCGCGGCCGAGCGTTTCGAGTATGCACGCACGCTGCTCAAAAAGGGCTTCGATTTCCGGAAAAACGAAAGCTATCAATACGACCGGGAAAACGCAGCATGGCCGAATACGGAAGCGGAAATGCACGAGCTATGGCGCAAGCGGGTCAAGAACGACTGGCTGCGGCTCAAACTGGCCGGGAAGGACGACAAAGACATCGCCAAAATACTCGACAAGCGCTACGACAATTTTCTCAAGCGTATCGGCCGGATAAAGAGCTCGGATGCCTTTCAGACCTATATGAACGCCTACACCATGTCCATCGACCCGCACACGAACTACATGGGACCGCAGGCGGCACAGGATTTCGATATTTCGATGCGGCTCTCCCTGGTCGGGATAGGCGCCGTTCTGACGCAGTTGGACGAGTACACCACGATAAGAGAACTGGTGCCGGGGGGACCTGCGAGTCTTTCCGACCAGCTGAAAATCGGCGACCGCATCGTCGGCGTCGCCCAGGGCAAAAACGGCGCCATGACGGACATCCTGGGCTGGCGCCTGGAGGACGCGGTCGCGCTGATTCGCGGGGCGCCCGACTCGGTCGTCCAGCTGGACGTGCTTCCGGCGGGGGCCGGGCCCGATGGCAAACACAAACTGGTTTCTCTCGTGCGGAAAACCATCAATCTGGACGAGCAGGCCGCCAAAGCATCCGTCCACTCCATAAGCAACAGCGGCACCATTCACCGCATCGGCGTGATATCCCTGCCCTCCTTCTATGAGGATTTCGTCGGCCGGGAGAAAGGGGTCAAGGATTACAGAAGCGCCGCCCGCGACGTGGCGCGCCTGCTGGACGGTTTGAAAAAGGACAAGGTCGACGGCGTGCTGATCGACTTGCGCAATGACGGCGGTGGTTCCCTGGCCGAAGCGGTCAAGCTCACTGGTTTATTCATCGACAAGGGGCCTGTGGTGCAGCAGCGCAATGCAGGCGGTGAGATCTCGGTGGACAGCGACACCCACGCCGGTGTCGCCTGGAGCGGCCCGCTGGGCGTCCTGATCAACCGCGGTTCGGCATCGGCGTCGGAAATCTTCGCCGCCGCCATTCAGGATTATGGCCGCGGCGTGATTATCGGCGCGCCGAGTTTTGGCAAAGGTACGGTGCAGACCATGGTCGATCTCGACCGCATCGCCAAAAACCGCAAGCCGGAATTCGGCGAACTGAAAATGACCGTAGCGCAGTTTTTCCGCGTCAATGGAGGTACCACGCAATTGCGCGGCGTGAAGCCGGATATCCTCTTCCCCGCGGTTTCCGATGCGGACGATTTCGGCGAATCCAGTTTCGACAACGCTCTCCCCTGGGCGCAGATCGGGGCAGCGGACTATACGCCCGCCGGCGATCTGAAAAGCGTGATACCGGTCCTTGCGGCGCTGCATAAGGCCCGCGTGGAAAAAGACAAGGATTTCCAGTACCTGAAACAAGACCTCGCCGAATCCATGCGTGAGCGCAAGAAAGACCTGGTCTCGCTGAACGAATCCGTGCGCCGCAAGGAGCGGGACGCGCAGGAGGCCAGGCTAAAGTCCCGCGAATCACGCTTGAATGCCGGCAACGGCGCCCACGGGCACGCGCTTGGCAAGAAGTCGGCGCGGGACACGGGTGATGCGATTTGGGATGACGGCCTGCAGACCGACGAACGCAATCTCTCCAAGGAACTGGCGGAGGAAAAGTTGCAGAAGAATGCCAAAGACATTTTGCTGGACGAAGCCGTCCACATCGTCAGCGACGAAGTGGGGGTGCTGAACAACGGCGCCAGGCTCGCGGTCCGGGTCAAGCCGCTTTCGGCGTCGACGCCGGATTAGAAGCGCGGGCGGGCCCGGTGCATAGCGCGCAGTCCCGGGCGGGTCCCAATCGAAATAACAGGCGTGCTCCCGGTCTGCCGCCGGCGGCCGAGAATGCCGCCGGTTCGACAGCGTAGTCCGTAGCGCCTGGCCAGACAATCGGAAAAGCAATGCCCGCCGAATCGGAAAAGAAAGAAGGCCGCAATGCCCAACAGGAGGCGCACGAGCGCGCGACTGCGGCCACGCCCCACAGCGACTCGTTCGCCGTGCTTGCCGTGGCCGTGCTCGGGGTGGTCTACGGCGACATCGGCACCAGCCCGATCTACGCCCTGCGCGAATGTTTCGCCGGCAAGAATCCCATTCCTGTCACGCCGGACAATGTGCTGGGCATACTCTCGCTCATGTTCTGGACCCTGCTCCTGATCATCTCGCTCAAGTACATGATCTACGTGCTGCGCGCCGACAACCGCGGCGAGGGCGGCACCTTCGCCCTGCTCGCCCTGCTGCGACCGGAGCGCGACCAGGCGCGACTTCGCCGCCGCGTATTGATCCTGCTCGGCGTCCTGGGCGCATCGATGCTTTACGGCGGCACCATGATTACCCCCGCAATCTCGGTGCTGAGCGCGGTCGAAGGTCTGCAGGTCGCCGCACCTGCGCTGCATGACTTCGTGATACCCATTACCGTAATCATCCTGATCCTGTTGTTTGCCGTACAACGCCATGGCACCGCGACCATAGGCGCGGTGTTCGGTCCGCTGACGCTGGTCTGGTTTGGCGTGCTCGCACTGCTCGGAATCCGCGGCATCCTGCAGGCGCCCCAAGTGCTGCTCGCCATCAATCCATGGCACGCGGTCCAATTCTTCGTGGACAACGGCATGACCGGCTACTTTGTCCTGTACGCCGTGTTCCTGGTCACCACGGGCGGCGAAGCGCTGTATGCCGACCTCGGCCACTTCGGCCGCGCGCCGATACGCAAGGTCTGGTTCGCCTTCGTTCTGCCGGCGCTGCTGCTCAATTACTTCGGCCAGGGCGCGCTGCTGATCGCCGATCCGTCCAGTAGCATCCATCCCTTCTTTCACCTCGCGCCTGCCTGGGGACTCTATCCCCTGATCATTCTGGCCACGGCCGCGACCGTCATCGCTTCGCAGGCAGTGATCACCGGCGCCTATTCGCTGACGCGTCAGGCGATGCACCTCGGCCTGTTTCCGCGGCTCACGGTGGCGCAGACCTCGGCCGACGCGCGCGGACAAATCTATATGCCGGCCGTGAACTGGATCCTGATGATCGCCGCCATCGGCCTGGTGCTGGCGTTTCGCTCTTCCGGCAACCTGGCGGCGGCCTACGGCGTGGCGGTGAACTCCACCATGGCGATCACCACGGTGCTCGCGTTCAGGGTGGCGCGCGAGCGCGGCGGCTTTAGCCTGCCGGCGGCCCTTGCCTTCCTGATCGGATTCCTCGCGATCGATCTGGGATTCCTCGGTTCGAACCTGCTCAAGATACCAGATGGCGGATGGCTGCCCTTGTTGATCGGCGCGCTGTTCTACACCGTCATGACGACCTGGCGCCGCGGCGCCGAAATACTGGCCGAGCAGATCGCCAACACGACGCCGACCCTGGAGACATTCATCGGTCGCGTGACCAACGAACACATACCCCGCATCCCCGGCACCGGGGTATTTTTTACCGGCCGCCTCGATCAGACCCCGCCGTCGCTGCAGAAACTGGTGCGGCACACGAACGTCCTGTACGAGAACGTGATCGTGGTGAC
The DNA here is from genome assembly GCA_964601155.1 of uncultured Enterobacteriaceae bacterium. GTDB lineage: Bacteria > Pseudomonadota > Gammaproteobacteria > Burkholderiales > SG8-39 > 2-12-FULL-64-23. The sequence goes on from CAZRMO010000060.1 coordinate 16,334, forward strand.
GGTCGTGATCGAACCTGTGCCCACAACCAGTTCGGACGAGCGCATGGAATTTACCCAGCTCGACATCGGCTTCTATCGGATCGTGCTGCGCTATGGTTTCATGCAGACGCCCAACATTCCTTCAGAGCTGAGCGCCTGCGCGGAACTCGGTCTCGCGCTCGATCTGGATCAAATCCACTACCTTATCGGCCATGTCGATCTGCTCGCCGGGCGCAAGCGACACGGCATGGTCATCTGGCGCGACAAGCTGTTTTCGTTTATGGCAGAGAACACGGAGGACGCTACCGCCACCTATCATCTGCCCGCCGCCCAGGTGATGACGGTAGGCTTGCAGGTCGGGATCTGAGATCGAAGAACCCGTCCATAACAAGCGTCATTCTTGTTAGCGGCCGATTCAGGGGAGCGCGAGGGCGTATCGCCCTCGTTTCCTTGCCGTATCTAACTGGCGCCGGCGGTCTGCACCCGGTGCTTGGCCAGAATGAAATCGGCGTGCGCAACGTAGAGCAGGTCCGCAAGCTTGCGTACCAGTTGATCTTCATACATGTCGATATCGCCGTCGGCGATCGCCACGCGCCACAGCCGCTCGATAAACCGCACCTTCTGCTCGGGCGCATAGACCTTATTGATCAGCGCCACCGGGCGGAAATAGGACGTCAGGCGGTTTTCCGGCCGGGCGGCGCTTGCGATCATCGGCGCGAGCTCTTCGTTGGCGATGCCGAATTCTTCCTGCATCGCCTGCGACACGGCCTTGCGTTTGCGCTCGGCGGCCTCGGAATCGAGACGCGCGACTTCCATCAACAAGCCGCAACAGGCCGCCCGCAGCGCCTGAGCCTCGCGTAGCGCGCGCGTTTCCGGGCTGGGTGAAACCTCGTCGATGAAGTCGCGGAACTTGGCCAGTATCGATGTGAGCATATGCGTGTCGGTGATGAATCCGGGTCCACGGCCGCGCGCGCGTCAGCGTCATCCGGCATGCGCGGCCACGGAGGCTGCGGTTCGATGCGGTACAAGCCTAGCGCAGGCGCCTTAAGCCAAAATTAAGAACCGGCGCGGTACGCGCCAGCCCGCGCATCGAACCCCATTGCTGCTCGCTCACGCAAGGGCTCCAGCAGGGCCACGGTTCCGTCTCGGTCCAGGCGGCGTTCTTCTGCATTCATCTATGCTTCATCCCCGCCTCAATTGCTCGAGCGCCACCCCGCCTGCCGAAACAATTGGCCGCTAGCAGCGTATTCGCCGGAACTATCGCGGCGTTGGCGCTGTCAACCAGTAACCATATGCTGATAAACTGCCCTTCTGCCAATCGGCTGCATGCTCAAGCATCCGACATTCGCGCGCGGTCTGGGTTCCAGATAACGATTTGCCGGACTGCATGAATGCAGCCAAAGCCTCGAAAGGCAATGCGATGAAAGCGACGCAGAAACTGCACGATCTGGGCCAGAGCCTTTGGCTCGACAACATCACCCGGGATCTGCTCACCGGCGGCACGCTCAAGCGTTACATCGACGAACTGTCCGTGACCGGACTCACCTCCAATCCCACGATTTTCGATCACGCGATCAAGAACAGCGCTGCCTACGACCCGGCGATCCGCGCCGAACTCAAGCAGGGAAAGTCGGGCGAAAAGCTGTTCTTCGAATTGGCGCTGTACGATATTACGCAGGCCGCCGATCTGTTCCGACCGGTCCACGAGCGCACTTGCGGCGTCGACGGCTGGGTCTCGCTCGAGGTCTCACCCCTGCTCGCGCACGACAGCAAGGCCACGATCGCGGCAGCGCGGGATCTGCATGCGCGCGCCGCCCGGCGCAATCTGTTCATCAAGATTCCCGGAACGCGCGAAGGACTGCCCGCGATCGAGGAGGCGATTTTCTGCGGCGTTCCGGTCAACGTCACGCTGCTGTTCTCGCGCGAACATTACCTCGCGGCGGCCGACGCCTACCTGCGCGGCATCGAACGGCGCATCGCCGCCGGCCTCGCGCCCGACGTAGCCTCGGTGGCGTCCATGTTCGTCAGCCGCTGGGATGTCGCCGTAGCGGGCAAGGTGCCGGGCGCGCTCGGCAATCGGCTCGGCATCGCGATCGCGCAGCGCACCTACAAGGCGTATTGCGAGCTGATCGCGACGCCCCGCTATCAGCGCGTGCTCAACGCCGGCGCCCGAGCGCAGCGTCTGCTGCTCGCGAGCACGGGCACCAAGGATCCGAAGGCCTCCGATGTCCTGTACATCGAAGCCCTGGCCGCTCCACTCACCGTGAACACCATGCCGGAAGGCACGTTGAAGGCGTTCGCGGACCATGGCAAGCTGGGCGCGGCGATGCGCGCGGACGGCGGCGACTGCGAAGCGGTGCTGGCTGAATTCGACAAGGCCGGCATCCGCATCGACGAACTGGCGGCCAGGCTGCAGGACGAAGGCGCGGCGTCCTTCGTCAAATCCTGGAACGAGCTCATGGGCGTGATCGCCTCGAAGAGCACCGACCTCGATAAAAGCGCCTGAGCGAAAAAGCGGCTTCGCCGTGTCGCACGATCGCATAAGCGCTTCGTGCGGAACAATCGATTTAAACGACTTCTGTCCACAAAAGGGCGAGCAATGAACGTACTGGCGGTTGATGTCGGTGGTACCCACGTGAAAATTCTGGCCACCGGGCAAAAAGAAATGCGCGAATTTGTTTCCGGGCCGGAACTGGCGGCCAAGCAGATGGTCGCCGGTGTAAAGAAGCTCGCGCAAGACTGGAACTACGAGGCGGTCGCGATCGGCTATCCGGGTCCGGTGCTGCGCAGTCGGCCAGTGGCGGAGCCGCACAATCTGGGGCCCGGCTGGGTAGGATTCGACTACGAAGCGGCCTTCGGCCGCCCGGCCAAGGTCGTCAACGATGCAGCGATGCAGGCCCTGGGCGGCTACCAAGGCGGGAAGATGCTGTTCCTGGGGCTGGGCACCGGTCTCGGAACGGCGATGATCGTCGACGGAATCGTCGAGCCGATGGAGCTAGGCCACCTGCCTTATAAAAAAGGCATCTACGAAGATTACGTCGGCCTGCGCGGCCTGGAACGCTTCGGCAAGAAAAAGTGGCGGCGGCATGTAGTCGATGTCGTCGAGCGGCTCAGCGCCGCGCTCGAACCCGACGATGTCCTCATCGGCGGCGGCAATGCGAAGAAACTCGCCGAGCTGCCCCCGGGCTGCCGGCTCGGCGAAAATGCCGATGCCTTCCTCGGCGGCTTCCGCCTGTGGCAGCCGCCGGACGCAAGCAAGCGCGCCGCAGGCCTCCCTGCACGCTCCGGTGCAAAAGCCGGTTCGCGCAAGGCAGCTTGAAATGACGGCCCGCATCAAAGCAGCATCCGCGACCGCGGCATGGAAGGCGCTGGCGCAGCATCAGCGGGGAATCCGCGATCTGCAGCTGCGCGAACTCTTCGCCAAGGATCGGGCGCGCGCCGAACGCATGACGATCGAGGCAGCCGGCGTGACCCTGGACTACTCGAAAAACCGGGTCACCGACGAGACGATCAGGCTGCTGCTCGCGCTGGCGGAACAATCGGGCCTGCGCGCGCGCATCGACGCCATGTTCCGCGGCGAGCGCATCAATGTCACCGAAAACCGCGCCGTGCTGCACGTGGCCTTGCGCGCGCCGCGCGGCACATCGATCGTATTGGACGGCGAGAACGTGGTGCCCGAGGTGCACGCGGTGCTCGACAAGATGGCGGAGTTCTCCGAGCGCGTGCGCAGCGGGGCGTGGAAGGGCCACAGCGGCAAGCGCATCCGCAATGTGATCAACATCGGCATCGGCGGCTCCGACCTCGGGCCGGTCATGGCCTACGAGGCGCTGAAGCATTACAGCGAGCGCGGCATGACGTTCCGCTTCGTCTCCAATGTCGACGGCACCGATTTCGCCGAGGCGACGCACGACCTCGATGCCGCCGAGACGCTGTTCATCGTCGCCTCGAAGACGTTCACGACGCTGGAGACCATGACCAACGCGCACACGGCGCGCGAATGGTCGCTGCGCGCGCTGGGCGGGGACGAAAAGGCCGTGGCCAGGCATTTCGTAGCGGTTTCGACCAATGCCGCGAAGGTGGCTGAATTCGGCATCGACACCGCCAATATGTTCGGCTTCTGGGACTGGGTCGGCGGGCGCTATTCGATGGACTCGGCGATCGGCCTCTCGACCATGCTCGCGATCGGCCCCGAGCACTTCCGCGAAATGCTCGCGGGTTTCCGCGAAATGGACGAGCACTACCGCAGCGCGCCGTTCGAGCGCAATCTGCCGGTGCTGATGGGCCTGCTCGCGCTCTGGTACAACGACTTCTTCGGCGCGCAGACGGTCGCGGTTCTGCCTTACGAACAGTACCTCAAGCGCTTTCCCGCCTACCTGCAGCAGCTCACCATGGAGAGCAATGGCAAGCACGTTACCGTAGCCGGGAAGCCGGTCAAGCGCGACACCGGCCCGATCTACTGGGGCGAGCCGGGCACCAACGGCCAGCACTCCTTCTATCAGCTGATCCACCAGGGAACGCGGCTCATTCCCTGCGACTTCATCGCCTTCGCACAGTCGCTCAACCCGCTAGGTCGGCACCACGACATGCTGCTCGCGAATGTCTTCGCCCAGGCCGAGGCGCTCGCCTTCGGCAAGACGCCGGACGAAGTCAAGGCCGAAGGCACGCCGGACTGGCTGGTGCCGCACCGCGTGTTCGAAGGCAACCGGCCGTCCAATACGATACTGGCCCAGCGCCTGACCCCGGCGACGCTGGGCAAACTGGTCGCGCTGTATGAGCACAGCGTATATACCCAGGGCGCGATCTGGCGCATCGATTCCTTCGACCAATGGGGCGTCGAGCTGGGCAAGGTGCTGGCGCAGCGCATTGTTCCCGAACTCGAGAGCGGGACCGAGCCCGAACTCGCGCACGACAGCTCGACCAATGCCCTGATTCGCCTCTACCGCAAAATGAAACGGGCGCCGGGATGAGCATCGGCCGCGGTATTTCCGCTCTAAGATCCATTACAAAATGACTGCCGTTTTTCATGTCATCCCGAGCGAAGCGAGGGATCTGCTTTTCAATCAAACAAGAAGCAGATTCCTCGGGCGGAGCTTGCCCCGAGCGTAGCCGAGGGGCCCTCGGAATGACAAGTTATATTGCAACGGGTTCTTTGCGTCGCCGTTCGACTGACGCGCTTCGTTCGCGACGAAGCTATCTAAGCGCGGCAAGACTGCGGCGCACGCAATCGCATTCGTAATCCATTCATGCAAAGGAAATCATCATGCAACTCGGAATGATCGGACTCGGCCGCATGGGCGCGAACATGGTGCGGCGGCTTATCCAGGGCGGCCACGACTGCGTGGTGTTCGACATGTCGCCCAAGGCGGTGGCCGAGCTGGCCAAGGAAAAGGCCGTCGGCGCCGCTTCGCTTGCCGACCTGGTGAAGAAACTGGCGAAACCGCGCGCGCTCTGGCTGATGGTGCCCGCCGGCGCCGTCGACGGCACCATCGCCTCCCTGCTACCGTTGCTCGAGCCGGGCGATATCCTGATCGACGGCGGCAATTCCTACTACGTCGACGACATCCGCCGCGCCAAGGAACTGGCGCCCAAGGGCATCCATTACGTCGACGTCGGCACCAGCGGCGGCGTGTGGGGGCTGGAGCGCGGCTACTGCATGATGATAGGCGGCGAGCCCGCGACGGTGCAGCACCTCGATCCCATCCTCGCGCGGCTCGCTCCGGGCATGGGCGACATCGAACGCACACCGGGACGGGAGAAGGCCGGATCGGGAAAGGGCGGCGGCACCGCCGAGCAGGGCTACCTGCACTGCGGCCCCAACGGCGCCGGTCACTTCGTCAAAATGGTTCACAACGGCATCGAGTATGGGCTCATGGCGGCCTATGCTGAAGGGTTCAACGTGCTGCGCGCCGCGAACGTGGGCAAGCAGACGCATGCGACCGACGCGGAATCGACGCCGCTGCGCAACCCTGAGCACTATCAGTACGACCTCAACCTGCCCGACATCGCCGAGGTGTGGCGCCGCGGCAGCGTGATCGCGTCCTGGCTGCTCGACCTCACGGCGAGCGCGCTGGCGCAGGATCCCGCGCTGGCGCAATTCGCCGGCCGCGTCTCCGATTCTGGCGAAGGGCGCTGGACCATGAAAGCGGCAATCGACGAGGGCGTGCCCGCGCCGGTGCTGACCTCCGCGCTCTACGAACGCTTTGACTCGCGCGGCGCAGCGGAATTTCAGGACAAGCTGCTCTCGGCGATGCGCTACGAGTTCGGCGGGCACAACGAAAAGCCTGCCGGAAAGTAAGCGCTGGTTAAAACATGACAATTCCAACAATTGTCATTCCGAGTCCCCATGCGGGGATAAACTTCGCGAGGACTCTGCTGTTAGTTTCAGCGAGGAGCAGATTCCTCGGGCTTCGCCCTCGGAATGACAAAATGTCTTGAAACGGCCTCTACGAGTGAAATAACGATGAACGAACAGCAATCAGACGCGCTGGTATTCTGCGGCGCCACCGGCGACCTCGCCTACAAAAAAATCTTCCCTGCCTTGCAGGCGATGGTCAAACGCGGTCACCTGGACGTGCCGGTAATCGGCGTCGCCAAAGCGGGCTGGAACCTGGACCAGCTCAAGGCGCGCGCACGCGACAGCATCGAAAAGCACGGTTCATTCGATGCCGCTGCATTCGAGCGCCTGAGCGCGCTGCTGCGCTACGTCGACGGCGATTACGGCGACGCTGCGACGTTTCAGGCGCTGCGCAAGCAGCTGGGCGCAGCGCGCAATCCGGCGCATTACCTCGCGATCCCGCCGTCGCTGTTCGGCGTTGTGGTCGAGCAGCTGGCCAAGTCCGGCTGCACCGACGGCGCCCGCGTCGTGGTCGAGAAACCCTTCGGGCGCGACCTTGCCTCGGCGCGCGCACTGAACCAGATACTGCTGCGCTCGTTCGACGAGGAGCACATATTTCGCATCGACCATTTTCTGGGCAAACGTCCGGTGCAGAACATGGTGTTCTTCCGCTTCGCCAACGCCTTCCTCGAATCGTTCTGGAACCGCAAGTCCATCAAGAGCGTGCAGATCACCATGGCCGAGAATTTCGGCGTGCAGGGCCGCGGC
>CAZRMO010000061.1:0-23235 GCA_964601155.1 uncultured Enterobacteriaceae bacterium
GTCAGGTCCCTAAAACAAAAAGCCCCAACCAGCAAGGTTGGGGCTTTTTGCTTTTGTAGCAGCGCCAGCGACGCGATAGCGTAGTTGCAAGCGACCGCCTACAATCGAGTGCGTATGACTCTATCAAGCCACCAAGCTGCCGCCGTTGGCCCGGTGCCGCAGGCACTTCCCGCTGAATCGCGGGACACCGGGCCAATAGCCTGTTTCCATTGCGCTCTGCCTGTGTCTGACCCCGGCCGCTATCGCGTCAAAGTCGACGGCGAGTGGCGCTCGGTATGCTGCCCCGGTTGCGAAGCCGTGGCTTCGGTCATCCTCGGCTACGGGCTGCAGGGCTATTACGAGTATCGCACCAGCCCGGCGTCTACTGCGGAGGCCGGGGACGATAGCGAAAATTTTGATATCTACGACGATCCGGAGGTGCAGCGCGGCTTTGTCCACACCGCGGCAAGCGGCGAATGCGACGCCGCGCTCATGCTCGAAGGCGTCCGCTGCACCGCCTGCGTCTGGCTCAACCAGAGCGTGATCGAACGTCTTCCCGGCGTGCGTAACGTCGGCATCAATGCCACCACGCACCGCGCCCAGTTGCGTTGGGATCCGCAGCAAATCAAGTTAAGCGAAATTCTTGCCGCCGTGCGGCGCATCGGCTATCGCGCCCATCCCTACGACGCGCGTCAGCAGGAAGTTGCGCAGCGCGCGGAGCAGAAGCAGAGCTTGCTGCGCCTGTTCGTCGCTGCCTTCGGCATGATGCAGGTGACGATGTATGCATTGCCGGCCTACATTGCCGCGCCCGGCAGCATGACGCCCGACATCGTGCAGCTGATGCGCTGGGCCGGCTTGGTCCTCACGCTGCCGGTTGTGTTCTATTCGGCAGGCCCGCTGTTTCAATCCGCTTGGCGTGATTTACGCCGGCTCCGCATGGGCATGGACTTGCCCGTGTCCTTGGGCATAGGGGCTGGGTTCGCGGCCAGCGCCACGGCCACCTTCATCGGGCACGGTGAAGTGTATTTCGATTCCGTTTCAATGTTCGTATTCCTGCTGCTGTGTGGCCGATACCTGGAAACAAGGGCGCGCCACGCAGTTGCGCGCAGCCTGGATTTCCTGTCCCGCGCGATTCCGGAAGTCACGGTACGTCTGGACGCCGAAGGCACGCCCGAACAAGTGGCGGTAAGCGTTCTGCGGCCCGGGGATCGTGTACTGGTGCGCTCCGGAGCGCGCATACCCGCCGATGGCGTGGTTGAAGATGGCGCGAGTTTCGTCGATGAGTCCCTGCTCTCAGGCGAAAGTCGTCCGCTGGCAAGAAACACGGGAGACCCACTCACGGGCGGGTCGACCAACGTCGCCGACCCCCTGTTGATGCGGGTCGAGCGCATCGGTGCGGATACGGTGCTGTCCTCCATTGTTCGGTTGATACAGCAGGCAAGCGCGGAGCGCCCGAGGCTGGTTACCAATGCCGAGCGCATGACCGGTTGGTTCGTCACAGCGACGCTGGCGCTCGCGGTAAGCGCGGCGGTGGCGTGGTGGTTTGTCGAACCCGGGCGCGCGCTGTGGGTGGCCGTGTCCATACTGATCGTTACCTGTCCCTGTGCGCTGTCGCTGGCGACACCGGTTGCGCTGACCGTAGCCACGGGCAGGATGGCGCGGCAGGGTCTGATCGTCTGCCGCGGCCACGTCGTCGAGACTCTGGCGCGATCGACCGACGTGGTGCTGGACAAGACCGGCACGCTTACAGCGGGTCAGCTGCGCCTGATGTGCACCAAAGTCCTCGCGGGGATGAACGAGGCGGATTGCTTGCGCATCGCGGCGGCTCTGGAACAGGGATCTACGCACCCGATTGCGAAGGCCTTGCTTGCAGCAGCACCGCAGGCGGCCAGCGGGTGCAACTCCAGGCATCATGCCGGGCTGGGAGTGGAGGCAGAACTGGACGGACACGTGTATCGCCTGGGCCGGCCGGAATTCGTGATGGCGACGAATTTTGTGGAAGCGCCGTCGTGGCAGCCACCTTTGCCCGCCGGCGGGTCGGTCGCCATGCTGGGCGACAAGGCCCGCTGCCTCGCGCTGTTCGTGTTCGGCGATGAGCTGCGACCGGACGCGAAGGAATTCATCGATGCACTGCACGAAGCGGGCAAACGCGTGCATCTGCTGAGCGGCGACCGCGACGAAACGGTCCGGCAGATCGCCGCAACGCTCGGAATCGAAGCCGCAACCCCCAATGCTTCACCGCAGACAAAGCTCGAATACGTGCAGGCGCTGCAGGGTGAAGGCAGGGTGGTTGCGATGATAGGCGATGGCATCAACGATGCGCCGGTTCTCGCGCAGGCCTCAGTTTCGATCGCCATGGGCGAAGGTGCCTGGATGTCGCAACGCCAAGCCGATGCGGTGCTGCTCTCCGGGCGACTCGGCGATTTGCGGGCTGCTTTCGCGGCTTCGGCGCGCACGCTCTACATCATCCGCGAAAACCTGCTCTGGGCGCTGGCCTACAATCTCACCGCGTTGCCCTTGGCGGCTCTGGGCATGGTCACGCCGTGGATGGCGGGCATCGGCATGTCGGCCAGTTCGCTAATCGTGATCCTCAATTCTCTGAGGTTGTCCCGACGGCCGGCCGCTCCCGCAGCAGTGAAGATGCCGCGCCCGCCGGCATCGTCAGCTTGACCATATGGACATCCTGTTCCTGCTGATCCCGTTAAGTGTAGTGCTGGTGTTCGTGATCGGCGCAGTATATTGGCTCGCCCTGAGAGGAGGCCAGTTCGATGATCTGGAAAGTCCCGGGCTCGAAATTGTGCTCGACGATGACAGGCCGCACCCGGTTACGCCAAAGCGTGAGGCGAAGCCCGAAGGCGATGACGCCGGCCCGCCGGCGCAGTAGCGCAGTGGTGACGATTCTCGTGTTTTTCTCCTCGGGGATGGTGTGCGAACGATAAATCAAGGAATCATCTAAATAATCCAGAGCCGACTCGGCAATTCGCCCGTTTCAAAAGGCATCAGATTGCGCGATCAAAATCCGGCGCGTCGATCTCGAACGAATGCAGTCGAAGCGATTCTTGCGCCGGCGTGGCACGTCAATACCCGAGCGTGCGCGGCAGCCACAGTGCGAGCTGCGGCAAGAAAGCAATCAGCGCGAGCGCGATCAGCATCGCCCCCACCATCCAGCTCGCCCAGCGAACGGTCGATTCCACGGAAACGCCGGCGATACGCGTGGTTACCATCAGGTTGACCGCCATCGGCGGGGTGAACTGTCCGATCGCCATGTTCATGGTCATGAGCACGCCGAACCAAACCAGGTCCCAGTTGAAAGTCCTCGCAATGGGCAGCAGGATAGGCAAAAACACCAGGAAAATCGACACAGCATCGAGCAGCATCCCCGCTATCAGGAGCATCAGCATGATCATCAGCAACATGATCCACTCGGTCGAGGTCACGCCTATGAGCAGTTTTGCAAATGCGTCGAACGCGCCGAGCGTGGAGCCGGCGTAGGCGAACACGCCGGCGAGCGAGATGATGATCATCACCACCGCCGATATCTCCGCCGACTCGACCAGCACGCGGTAGATGATGCGCCAGGTCAGCGTGCGATAGACGAACACGCCGACGAAGAAGCCGTAGAACACTGCCACCACGGCGGCCTCGGTGGGCGTGAACATGCCCGAGCGCAAGCCGCCGAGAATGATCACCGGCGCGACCAGGCCCCAACTCGCTTCCTTGAAGCTGTGCCACGTCGTCGCCTGGCGCTCATCGCTATTCGCGCCCCAACCTTCGCGCAGGGAAAAATAGATCACCGGAATCAACAGCGATATGCCGGCGATGACGCCGGGAATCATGCCGGCGGCGAACAATGCGGGCACACTCGCTGCCGGCACCAGGATGCTGTAGACGATGAGGGCGATCGACGGCGGAATCAGGATTGCAGTCGAACCGGCCGCCGCGATCAGGCTTGCCGAAAAGGCCCTTGGGTAGCCTTGTTTCGCCATGCCGGGAATCATCACCATTGCCACGGCGGCGGCGTCCGCGGGGCCGGAACCGGAGATGCCGCCGAGGAACATGCACACCAGGATTGCCACCACACCTTGCGCGCCGCGCCGCCTGCCTACCAGCGCGGCGGTGAAGTTGACGATACGCAAGGCCACACCGGCGCGCTCGAAGATCATGCCGGCGAGTACGAACACCGGCAGCGCGAGTAGTGGGTACTTGGCCACACCGGCGTAGGCGTTGGTCGGCACTGACATTATTCCCAAGCCCTCGGTCATGATCACGACGGTGCCTGCGACGCCCAGCGCGACGGCAAGCGGCGCCCCGAGCGCGAGCAGCAGCGCAAATCCGAGAAACAGGATCAGGCTTCCCTGGGCCAGCACGTCTATACCTTGCGGCGCGTGAGGCGAATGATCCTGCCCACTATGCGCAGCGTAATTACCGCGCACAGCAGCGGCAGCCACAAGGTGTAGATCCACTGAGGAATGCCGATGCCGGGGGAGGTGGTACCGAATTTCCAGTCGTCATGGAGCAGTCTGATGCCGTACCAGACGATGATCGCGAACAGGACCGCCGCGGCGACCATCATCGCGATTTCGGCGTAATGGGCGATTCTCGGCGGCAGCTTTTCCACCAAAAACGTCATGCGGATATGCGTGTTCTTGGCGAACGCCGCCGAGGTGCCGACGAAGGTGAGAACGACCATGAGGAACACCGAGAATTCCTCAGTGAATGCGAACGAATCGTCGGTGAAATAGCGCACCAGAACATTGGCGAAGGTGATCAGGCAGATCAGCGCCATGGTCACGGCCGCGAAAAATTCCTCGATCTTGACCGGTATGCGCGGCGGTTCTTCGGCCGCAGGCTTGAGCGGATCCGGATGCTCGTTCATGGCTGCACTAGGAAAAACGCCGCCACAGCTGCATGGCGGCGTCGTTCGGATTCGAGTCGGTCAGATTTTCTTGCGCGCGGCAATGGCCTTCTCGGCCTTCTTCACCAGATCCGGGCCGACGATCTTCGACCACTTTCGGTAGACCTTGCGCGTCGCTTTCACGAACTGCTCACGTTCAGCGGGGGAGAGTGTCACTACGTTGACGCCGAGCTTCTCGATCCCGGAAATTGTGGACAGGTCGGGGGCGATCAGTCCCTTGCGCGCCATCTGAATGACTTGCTTCCCAGCTTCGACCGCGGCTTCCTTGACGATCCTGCGGTCTTCAGGCGTCCAGCTCTCCCACACTTGTTTGTTGGCGACGAAGATCAGCGGGTCGGCAACATAGCCCCACAGCGTCACGTATTTCTGGCCGATGGTTTGCATCTTGGCCGCGGTGTAAATCGTGAGCGGGTTTTCCTGGCCGTCGACGGCGCCCGACGCAAGCGCTGGCTGCGCGTCGGCCCAGCTCATCTGCGTCGGGTTTGCGCCGAGCGCGGTGAAGGTCTCATTGTAGATCGGCGATCCGACCACGCGAAACTTGAGGCCTTTCATGTCGGCCGGCGTGTGGATCGGATGTTTGGAATTGGTGACCTCGCGAAAGCCATTTTCGCCCCAGGCCAGCGGCACCACACCGTCCTTTTCGAGGATCTTGAAAATGTCCTTGCCCACCTCGCCCTGGGTGAGTGCGTCTATGGCCGCGTAATCGGGCATCAGGAACGGCAGCGAGAACAGATTCAGCTGCTTCACCTGAGGCGACCAATTGATGGTCGAGCCGATGGCGAGATCGATCACACCCTGGCGGATCGCGGTGAACTCCCGCGTCTGGTCGCCGGCCACGAGCGCCGCGCCTGGATACATCTTAATGTTGATCCTGCCCTTCGTGCGTTCGCGCACCAGATCGGCCCAGATCTCGCCGCCCTTGCCCCAGGGAAAGGCGGTTCCAACCACCGTCGAAAGGCGATACTCGGCCCGGTACTTTCCTTGCTGCGCGGCAGCGGGAAGGGTGAATGCCAGAGCGGCCGCAGACAAAATCAGCAACAGGTTTCTACGTATCATTTTTAGCTCCCTTGAAGTTCGATTCACTTTTCGAATTGGACGTAAGCGTAGCACGCCGCTATGCGCTAGGCCATGGTTTGCTTATGGCCGGGATCGCCTGCGAATGATTTCAACTCCTGCAGCAGCTTTTGCGCGGAGATACGCGCCACGTTTTCCAGCGTTCGCGCATAACCGACCGGAATGCGCGCCCCGCCCACGCGTTTGACGGGAACACCGAGTTCCTCCGCCACCGTGGCCGCGATTTCGGCGCCGAAGCCGGCCGCCTGCACCGATTCGTGCGCGACCAGCAGGCGCCCGGTGCGCGCAGCCGATGCAAGCACCAGTTCACGGTCCCAGGGCCAGATGGTACGCAGGTCTATCACCTCGATCGAAAGGCCTTGTTGCGCCGCCTGCTCGGCGGCGGCGAGCGCCGTATGCACCATGCTCGACCAGCTCACCAGCGTTAAATCTTTCCCCGCGCGCGCGACGCGGCCCTTGCCCAGGGCAAGTGGGGGGTGCATATCCACCTCGCCCTGGAGTCCCCACAATTCCTTGTGCTCCATGTAGACGACGGGGTCGCCGCATGCGATCGCTGCTGCGAGCAGGCCGTAGTTGTCGCCCGGGGTCGCAGGGGTCGCGACCACGAGGCCTGGGATATGCGCGAACCAGGCCTCGAGCGATTGCGAGTGCTGCGCGGCCGAGCCGCTCCAGATGCCGATCGGCAGACGCGCCACCAGCGGCACCCGGCCCTGGCCGCCGAACATATAGCGGTTCTTCGCCGCCTGATTGACGATTTCGTCGATTGCGCACAGTGCGAAATCGACCACCCGCATTTCCACCACCGGGCGCAGGCCGGTCAGCGCCATGCCGACTGCGGCGCCCATGATGGTGGCCTCCGAGATCGGCGTGTCGATCACGCGCTCTGCGCCGAACTCCTGCTTCAGGCCGCGGTACTGGCCGAAGATACCGCCGTGCCCCACGTCCTCGCCCATGGCGACCACGCTCGCATCCGCGCGCATCGCCTGAGCCAGGGCCTCACAGGCCGCCTGCCCGTAGCTCATCAGCGCCACTGGCCGGCTCCCGTGTCCTGGATATCGGCGTAAGCCTCGACTGGCTCGGGCTCGGGCGCCGCGTGCGCGGCGGCGAGCGCCGCCTCGATTTCCGCACGCGCTTCGGTATCGGCGGCGGCGATACGCTCGGCCGCGACACCCAGCGCGGCAAGACTCAGGGCGGCCAGCTTGAGCGGATCGCTTTCGAGCGCCGTTTCGACCTCGCCGCGGTCGCGGTAAGCCGCCGTATCCACCGAAACGTGCCCTTTCACGCGGTAGGTAAGGGCGTGCAGGAATTGCGGGCCGCCGCCGGCGCGTATGCGCGCGACCAGCTCGCGTGCGGCCGTGTCCACCGCGAGGACGTCATTCCCGTCGACGGATTGCGCAGGCAGGCCGATGCCGCGCGCGCGCGCCGCCGCGCCTGCACCGGCGGTCATCGCGTCGGTCGCCGTCGTCGCCGAGTAGCGGTTATCCTCGCACACGAACAACACCGGCAGCTCGAAGATCTTCGCCCAGTTGAGCCCTTCGAGAAACGGCCCGCGATTGATTGCGCCGTCACCGAAAAAACAGGCGACGATGGCGCTGCTGCCGCGGATTTTTGCCGAATGCGCCGCACCGACGGCAATGGCGATGCCCGCGGCGACGACACCATTGGTGCCGAGCATGCCGACGCCGAAATCGGCGATGTGCATGGAGCCGCCCTTGCCCTTGTTGGTGCCGCTGGCGCGGCCGAACAGTTCGCACATCATCGCACTTGTGTCGGCGCCCTTGGCCAGAGTGTGGCCGTGGCCGCGGTGGGTCGAAGTCAAATAATCGCTGCGCATGAGATTCGCGCACACGCCGGCCGCGACCGCCTCCTGACCGGTCGAAAGATGCAGGGGTCCGCGCACCAGTGCAGCCGTGTCGGTAGTTCCGCCGAACGCCGCAACACTGCCGCGGCTTGCATCTTCTGCGGCATTCTCGAAGGCGCGGATGCGTGCCATGGTGCTGTACAGGCAAAGCAGATGCTCAGCGGGGGACGCGTTCGGGGTGGGGCTGCGGGCCGGCAAGGAGGGCTCCATTGTTGTTCTTATTCAGACGGGCGTAGTCTAAATCCGCGTACCAGGGGCGTCAAACACGAAGTCGCAGCACGGTCGCGGCATGCACTTGGGATGCGACGTTTGCGCCCTGGCGTATCGCGCGTAGCGTGCCATCAAAAACATGATTTAGGGTCTAATGTGCAACCGTTGAGCTATGACACTAGCCGTTAACTTGGGCATTACTTGGTTGGGGGCTTGGGAAAGTAGCTTTTTTGCGCCAACGCATCATACAGCGGCGGTGTGAATATAGCTGAGATGCGCGTGGCAAGCAGCGCCGTGGCCATCATCGGGATGACCATGCCAGTGCCGTTGGTCATCTCCATCACGATCACGAACGAAGTAAGGGGAGACTGTGTGACCGCAGCCAGGTAGCCCGTCATACACAGGGCTATGAGCGCGGGCAGCGGCGCCCAGGCAAAGGCCGCCTGTACCCATTGCGCCAAGCCCGCGCCGATCGACAGCGAGGGCGAGAACAGACCGCCGGGGATCGCAGCCATGTAGCTGACTACCATACTGGCCCATTTGGTCAGGGCGTAGCCCTCGCTCAGCGGGGCCGAGCCATCCAGCAGGTGCCTGGCCTGGTCGTAGCCGCTGCCCCAGGTTTCGCCGCCGGTGAACACGCCGAAGGCTGCGATGGTCAAGCCGATGACCAGCCCGTACAGCAGGGGCTTGCTCGCGCGCCAATTGCGTAGCGGCTTGGGCATCCAGACTTCCCAGTGCAGCAAAGCCCAGTTGAACGCGGCGCCCATTAGGCCGCACAAGCCCGCGGTGAAGATCACCGGAAGCGCGAAGTCGACGTTCAGGTTCTCCGGTACGTTCAACTGTCCGAAGTACAGGTAGTTGCCGGCCAGTGCCAGCGATGTAAGGCCCGAGAACACCACGGCGGTGATCATGGTGCCGTTAGTGCGGCTCTCGAAATCACGCGCCAGTTCCTCGATGGCGAAGATAATGCCGGCCAGCGGCGTGTTGAACGCCGCCGAAAGCCCTGCCGCCCCACCGGCCAGCAGCAACTGGCGTTCGAGCATTGGGCTGCGGTGCGGGTAGAAGCGCCGCGTCTCACCCATGATCGCTGCTCCAATGTGCACCGTCGGCCCTTCACGACCTATCGTTAGGCCGCCCAACAAGCCGAGCAGCGACATCGCGAGCTTACCGACTATGACTCGCAGGCCAAAAAGGCGCTCCATCATGCTTTCGTCGCGTGGGGCGTGCAGCGCGGCGATCACCTGCGGGATGCCGCTACCCTCGCTGCCGTCGAACCAGCGGCGAGTCCCGTACACGGCGAGCACAGTACAGGCGGGTGTAATGAGAAAGGCCAGCCACGGACGCCCGTCGATCCAGCTTATGAAGATGTCGTAAGCATCCGTGCTCAACCGTGTATAAACCACGGCTACCAGACCCACCAGTAGCGCGGCGCCCCAGGGCAGCCCGAATTGCA
Source organism: uncultured Enterobacteriaceae bacterium (assembly GCA_964601155.1). Classification (GTDB taxonomy): domain Bacteria; phylum Pseudomonadota; class Gammaproteobacteria; order Burkholderiales; family SG8-39; genus 2-12-FULL-64-23. Next base: position 9,493 of record CAZRMO010000061.1, read on the forward strand.
GGAACACGCGGCGGGAGCGGCGCCTAAGCAGGCCCATCGGTGCGCGTTTGCGCAATCGAACCGGCGGGGAAGGGGTTTCTTCGGACATGTCTGGTTCCACGGGTGTTTATTGCTCGCGTCAGGCACCCGCACCATCACTAGCCGATAGATCGGGGTAGGCAAATTTCGCGCAATTGTAAGTCATTCTTGGTTTTCACTGTTTTTGCAGCTTGTGGCGGCGGAGGTTCATGCGCTAGCAGCCTGTCGGACTTGGCCGACGATTTCGCATTGAAATAAGCAGAACATGCCACACCCGAACGCCGTGTGCCTGGCGCTGGAGCGGCGCCGTCAGAACGTCACCAAGCCGCACCGGTCGCCGCGGCACTACCCACGCCCGTGCTCGCCGCGGTCGCTACTTCACGCTATCCAGAAAATCCCTTACCGCCTTGACCATACCGTCCTCGTGGCCGGCGTAGAAATGATCGGCGCCGGCGATTACCTCCTGCTTCGATGCGGGATTGCCCTGGAGCGACAGCCGGCGCAGGGCGGCGTCGGCGAGGACTTGTGCGTGATCGATGCTGCCGTAGAGATCGAGCACCGGCGCCCTGATGCCGCTGTAGAGGAGGGCCGGCGCTTGCCCGGCGGGCGCGGCGGACATGCCCATCGCTACCCACGCGTCGACATCCGCGGGGTTGTGCTTCATGTAGGCGTAAGCCATGCGTGAACCCATGCTGTGGGACACGATCGCGATGCGCTTGTAACCCTGGTTCTCGAGGTAACCGACCGCCAATTGCAGCCGCTCGACCGCCTCGGGGAAAGTCGCGACGTAGGCCTTGGGCACCGCATCCGCCGCGAGGACCGGCATCTGGATGGAAAGCGTGGCGTAGCCGTAGTCGGGGAGGCGCTGGCGCAGCGTGCCTATCATGCCCCAGTCGGGATTGATGCCGAGGCCATGCACCACCACCACGCCCATCTTGGCATGGATTACTTTGGTGTAAATGCCGAGGAATTTGTGGCCGTTCTTCTGTGTTAGGTATATCGGATCGCCGACGACGATGGTGGGCGTGATTTCATCTGCCCAGCGTTTCTCGCGCGCATAGTCCGACGCCGCGAGGGCTGAAGTCGACACCAGCAGCAATATCGCTATCAATCGGTTAAGCATATGCCCTCTTCTTCCGAATGGACGCCGAAGGAATATATCATGCCGTCGGACGAGGTCCGCGGACCGTTATCAAGCGTCGTGGCGCTCCCGCTCGAGCTGTTCGCGATAGTCCGGGTGCGCTATGGCGAGCATCCGGCGTGCGCGCTCGTCCAAGCCCGCGCCGCGCAGGTCGGCCACACCGTATTCGGTCACGATGATGCCGGCGTCGCTGCGCGGCGTGCTCACCGGCCCGTTGAGTTTGGCGACGATGCGGCTGTGCCTGCCGGCAGTGGAGGGCAGGGCGACGATGGGCAGGCCGCCCTTCGAATATTGGGCGGCGCGCAGGAAGTCGACCGCGCCGCCGACCGCTCCGACATAGACCCCGGCCGCGACTTCGGCGTTGATCTGGCCGGAGAGATCGACTTCCACTGCTGAGTTGATTGCGGTGAAGCGATCTACCTGCGCCAGTGCGCGGGGGCCGTGGGTGTAGACCGATGACCGAAACTGAATCTGTGGATTACGCTGGGCGAAATCGTGCAGTTGCTGGCTGCCGAACATGATGCCGGCGATGCTAACGCCGCGGTCTATGCTCTTCCTCGAATTATTGATGGCGCCGGACTGCATCAGCGCAGCGACTTGGTCGCCAATGGCGCCGGAGTGCACGCCCAGGTCGCGCCGGTCGGCGAGCTGGGCGAGGATGGCTTCGGGCAGGGCGCCCAGGCCGAATTGAAGGGTCGCGCCGTCCTCGATCAATGCGGCGACCTTGCGCGCGATCGCGAGCTCGACCGCGCCCGGTTGCGGGTGGAACAGTTCGAGCGGCGCGCGATCGGTGTGCACGATGTAGTCGAGATCGGCCTCGAGCACGGGCCGCTCGCCGTGGGTCCAGGGCGCGCGTTCGTTGACCTCTGCAATGACCACGCGCGCGGCTTCCAGCGCCGGAATCAGGTATTCGTGCGCGATCGACAGGCTGTATTCGCCGCGCTCGTTCGCCGGGGCGAGCTGCAATAGCAGCACGTCGACTTTGAGCCGCCCTCCGGCGATCAGGTCGCGCAACTGCGAATAGTGGCAGGGCAGGATGTCGAGTTTGCCTGCCTTGGCGAGCGCGCGGTTGCCGCCGCTGCCGCAGTACGCCGAAAAGCGGATGCAGTCGGCATATTCCGGTTTCAGGGTGTCGGAGTAGGTGACGCCGAGAAATACGCTGAAGTTGCCGACCGCATGGCGCTGCGCCATCAGCGCCTGGGTCAACGGCAGCGGCTCGGCATTCGCTTGCCCCCACATGACGCTGTCGCCTGGCCGGACGATAGCGGCGAGGTCCAGGGCGCTCAATTCGATTATCTTGGCCAAGATGTTTTCAGCAGGTTGAGTGAAATTGCGCCAGATTCACAGGCCGCGCAGCGGAGCGTAACATCGACCCGTCCAAAATTGAAAGGCGCATATGGAAAAAGACATGGCATTGCTCGGCATCGGGATGTTCTGGAACGATCTTTCTGTCGGCGATCGTTTCCGCACCGTCGGGCGCACGCTCACCGAAGCCGACCTGGTGAACTTCGTCAACCTATCCTGGCTGACGGAAGAATTGTTCACCAACATCGAGGACCGGCACAACATGGCGATTGCGGGGCGCGTGGTGCCGGCGGCGCTGGTCTATGCCTGTGCCGAGGGCCTGTTGCTGCCGATGATGCAGGGGACGGGGCTGGCTTTCCTGAATGCGACGCTGGACGTCAAAGGGCCGACCTTTGTCGGCGATACCATTCACGTCGAATGCCGCGTCAGCGAGCTGCGCGCGACTTCCAAAGGCAATCGCGGGCTGGTGCGCAGCGAAAACCAGGTAATCAATCAGAAAGGCGAAGTCGTGCTGGTCTACACTCCGCTGCGCATGATGAAAGGCCGCGACGGTTGAAACCGGCGTTGCCCGCGCCGCCGGCTCGGAGTCCATTGGAAGACGAGGGGATATCTCCCCTCGTACCCCCTAGATCGGCCATGGCAAAATTTATTTTGTAATGGGTTCCTACGCTGCTGGCGGCGCGTCGGTGCCGGCCGGTGCCCGGTCTTCCAGCCACTCGCGCCACAGCGCCAGAAGCACCGCGACAACCACCGGACCGACGAACATGCCGATCAGGCCGAAGGCGGTGAGGCCGCCGATGACGCCGAACATCACCAGCAGAAACGGAATCTGAGTGGCACTGCTGATCACCAGCGGTCGTATCAGGTTGTCCACCGAACTGACCACCAGTGTGCCCCATAGCAGCAGTCCCACGCCCGCGAGCGTGTTGCCGGTGAACAGCAGCCACAAGCCCAGGGCGCCCCAGACGAAAGGCGTGCCGAAAGGCATCAGCGCGACCAGCGCGGTAAACGCGCCGAACAGCACCGGCGCGCGCACGCCGGCGGCCCAGTAGCCCAGGCCTGCGAGCAGGCCTTGCGCCAATGCCGTCAGCACCAAGCCGTAGAGCACCGCCTTGGTGGTGTTGCCGATGGCGACAATGTAGCCGTCGACTCGCTCGCCGAGGAAGCGCCGCAACACCCGCCGCACCTGGTCGAGCAGGCTATCCCCGTCGCGATAGACGAACACGACGGTGAGCAGGGCGAAACCGAGCCTGACGGCATTGCGCCCCACACCGCCGACCAGGTCGCCAAGCTGGCCCTGCCATTGCTGCGCCCAAATTGCCAGCTGGGCGCGCAGCGCAGTGGGATCGGCGGAAAACTGGTCGAGAGAATCCTGTAGCCGTTCGCCTATCCAGGGCAGGTTCAGGAAGAATTCCGGCAGCCGGTGCGGGCCTTCTGCCATGTAGGCAGCAACGGCCTGGTAGGCAAGGACGAATTCGCGCTGCAACAGGAATATGAGCCACAACAGCGGCAGCACGAACGCGGTCGTCAGCAGCAAGGTCATCACCAACGCGCTGCCCATGGCGTAGCCGCGCATGAGCCGACGCAGCCGCTCATAGGCAGGCCATGTGACGTAGGCGAGGATGGCGGCCCAAACCGCCGGCGCGATGAACCAGCCGAGAACCAGATAGCCCAGAATGAAAAGGGCGCCCAGGAGCAGCGCCAGGATGACGCGGCGCGGGACCAATGAGACATCGTGCTCAGGCAGCATGCATTCCTCGTTGCGCGCGGCAGCGCATGGTTCCGTTTCAGTTGGCGAAGGTCGATGCGAAGCGTGGATAGGTTTCTGCGATCTCGCCGCGTATCCGTCCGCGGATCAGCGCCAGTATTTCCGGCGCGGGAGCAGACGTGAACGGCACCTCGTCCGGGCACTCGAACTCGAAGCCCGTCTGGTCGCGGATTTCCTCGACGCTGTGCCCTGGGTGCACGCTCTCCAGGCGGAAGCGCTGCTTCTGCCTGTCGAAGGAAAACCAGGCGAGTCCGGTGAGCAGGCCATAAGGACCGCCCGGCCGATAGACCCCGGGAGCGCTCACGCCCGGCGCGCTGATGAAGTCCACCTTGGGCACCAGCACCCGCCGCGTATGTTCTTCGCGAAACAGGATCACCTTCGGCACCAGGTAATAGAGATAAGCCGAACCGAACGAGCCGGGCCATCGCACCTCGTTTGCAGGATAAGTTCCTGTGCCCACGAGATTGATGTTGCCTTGGCCGTCTATCTGACCGCCGCCGAGAAAAAAGGCATCGATGCGGCCCTGCGCCGCCATGTCGAACGTTTCGACGCCGCCGTCGGTATAGGCGTTGTAGCGATTGGAACCGAGGATGGTGACGCGCATTGCGCCTTGGGTGAGTTCCCGCTGCAGCAGCGCCGCAGCGCCGGGAATGGGGGAGGATGCGCCGACGGTGACGTGGCGGCAGCCCTCGAGCAGGCGCGCGATCACTGCGACCAGCAACTCGGCGCGGGTATAGGGAAGACTCACGCCGGTGCTCCCGCTTCCGCGGTTTCACCGAGCCACTCGTCCAGGAAGCGGCGGAAGCCTTCCTCGGTCTTGGCGCTCTTCACGTAGCGGCTGAGCGCCGCGTCATCCGAGCCGTAGTCCCCGGGCAGGCCGACCGGCCAGGTGCCGTGCTTGGCGAGGGCGATGCGGTTGACGTAGATTGCCGGGACCACGCCGGGAGCCAGCTTGGGGTCGTCGAACAGGTCCTGCTCGCTTATCGCTTCGACCGTGACGAAAGTCTGTTTCGCTGCATGCGCCATGGTCAGCAGCTCGCGCCTGCGGCCTATGTACACGTTGCCCGAGCGATCGGCGAGCGGCGCATGGAACAGCGCGATGTCCGGGTTGATCGCCGGCAAGACGGCAATCGGGTCTCCCGGAGCAAACGGATTGTCGATGACCTTCCAGTCAGTGCGCGAGGCGAGGAGGTCGCTGCCGATCAGGCCGCGCAGGGGGATGAACGGCAGGCCTTTCTGCCCGGCCTGCAGGGCGGCATGCACTGCGGGGCAGGTCGCATCGAGCATGCGGATGCGGCTCTGGCGCAAGGCATCGATGAAACGGTGCGCCGGCCCGAACTCGCCCAGCGTAATCGCGGAGGTCTCGAGCGTCGCGATCGCGCCGGCGCCTATCAGGACCTCAGCCTGCAGCCCGCCGACCGGCACGCATACAAGATGCAGCCCGCGCACCCCGCGGCGCACCAGTTCGCGCGTTGCCGCCATGGCCACGCCGCAGTTATCGGCCGGGATCACGAGTTTGGCGCCATCGGGCACCGCGGCTGCGAGGTCGGTGAGCTTGCATAGTGTTTGCTGGTTCATGGGCGATCTCCATTGCCTGTTTGCTTCAATATACTAACGCTATCGTACAACAGCCTGGCACTCCGTATCGACACCCGCGACCCGCCTGCGTGCATTCATGATTCAGAAAGACAGGTAGGCGGCGCGCATGTGCTCGTTGGCGGCGAGTTCGGCCATGGTGCCCTGGTAGCGGATATGACCTTTCTCGATGATATACGCGCGATCGGCGACGAGGTTGGCGAAATGCAGGTTTTGTTCGGACAGCAAAACGCACAAGCCTTGCTGCTTCAGCTCGAGAATGGTCTTCGCCATCTGCTCGACGATCACCGGGGCCAGGCCTTCCGACGGTTCGTCCAGCAGAATTGCGCTGGGATTGCCCATCAGCGTGCGCGCTATGGTCAGCATCTGCTGCTCGCCGCCCGACATGTGCGCGCCGGAGCGTGCGCGCATGTCGGCCAGATTCGGAAACAGACGGAACAAGCGCTCCGGCGTCCATAGCGGCGCATCCGCACGCGGCGCCTGTCTGCCGACCTCGAGGTTTTGAATTACGCTGAGATCGGTGAATATGCGCCGCTCCTCCGGCACGTAGCCCAGGCCGAGGCGGGCGATCTGATACGGCTCCAGTCGCTCGATGCGGTGGCCGTTGAAGCTGATCTCGCCCGATTGCGGCCGCACCAGGCCGATCAGGGTCTTGAGCGTGGTGGACTTGCCCGCGCCGTTGCGGCCGAGCAGCACCACGACCTCGCCGCGCTGGGCCGACAGGCTGACGTCGTAGAGAATGTGCGCCCGGCCGTAGGCGCTGTTGACGCCGCGTGCCTCAAGCATGCGCGACTCCAAAAGTACTGCCAGACCCCAGATAGACTTCCTGCACCTTCCGGTTGGTGCGCACCTCGTCCGGCTTGCCTTCGGCGATGAGCGTCCCGCGGTTCAAGACGAGAATGCGGTCGGCGTGCGCGAACACCACGTCCATGTCGTGCTCGGTAAACAGCACTGCGATGCCGGAGGTGCGCGCGAGTTCGGCGGTGAGCTGCATCAGCGCGGTGCGCTCGGCAGGCGCCATGCCCGCAGTCGGCTCGTCCATCAGCAGCAGGCGCGGCCGGTTGGCCAGCGCGATCGCGAGTTCCACCCGCTTCAAGTCGCCGTAGGCGAGCACCGCACAGGGGCGCGTGGCCTGTTCGGCGATGCCTACGCGCGCGAGCAGCGCCATCGCTTCGTCGACATACAGCCGCCCGGCCAGAGCCCAGACCGAGTTGAGCCTGCCATGAAAATTGAGCAGCGCGGTCTGCACGTTTTCGCGCACCGTCATCGAAGAGAACGTCGCGGTAATCTGGAAAGTGCGCCCCACGCCCAGGCGCCAGATCTGCCGCGGCTTGAGGCCGGTCAGGCTGCGGCCTTCGAACTCGGCGCGGCCGCCGTCGGCTGCGATCTGGCCGTTGAGCAGGTTGAAGCAGGTGGTCTTGCCCGCGCCATTGGGGCCGATCAATGCGAGCAGTTCACCCGCGGCTAGGCTGAAACTCAGGTCGCGCACGGCCTCGACGCCGCCGTAAGCCTTGGACAGATTGGACACGCGCAGTACGGTCTTCACGCGTCGTCCTTGCCCGCTTCCCAGCGCTCGCGGATGAAACCGGCGATGCCCTGCGGGAACGCCAGCACCAGCAGCAGGATCACGCCGCCGAGCAGCGCGCGCCAGTAATCGGTCTCGCGCGCAAGGGTATCCTGCAGCCAGGTAAAGGCCGCCGCGCCGGCCACCGCGCCGGTGAGCGTCTGTATGCCGCCCATCAGCACCATCACCAGCCCATCCACCGAACGCGGAATCGAGAGCGTATCGGGCGAAATGCTGCCCTTGGAAAACGCGTAAATCGCGCCGGCGAGCCCGGCGAACAGGCCTGCGAGCGCGAAGGCAAGCCACTGCTGCCGGCGCACGTCGATGCCGATGGCGTCGGCGCGCAGCGGCGAGTCGCGCCCCGCGCGCAGCGCGTAGCCGAAAGGCGAATACAGGATGCGCCAGAGGACCAGGGTGCCGCTGGCGCAAAGCACGAGCGCGAGATAGTAGTACGCGCTGGTGGAGGACAGCCAGCGCGCGGGCCAGATTCCGATCAGTCCGTTGGAGCCGCCGGTGAAGGCGTCCCATTGGTACACCACCGACCAGGCGATCTGCGCGAAGGCGAGGGTCAGCATCGCGAGATACACGCCCGACACACGTACGCAGAACCAGCCGAACAGCAGTGCACCCAAGCCGCCGGCAAGGGGTGCGAGCAGGAGCGCGAGTTCCATCGGTAGCGCGTGCAGGAACAAGAGCGCTGCGGCGTAGGCGCCCAAGCCGAAATAGGCGGCGTGGCCGAAGGAATGCATCCCGCCCGGCCCCATGATGAAATGTAGGCTCACCGCGAACAGCGCGAACACCATGATGTCGGTGAGCAGCACCAGGGTGTAGCGGTCGGTAGCAAGCGGCAGCAGCGCCAGCAGGGCGAGCGCGACGGCGAGCGCCTTGAGCATGCCCGCGGTGGGCAGGCGCAACGGCGGCTCGACCGCGGATGCGCCGCGCGGCAAGCCTTGCGCGCGTCCGAACAATCCCCAGGGCCGGATCACCAGCACGACCGCCATGACGATGAACTCGGCCACCAGCGTCAGTTTGGAAAAAGAGAAATCGATGCCGAACGCGTGGACGGAGCCGATCCCGATGCACAGGGCCTTGAGTACGCCGATGATTACCGCCGCGAGGAAAGCGCCGGGTATGTTGCCCATGCCGCCGACCACGACCACCACGAACACGTCGGACAGTATCGAAAGATCCATGGTCAGCACTGCCGGCTCGCGCGGAATCTGGATTGCGCCACCGAGGCCGGCGAGAAAGGAACCGAGCGCGAACACGCTGGTGAACAGCCACGCCTGGTTGATGCCGAGCGCGCCAGCCATTTCGCGGTCTTCGGTCGCCGCGCGCACCAGCGTGCCCCAGCGTGTGCGCGTGAGCAGTAGCCACAAGAGGCCTAGCACCATCGGACCGAGCACGATCAGGAACAGGTCGTATTGCGGGAACAGGGAACCGGCGATCCTCACTGCACCCGCCATGCCCGGCGCGCGCGGGCCGAGCAGGTCGTCGGGCCCCCAGGTCCACAGGGCAAAGTCGCGGATGATCAGCACCAGTGCGAAGGTTGCGAGCAGTTGCAGCAGCTCCGGCGCGCGGTACAGCTGCCGCAGCAATCCGCGCTCGATCAGCGCGCCGAACGCGCCTACGATCAGCGCAGCCAACAGCACGCCGCTCCAGTAGCCGAGGATGCCGCCGCTGAAGGTCTTCACCAGGCTGTAGGCGGTGTAGATGCCCAGCATGTAAAGCGAGCCGTGGGCGAAGTTGACGATGCGGGTGACGCCGAAAATGAGCGACAGACCCGCGGCAACCAGAAACAGCGACGAGGCCGAAGCGAGTCCGTTGAGCAACTGGATGAAGATCGCCGAAAACGACATCGTCAGATCGAAAATGCCATCATCATCGGTGCTCTCCTCCTTCGGAAAAGGCGGACAGCGTCGCCGCCGCTTTTACCCGAGGTGAAAGCGGGAGGTCTGAGCGATTCGATTACTCCGCCGGCCGCATGGCTTTGACTTCGGCGTCGCTCGGCAGGTAATCGGCGCCGTCGTCGTATTTCCAGTCGACCATCACGCCGCGGCCGTCCTTCAGCGCCAGGCGTCCGACGTAAGCGCCCATGGTGGACTGGTGATCGAGCGCGCGGAAGTGAAATTGCCCGAACGGAGAGTCCACTTGCAGGCCTTTCATGGCGGCGATCATTTTCTCGGTGTCGGTAGAACCGGCTTTCCTGATCGCGTCGGCCGCGGTCATCATCGTGGTATAGCCGACGACCGAGCCCAGCCGGGGATAGTCGTGCCACTTGGCGCGATAGGCTGCGAGGAACTTGTTGTGTTCCGGTGTGTTGATCTGGCTCCAGGGATAGCCGGTCACGTACCAGCCGGCGGGCGTCTCGCCCTTGAGCGGGTCGAGATACTCCGGTTCGCCACCCAACAGGTCGAACACCGGACGACCCTTGAACAAGCCGCGCTGCTTGCCTTCGCGCACGAACTTTTGCAGATCGGAACCGAACAGCGAGGAGAAGATTGCGTCCGGTTTGGCGTCGATCAGGGCCTGCACCACCGCGCCGGCATCGATCTTGCCCAGCGGCTGCGCCTGCTCGGCGACGAACTCGACGCCCGGCTGCTTGGCGGCGAGCAGTTTCTTGAATGCGGCTGTGGCCGACCGGCCGTAATCGTAATTGGGATAGACGATCGCCCAGCGTTTCTTGTTCAGCTTCGCCGCTTCCGGCACCAGCATCGCGGTCTGCATGTAAGTCGAGGCGCGCAGGCGGAACGTATAGTGATTGCCCTTGTTCCACACAATCTGGTCGGTCAGCGGCTCGGCGGCGATAAACAGGGTCTTCCTATGCTTGGCGAAATCGCTGACCGCGAGGCCCACGTTCGAGGCGAAGGTGCCCATGAGGAGCGAAACGTTTTCGCGCGAGACCAGTTCCTCGGCCACGCGCACGGCATCGCCCGGGGTGCCGTGGTCGTCGCGCGATATCACTTCGACCTGCTTGCCGAGCAGGCCGCCTGCCTGATTGATTTGTTCCAAAGCAAGTTCCCAGCCCTTCTTGTACGGACCGAGGAAGGCCGGGAAGACCTTGTAGCTGTTCAATTCCCCTATTTTGATGGTGTTCTGCGCTATGGCGGATTCACCGAAAAACGCCGTCATCGCCAGTGCAACCGAGCCCAGCAAAATAGCCCTGCGTACAGTCATTTGATCTTCCTGTTAGTCCATGGTTTTCGGTTGATTTGGCCCCCGGTTTCCGCTGGTTGGGGTCCACTGAGGCGCATTCCCTTAGCCGTGGCGGAAATATACACAATTTTATCCTGCTGCGTTGCGAGAGTGGCTCACGCACGTCCTCCGGTCCGCTCCATGGCGTTCGCATTTGCGCGCCGCGATGGCTTGCGCTAGATTGCAAAAGAGTCGTCATTCGTTGACCGTTATCCGTTACGACCTTGGCGACTACGCGGAATTGGCGGAACCGTGCCGCTGCGGACGCGGCCTGCCGGCGCTGAAACGGATAGCCGGCCGCCGGCGCAACATGGTGCGACTGCCTGATGGGCGCTCCCTATGGCCGGCCATCGGTGGCCTTCGATACGGCGAAATCGCTCCGATTCGGCAGTTTCAGTTCGTCCAGCGAGAGCGCAATTCAATTGATGTGCGACTGGTGTCGGATGCGCCGGTCACAGCGGACCAGGAGCGGCGGATAGGCGATCTCATCTGCAAAGCGTTGGACTTTTCGTTCAATCTGCGATTCGTCTATTTCGAGGGACAGATCCCGCGTGGCCCCGGCGGGAAGTTCGAGGAATTCGTGTGCGAATTGAGTGGATAGAGTAGATCCGGCCGTGCGAATCTGCCAATTCAAATTTCGGGTGCCGCGTAAAGCCGGCAGCTGTAGTGTACGGATGCACATTCCGACAAATATCAAAAAAGAGGTATTTTTTTAGCAAGAGTTTGGCTAGAATCAAAAACTGAGGACTAGGGGTATACCCTGAATCTGGCTGGCGACTCCAGAGGGGATGGCAGATGAAAAGAATAATCATCGCAAGTTGCGCCTTGATTCTTTCGCTGGCAACTATGGCTGGGGTTACGCCCTGTTCCGCTGCCGACGAGCATTTCAACATCGTCCGCTTCCAGGTCGAAGGCAATACCCTGCTCCCGCCGGCGCGGGTGCAGGCCATCGTTGCGCCGTTCGCCGGACCCAAGCGCGTCTACGGCGACATCCAGAAAGCGCTCGAAGCGCTGGAACGTGCCTACCGCACCGCAGGTTACGGCACTGTACAGGTGTACGCGCCGGAGCAGGAACTTACCAGTGGCGTGGTGCGCCTGCAAGTCACTGAAGGCGTCATCGGCAAGGTAGTGATCAGCGGCAACAAGTACTTCAATGATGCGAACATCCGAGCCAGCCTGCCGTCGCTGAAAGAGGGCAAGGCGCCCAACCTGCGCCAGATGTCGGAGAACATCCAACTCGCCAACGGGAATCCGGCCAAACAGGTCGGGGTGACGCTGGGCATGAGCAAGGACGAGGGGAAGATCGATGCGAAGGTGGCGGTTACGGAAGAAAACCCGCAGCGCTTCTTCTTTACCGCGGACAATACCGGCACCGCCGCCACCGGCAGAACGCGCGAGGGCATAGCCTACCAGAACGCGAATCTGTTCAATCGCGATCAGACGCTGACGCTCGCCTATACCGGCTCGGTCGACGCCCCGACTGGGGTGAAGGTCGACATCTACAGCCTGGGTTATCGCGTTCCCTTTTATGCGCTGGGGGACAGCCTGGACTTCATCTACGGTAAATCGAACGTGAATACCCCCAGCGCCTCACCCACGCTGGGCGGGACGCTCGGCATCGTCGGCAAGGGCGACGTATTCGGCCTGCGCTGGAACCACAACTTTGCACGGCGCGGGGAGTACAGCTCGAAGCTGATCTACGGCCTGGACTACAAGTACATCAATTCGACGTGCACCGTCGCCGGCACACCCGTCGGCATCGATCCGCCCACGCCCCCGATCGCCGCTTGCGTGCCCTACACCACGCGCCCCTTCAGTCTCACCTACACCGGGCAGATTCAAAGTCCGGGCCGGATGCTCGATTACAACATCGGCCTTGCACACAACTTTGCGCTGGGCTCGCGTTACACCAACGTCGACGGCACCAGCGACCGCTACTCATACCTCACCTCGGGCAACCGCACCACGCGCGATGGCTTCAATGTTCTCCGTCTGGGCGGCAGCTATCTGAAGGCGTTCAGGAGCGACTGGCAGGCGCGCGTTGCACTGAATGGCCAATATAGCGGCGACCCGCTGGTTGCGGCCGAGCAGCTCGGGCTTGCAGGTTCGACCGCCGTGCGCGGCTTTAACGAGCGCGCGGTCACCGCCGACAGCGGCTATGTCGTCAATGCCGAGCTCTACACGCCCGAATTGATCAAGAAGGGGAGCGACCTGCGCGGTAGCCTTCGAGCGCTCGCGTTCTACGATGTTGGCCGCGGCTACAATCAGAACGTGCCCGCCGGCTCGCTCACCCCGGCGCACGTGAGCATCGCCAGCGTCGGAGCGGGCCTGCGCTACGCGCTGCGCAAGGACGTGAGCCTGCGTTTCGACCTGGCGCAAGTGGTCGACGCCGGCCCGGCCGGAACCAAGGAGCACGGTGACTGGCGCGGGCATGTGAATGTGATGTTTGCCTTCTGAACGGCAGGACAAAATGTCGGCATTGCTAACGCCGAAAACTCGCCGTAAGCGATTTGGGGGCGTACTTCGAAGCTGCGACGCGTCAAGCTTTTTATCACCGCAACTGTGCATTACTGCCTCGCTTGCAGTAATTGCGATGTTTATTATCCCAATAAATCGCATGATTTTGTGAACGACTGTTGATGATGGTTGCCGGCTGACGGTTGTGCATCGGGAGAGCGCCATGCCCAAGAACAGATCCACCTCGTTCATCGCGCGCAAGCGTTTGATTGCCATAGCGATTGCCTCTTGTTTTAGCTCTGCTCCAGCCTGGTCCAATCCCAGCGGCCCGCAGGTGGTCAACGGGGCCGCGAGCTTCAACCAGGCGGGCAAACTGCTAACGGTCAACAACAGCAACGGCGCCATCATCAACTGGAACAGCTTCTCCATCGGCGCGAACGAAACCACGCGCTTCAACCAGGCCTCCGCCGCGAGCAGCGTCCTCAACCGCGTCATCGCCAACGATCCGTCTGTGTTGCTCGGCACGCTGAGCTCCAACGGCAAGGTATGGCTGGTCAACCCGGCGGGTATCCTGGTAGGACAAGGTGCGAAGATCGACGTCGCCGGCTTCGTTGCGAGCACGCTCAACGTCGCTAACCAGGACTTTCTTGCCGGGCGCCTGAACTTCGACGCAACCCCCAGTGCGGGCAGCATCCAGAA
>CAZRMO010000062.1:0-23079 GCA_964601155.1 uncultured Enterobacteriaceae bacterium
GACGTGCATATGTCGCACGCGAATGAGTTCCCCTATCCGCAGTCGATGAGAAACTGCGTAACCTGCCACGCCGGCCACCTCGACAGCACGGCGACGGGGATATTCAACACCAGCAATTTTGAAGCGACAACCTGCATCAGCTGCCACTCCGTCAACGGAATCATGGCCAAGATGTCGGCGGCCAGCTACAACCACTCCAGCATTGTCGCCGACACGACTGGGGCGACTCTGAGGGCGACGGATTGCACCAAGTGCCATGACGGATCGGCGGCTCCGACGTTCCAGACGATCCACACGGGCGGTTATGATCCGCTGATCTATTCGAGCACCGGCGTCAAGTATGCCGACGCCATCAAAACCACGATTGACAGCGTATCTTACGATGCGACTACGAACATGCTGGACATCAAGTTCAGTTCGGCCGGAAGCGTCGGGAGCTACTCGGCAAGCGCGATCGTGCCGACCGTGAGAATCGGGCTGTATGGCTACAACACCCACGACTACCTTGTCTCGCCGCACGACAGCGATACCAACGGCAAGCGCTTGCTCGAATACCAGGTGGACGGAACGACGACCAACCCGCGTTTCACGACGGTCTCGGCGGCAGCCGGCAGTTGGGAAGTGAAGGCCGACCTGTCGGCGTGGAAAGACCTGATCGTCAAGGGTGGCGCGATCACGCATGCGGAAGTCGGAGTCACGTCCGCACTCGCAAGCGCGACGCTCACGACGGTGAACTACCTTGGGAAATCAGTACCGGCGAATTACGGGATCAACGCGGTGTCAGAGACCTTCGATCTGATCAATAACGCGGCCGACCCGGGCTTCTACCCGCCTATCGTGAATGTCGATAAGACTGCCTGGACTGCTCCGTCGGGCTATGTGGGGACGGCGGGATGCAACACCTGCCACGACCAGCTCGCGACGACGTTCCACTCCGGGGACTATGGCGGCGACATCAAAGTCTGCAAGATGTGCCACGTGAAAGAGAACGGCGGAAGCAATCTCGAGCTGCAGTCGCGGTCGATCGATTCCTGGGTCCATGCGATCCACTCGTTCCAGACGATTGGCATAAACAATGTCAAATTCGACGATCCGTTCCAGGCGATGCTGACCAGTATCGACGAGGAGACCCAGTTCCCGAAATTCGGAACTGGACGGGGAACGCAGGACTGCGAGGCCTGTCACGTTCACGCGACAAGCGACGCCACGGCAACGTATAACGTGCCGGATCAGTCCAAGGCCTTGCCGGCTCTGGAGTCGGGCTCTAGCAGCAACGCTACCTTGGTCCGGAACATCGGTACCATACCTTCATACGTCACTGGTCCCGCTGCAAACGCGTGCGGCGCATGTCACCGCGCGATGGCGATCAACGACGACGATGCAGGTACATTGTTGAGCCTGTACCAGCACTGGAAACAGAACGGGTATCTCCTTGAGAACCAGGACACTCTCTGGAATGCCACGGTCGACAGTGTCATGAAGAACTTCAAATAGTAGATGAGTGCGAGGCGGGTTTCGGCCCGCCTTGTTCCTGAAGTTCGGTACCGTGGTTTGCACGGGGTAAGGCGAGCCTATCCGGTTCGCCTTATCTTTTTTGGAGAGGGCGGAGGGGATTCTGGGTAAGTGGCTATTTTGCGGAAAGCCGCCTATGCGGCGGGCGAAACCGGCGACCAAACAAAGCGACCGACCGGCTATCATTTTACGGTAGCCGGTCGTCCTCACCTCAGCATGGCATCGGACTAGCTCGCTTCCGCTGTACATCCATGGTTTTCCCGGGAAGCGCGAGTGTGGAATCCGCCAGCCAAATCCAACAGTTTAGGTCGACAGGCAATTTTCGTTGCGGTATTCTGCAGGGCGTGAGAATGCAGCATCGTGCTTCGGCTGTTGCAGTATAAAAATTGCATCTCGCGCCGACATTCGCGAGTTGCCCCAGAATCTGTGTATGATCGTTTTATCAAGGGGTGGTCTGCCGGGCGTATCGCACGGGCAGGCTGTCCAAGAACAAACGGATAGTCATGGACCAAAATCGAACGTCAGATCATCGGTGGGCCAAGCTTGTCTTCTTCAGGGATCTTCGCCGCGGGTGGGCTGAAGACCTTCGAGGGCATCGACGTACAGGGTTGCGTCTGGTCATGGCGGCGGGCGTGCTGGCATTCGCGCTGGCCGGATGTGGTGGCGGGGGCTCGAGCGGCAGCAGCGCGCAAGCGCCGGCTCCCCCGAGCACGTCTGCGGCGGGGGCGGCGGCATTGGCCGCGTCTACGGAATTGAACACGGCGATCACCGGGGTAACTATCAACAGCGCACCGGTGGTGAATTTCACCGTTACCAACCAGGCCGGCGTCGGCATGGCGGGTCTTACCGCCGCCGATCTGCGTTTTAACATCGCCAAGCTGGAGCCGGGATCGAATGGCGGCCCGTCGAATTGGCAAAACTACATCAATAGGGCCAACGGAGGTGCGGTGCAGGGCAGCCAGGAGCGTTCGGCCGCCGGCTACGCTTTTGGCACGCTGGTCAACAACGGAAATGGCAGTTATACGTACACTTTCGCCACCGATATCACCAAGGCCAGCTGCCCGGCGCCATGCACGGACGCAGACGGCAATGCGCTCGACCTGAGCTACCAGCCGGGAGTGACGACGCGCGTCACGATTCAGCAGGCCAACAAGGCGTATCCCCATTCGACGGGCGTGTACGATTTCGTGCCGAACGGCGGCACGGTTTCGTTGACGCGCGATATCGTGTCGACGGCGAAGTGCAACGCCTGCCATAACCAGCTTACGGCGCACGGTACTCGCGTCGACACCAGGTTATGCGTGACTTGCCACAACCCGGGTTCCTGGGTCGCGGGGACGCCCAACGTACCGGTGGATTTCAAGGTGATGATCCACAGGATTCATTACAACGCCGCCGGCGCTGCGCTCCCGAGCGTGGTCGCGGGAACGCCCTATGTCGTGAACGGGACCGACTTTTCAAAAGTAACCTTCCCGCAGGACGTGCGCAATTGCACCAAGTGCCACGACGGCACGCCCGGGGCGGCAAACGCCACGGCGCAGGGAGACCACTGGAAGACCCAGCCCAGTATCCAGGCCTGCGGCGCCTGCCACGACAATGTCTATTTCGGAGCGACGCCCGATCCGGCCAAGCCGTACCAGACCATAGCGCACCCGGGCGGCATCCAGGCCGACAACAGCGCTTGCGCGCTGTGCCACGCGGCGGGCAGGTTCAGCGACAACAAGGATATCGTCGTCGCACACGATTTCCCGACCAGGCTTGCGGCGGCGCTGGCCAAGTTCCAGTACAACATCATCAGCGTCGCACCGACCACGCCCGGCAGCACGCCCGTCATCACCTTCTCCGTCACCGATCCGACCAACGGCGACAAGCCCTACGACCTCACGTCTGATCCGGCGTTCACCGCGACGGCGAGCGGCACGAGCAGGTTGGCGCTAAGCATCGGCTGGAACACGCCGGGCAAACTGGACTTCGGCAACGACAATAGCGGACAGCAGTACGGTCAGCCGGTGAGCATCAATATTCTGGGCAATTCCGCGGTTGCGGCAGGTGCCACGCCCGGCACCTATACCGTCGCTTCGCCCGTCGCCATTCCCGCCACGCAGACCGGCACGATGCGCGTGACCATGGACGGGCACCCCGCCGGCGATGTGACCACCGCCGGGACCTTTTCCGACCAGCTGCCGGTGACCAGCGTATACAAGGATTTCGCGATTACGGGGTCTTTGAGCCCGCGCCGGACGGTGGTGGACATCGCCAAGTGCGATGTGTGCCACGGCAGGCTGAGCGTGCACGGCAACAACCGCACTGACCAGCCCGGCGTGTGCGTGGTCTGCCACAACCCGAATGCGACCGATCTCGGTCAGCGCGTCGCGGCGGGCGCCGCAGGGGAGCAGTCGATCGACTTCAAGGTCATGATTCACGCCATCCATGCGGGCGAAGCGGACAAGGGCGGATTCCGCACCACGGGGATCACCGTTTATGGCTACGGTGGCCGCGCTAACGATTTCAGCAGCGTCGTCTTCCCCGGCAAGCTGAACAACTGCGCGAACTGCCACGCCGGCACGTCCTACGAGTTGACGGGGACCTGGGCCGCGCCCACGGCCAATGGCATCCTGGGGACTACCACGACGACCAGTGCGCTCGGCGCGGCCTCTAACCTGAGAACTTCACCGACTGCGGCGGTGTGCTCGTCCTGCCACGACAGCGCAGCCACGAAGCTCCATATGGAGGATAGCTTCCGCGCCGGGAGTTTCTCTGTGACGGAGACAAATATCGTCCCGGAGAATTGCGCTTATTGTCATGGACCGCAGGGACCGTGGGATGTCAAAAGCGTCCACGGCGTGAAGTGAATGCGAAGATTAACAAGAACCACGGCTAACGGATAGACAACAATGACTATCAAGAAACTAATATTTGCCGCGCTGCTGTCCAGCTTTGCGTTAACCGTGGCGGCGGCCGACCAGACGGCCGCTGCGCCAGAGAAGCCGGGCCTGGGCACGCAATACACCGATAAGGGCGCCGACACCTGCCTGATGTGCCACGTTGAGGGCGGCGATTTCCCGGTGTTCGCCATTTTCAAGACCCCCATGGGCAATCCTGCCGTCAAGGGCTCGCCCTTTGCTCCCGGAAACCTGCAATGCGAGGCCTGCCACGGCCCGGGCGCCAAGCACGCCGCCACCGGCGACAAGAACTTTATCAACACCTTTCAGGCGGATTCCTTCCTGACGCCGCAGCAGCGCAACAAGTTCTGCCTCGCCTGTCATCAGGGCAGCGCGCGCATGGCCTGGCAAGGCAGCGTGCACCAAAGGAACAACCTCGCCTGTACCGATTGCCACAAGATTCACGCCGAGCACGACCCGGTACTGACGAAGGCAACCCAGCCGGACGTCTGCTACAAATGCCACAAGCAGGAGCGCATGGACTTCAGCAAGCCGTCGGCGCACCCGGTGCGTTTCGGCAAGATGACCTGCACCGATTGCCACAGCCCGCACGGTTCGGATA
Organism: uncultured Enterobacteriaceae bacterium; assembly: GCA_964601155.1. Classification (GTDB taxonomy): domain Bacteria; phylum Pseudomonadota; class Gammaproteobacteria; order Burkholderiales; family SG8-39; genus 2-12-FULL-64-23. The sequence goes on from CAZRMO010000062.1 coordinate 5,017, forward strand.
ACGATTTCTTGCTGAAAAAGCCGACCGTGAATCAGCTTTGCTATACCTGCCACGCGGAAAAGCGCGGGCCCTTCCTGTGGGAGCACGCGCCGGTGGCCGAGGACTGCACCCTGTGCCATTCGCCGCATGGAACGGTGCGCCCGACGCTGCTGAAAAAATCGCCGCCTCTGCTGTGCCAGCAGTGCCACTCGGTGAACAACGACCATGCCAACCTGGCCTATACGGGCGCGCAGTTGCCGGGCGGCAGCGCCGGCGTATCGCGCTACCTGCTTGCCGGAAGCTGCCTCAATTGCCATTCGCAGATTCACGGCTCGAACAGTCCAGCGGGGGACAAGCTGATGCGCTAGCCGGCGCGATGCCCTGGTTAAGCGAAGTTTCAGCGGAGGCTGATGCGCGATGCGCGTTATACGGGAACCAAAACAGGACAAGAACATGAAGACGAAGTTTAAGAGGAAGCTAATGCGCGCAGCGCGTTATGCCGGAACTAAAACCTCAAATCAACTGCTCGTGCTCGGCATACTGTCGGCATTGTCCCCGGCCGCGGTGGCGGACGGCGGCGCCGGGCAGGCTGTCGTCGATACGTCCCAGTGGAAATGCGAGTCCTGCAAATTCGAAGAAGGGGTCAGCGGAACGGTCGACGTCGGGGCCGCTTCGGTCTCGGAGAAATCCGCCAAATTCGGGAGCTTTACCGGCCTTAACAAGAAGGGCGGGTATTTCATAGGCGACGCTTCGGCGCGCTATCGCGACAAGAAGGCGGATTACTGGCGGGTCGACGCGGCTAACCTCGGGCTGGATTCGCGCGCGGTCGATGCGGAAGGCGGGCGGCAAGGCCAATACGAGCTGTTGTTTCATTACGACGAGTTGCCGCACTATGTTTCGGATGCGGCGCAGACCCCCTACATCGGCAGCGGCGGTGCTTCGCTGACCTTGCCGGCGGGATTTCCTGCGGCGACGACCGGTGCGATGCCCTTGGCGACGACGCTGCAAACGGTCGACATCGGCACAAAAAGGAAACGGCTGGGTGTGGGCGCATCCTGGATTTCAGCCAACAACTGGGAATACGCACTCAGCTTTCGCCACGAAACCAAAGATGGCACGAAAAGCACGGCCGGTTCGTTCTTCGTCGATTCGGCCCAACTGGTCGAGCCGGTAGACTATGTCACCGACCAGGTCGACGCCTCGGCCACTTACACCGGCAAGAAGCTGCAGATGAAGTTCGCCTATTACGGCTCGACGTTCCGCGACGGCAACGCTGCGCTGACCTGGCAGGACCCCTACACGCAGATTGCAGGCGAAACGCGCGGCCAGCTCGCGCTGCCGCCGGATAACCAGTTTCACCAGCTCCAGGTCGCGGGTGGATACCAGCTCAGCGACAAGACCCGGCTCAGCGGCGACATCGCCTACGGCCGCATGACGCAGAACGACAATTTTCTCCCGTATACGCAAAATCCCGGTCTGCTGATGCCGGACGGTGTTACTCCGGCAATCACGCGCCCGGGAGGCTCACTGAACGGTCGCGTCGCCACGCTCGATGCCGGCCTGAAACTCTATTCCATAGTTACCGACCGCCTGCGGTTGAACGCGGCTTACACGCATAACGCTCGCGACAACCAGACGCCGCAGGCGACTTATCAAACGTTCATCACGGATATGTTTACTAACGCGGCGGTGACCAGAACCAACCTGCCCTACAGCTTCAAGGTGGACAAGTTGAAGCTGAGCGCCAACTACAGGGCCTCGGCCAAACTGAGGGGTTCCGTCGGCGCGGATTTCGATGCGCACCGGCGCACGTTCCAGGAAGTCGACACCACGCGCGACAACACAGTCTGGGGCAAGGTCAGCTCGCAGGTGTCGGACAAGCTCAATCTGACGCTCAAGCTCACGCACGGTAAGCGCAGCAATTCGGGCTACCATGCGGTTAATGACATTGCTTTGGAGAATCCGCTGCTGCGCAAGTTCTATTTGGCGAATCGTACGCGCGATACTGCGAGCGCGCGCGCCGACATCGCTGTGAATGAACGCATCAGCGTCGAATTTGGGATCGATTCGTCCGAGGACAAATATTCGGAATCGACCATCGGCCTGCAGGACGGCAAGGAATTCAGCCTGAACGGCGATGTCTCCGCAATGCTTACGGAGCGGACCAGCCTGCATTTTTTCGCGAACCACCAGGAAATCAAGTCGAAGCAGGCAGGCAGCGACAACCAGGCCTACCCGCTGCCGGACTGGTCGGCAAACAACAAGGACACGATCGATTTCTTTGGCATGGGCGTGAAACACACCGCGATCCCGGACAAGCTCGATCTCGGCGCCGATTACAGCATCACGCACTCGCGCAGCCAAATCAACGTCGATAACGGCGCGTCGGGCTCCGGGTTTCCCGACATGAGGACTTCACTCGACAGCCTGAAGCTCTATGCCACCTATCAGATGAAGAAGAACGTGGCCTTGCAGGCAGGCTACTGGTACGAGCACTACACCAGCCGGGACTGGATGCTGGACGGCGTCGCGCCCGCCACCATCCCGAACGTGCTGGCCCTGGGCCTGCAGGCGCCGCAGTACAAGGTCAACGTCGTCCGCGTCTCGCTCAGGTACAAGTTCTAGCAAATTCCGTTGTGCGTGGTTCGTTGCTCGTCAACAAGCACGAACCACGGTTCTCATCCCTGCCATAGCGGTGGTTCATCCATCAATGCGATCTGCTCGCGCAATTCCAGAATCCGATCCTGCCAATAGCGCTGTGTGTTGAACCACGGGAAGGCGGCGGGGAAGGCGGGATCGTCCCAGCGCCGCGCGATCCAGGCCGAGTAGTGGATAAGGCGTAGCGTGCGCAGCGCCTCGACCAGGTGCAGTTCGCGCGCATCGAACTCATGGAAATCCTCGTAACCGGCGAGCAGGTCGGCCAGCTGTCGCACCATGGCGGCGCGCTCTCCCGAGAGCAGCATCCACAGGTCCTGCACCGCCGGCCCCATGCGCGCGTCGTCGAAGTCGACGAAATGCGGGCCGCGCGCTTCGGCACTGTCGGTCCAGAGCACGTTGCCGGCATGGCAGTCGCCATGCAGTCGCAGGCTTTGCACCGCACCGGCGCGTTGGTAACAGCGGTCTACGCCTTCGAGCGCCTGCGCCGCAACGCTGGTCCATGCCGCGCTCAGGTCGGCCGGTATGAAGCCGTGCTCGAGCAGATAGTCGCGCGGCTCGGTGCCGAAACGTTCGCGGTCCAGCGCGGGCCGCGCGCGGAAGGGCTCGAGCGCGCCCACCGCGTGTATGCGGCCGATGAAACGGCCCATCCATTCCAGGGTCTCGCGGTTTTCGAGTTCGGGCGCGCGGCCGCCGCGCTTGGGATAGACGGCGAAGCGGTAGCCACCGAACTGGTGCAGCGTCAGCCCGCCTTGCGCCAGGGGAGCGACGACCGGAAGCTCGCGCTCGGCGAGCTCGCGCACGAATGCGTGCTCCTCGGCGATCTGCGCATCACTCCAGCGTCCGGGACGGTAGAACTTCGCCACCACCACGGCCGGCCCCGGACCCAAGGCCAAACCCTGCGCTTCCTCCAGCCAGATTTGATAGACGCGATTCTCGTAGCTGTTCAGGCCGAGCAGGCGCCCGTCGCCGCGCAGCCCTATGCTGTCGAGCGCGTCGAGCACGCAATCGGGTGTGAGCCCGGTGTAGGGCGCGCTCTTGTTGCTATCCATACGCCCATTGTACGTGGTACGTGGTTCGTGGTTCGTTGCGTGCCCTACGCCTTGGTAGTTTTTGGGATGAAGGCGAGGGCGACGCCGTTGTTGCAGTAGCGTAGCCCGGTTGGTTCCGGGCCGTCGTCGAACCGATGGCCCTGATGTCCGCCGCAGCGCGCGCAGTGGTACTCGGTGCGTGGCAAGATCAGCTTGAAATCGCGTTTGGTCCTGACGGCGTCGGGAATGGTGGTGAAAAAACTGGGCCAGCCGGTGCCGCTGTCGTATTTCATTGCAGAGGTGAACAGCGGTAGCCGGCAGCCTGCGCATACGAACACGCCGGCGCGCTTCTCCTGATCGAGTGGGCTGGTGCCGGGGGGCTCAGTGCCCTCGTGGCGCAGCACGTCGTAGGCCGCGGGCGAAAGGCGTTTCTTCCATTCCGCGTCGGATAGTTTGAGCGGCTCCCCGCTGCTCGCCACGTCGGCACCCTTGGCGAGCAGCGATTTCCAGTTCGTTTGGAGGTCTTCCACGGCCTTTTCTCCCTTTGCAAACGCGGGCCGCGCAATCCACGACCCGGCGAGTCCCGCCAGGGGCGCCAACGCCAATGCCCTGAGCCAGTTGCGCCTGTCCATATCGTGCTCCTTCTGCCAGATGAAACTATACGCGATCTATGGCTCGCGGTTAGCGGCCAGTCGCGGCAGCGCGGCTCCCACCCGCGGGAAGCCGTGTAAAATCCAGGCTTACCACGCGTCACGACCCACGAACCACGCTCACCCAATGAACTCTTCCTCCGATAACTTGGTCGAAATCACAGACGCCAAGTTCAACTATGGCGAACGCGAAGTGCTCAAGGGGCTCAGCCTCAATATTCCCCGCGGCAAGGTGGTCGCCATCCTCGGGGCGAGCGGCTGCGGCAAGTCCACCCTGCTGCGGCTCATCGGCGGGCAGGAGAAACCAGCGCAGGGCTCGGTCCGGGTCGATGGCCAGGTGGTGCACGAGCTCGATGCCGACAGCCTGTACCGGTTGCGGCGCAGAATGGGCATGATGTTCCAGGCCGGTGGGCTGTTCACCGACTTGTCGGTGTACGAAAACATCGCGTTTCCGCTGCGCGAGAACTCCGACATGCCCGAGGCCTTGATTCGCCCCCTGATCCTGATGAAGCTGCACGTGGTCGGACTGCGCGGCGCGAGGGATCTCATGCCGAGCGAGCTCTCCGGCGGCATGGCGCGCCGCGTCGCGCTCGCCCGCGCCATCGTGCACGACCCGATGCTGGCGATGTACGACGAGCCGTTCGCCGGCCTGGACCCGATTTCATTGAATGTCATCGCCGACCTGATCCGGCGCCTAAACGATGCGCTTGGCACGACTTCCATCATCGTCACCTACGACGTGAGCGAGTCGCTCAAGCTGGTTGACTACCTTTACGTCATCGCCGATGGCGTGGTCGTCGGCGCGGGCACGCCGGACGAGATGCTGAGTTCCGACAATCCGGTGGTGCACCAGTTCATCCACGCCGAGCCGGACGGCCCGATCGCGTTCCATTACCCGGCGCGGCCGATAGGGGTGCAGCTCGGCTTGAAATAGCACGGCGCACTGCACGAACTTTTCCCGCGGGAAACACACCTAGAGCCGCTCGCTGCGGCGATGTTGCCGCTTATCCGGCCGAGGCAGGCGCCGGACGCGCTCGCGCGCCGCCGGTAGATCCTGCTTTATCTCGAGTGGCAGGAGATTACAGCTTGGTCTAGACTGTGATTCGCCCTTAGTGGAGGAGGAAATCATGCAACTACGGGAAATACTAAAAATAAAGGGCAAGCTGCTGATCACCATAGCGCCGGACGGGATGGTGAGCGACGGGATCAGCGTGATGTCCGAGAAGGATATCGGCTCGCTGGTGGTGATGAATCAGGGAAGCCTGGTGGGCATGCTGACGTTCCGCGAAGTCCTGCAAGCCCTGCACAAGAACAATGGGTCGATCCAGGGATTGCGCGTGGACGCCATTATGGTGAAAAATCCCAGGACCATAGCGTCGAAAGTGGAAGTGGACGAACTGCGCAGCGTGATGCTGGAGCATCACATCCGCTATATGCCCGTTGTGGAAGGCGGCGAGCTGATCGGCGTGCTCTCCTTTCACGACGTGGCGCGTGCGGTGCTGGAGGAACAGGCATTCGAGAACCGCATGCTCAAAGGCTATATCAAAGACTCGCCGGCATAGCCGCGCAATTCCGGCAATTGCGCGCGCAAGGCTGCGCGCGCTTGCGGCCGCTGTTTGCGCCCGCGTGAAGGTTTCCTGTCCGAAGCCGTCCGGGACGCGGCGCGCGGTATGTTAAACTCGCTGCCGCGAATCGGTGAGCGAAAACGATGTCCGGCAACACTCTGGGAAAACTGTTCTGCGTCACGTCGTTTGGCGAGTCCCACGGCCCGGCCTACGGTGGCGTGGTGGACGGTTGCCCGCCGGGACTGGAACTATCGGAGGCCGATCTCCAGCAGGAACTCGACCGCCGCAAGCCCGGCTCCTCGCGCCACGTCACGCAGCGGCGCGAGGCTGACCGCGTGGAAATCCTCTCCGGCGTATTTGAAGGCAAGACCACCGGCACCGCCATCGGCTTTCTGGTGCGAAATGAAGACCAGAAGAGCAAGGACTACGGCAACATCGCCGAGAGCTTCCGTCCGGGGCACGCCGATTACACCTATTGGCAGAAATACGGCATACGCGACTATCGCGGCGGCGGGCGAGCCTCGGCGCGCGAGACCTTGGTGCGCGTCGCGGCGGGTGCGATTGCGAAAAAGTGGCTGCGACAAAAGTACGGGATTACGGTGCGCGGCTATCTGTCGCAGCTAGGGCCGAACCGAATCGCGCTGGAGGACTGGAGCGCGGTCGAGCGCAATCCGTTCTTCGTGCCGGACATGGCCGTCGTTCCCGCGCTCGAGGCCTATATGGACGCGCTGCGCAAATCCGGTGATTCCTGCGGCGCGAAAATTACCGTTGTTGCAGAAGGCGTGCCGGTGGGCTGGGGCGAGCCGGTGTACGATCGGCTAGACGCCGACATCGCCTACGCCATGATGGGCATCAACGCGGTGAAGGGCGTCGAAATCGGTGCAGGCTTCGCCTCGATCGAGCAGAAAGGCAGCGTGCATTCGGACGAGCTCACGCCGGACGGCTTCCTGTCGAACAACGCCGGTGGCGTACTCGGCGGTATATCCACCGGGCAGGATATCCTGGTGAACCTGGCGATCAAACCGACGTCCAGCATTCGGCTCGCGCGCCGTTCGATCAACAAAAAGGGAGAGGCGGTGACCGTGGAGACCCACGGCCGTCACGATCCCTGCGTCGGTATACGTGCGACGCCGATCGCGGAAGCGATGCTGGCGCTGGTGCTTGCCGATCACGCGCTCAGGCAGCGCGCGCAGAATGCCGATGCAAGCACGGACACGCCAAAAATTGCGGCGCGCGTATCGGCTACAGGGATCGCGGCGAAATACGCTGCGAAACCCGTGGACGATCCGGATCCCGAAGAGGCGTAGTGGCTCCGTTGAAATTCGCTTCCCTCTGAGGCAATTTCACCTAAAGCTGCAATGCTGCGCCCGCGAAGCGAATTTCAACAGCTTCCGAATGGGGATCAAAGAAAGGGCGCGCGCTCTTTTTCAATGCCCCTGTGGCGGCAAGCGCGGCGGGCACGCGCAAGAAAAAGCCCCTGCGGCGCAGGGGCCTAAAGAGCCGGAACGAGCGGATCGCGGCGCATCCGCAGATGCGCCGCGATCCGCCGTTCGGGTTCTGATCAGGCCAGCGGAGGAGGTCCCGGCCGTTTTGAACCCGCGCCGGCCCCCTCTACGGCGGGGAAATTCCGGCGCCCGCTCTTGGTCCGATCGCAACGGGTTCGATCCAACTCCGGCGCCGCGCTGCTCGGCGGCGCGCTTTTCCGCCGCGCGCCGCCATGCGAACCCGCTTACTGTGTCGTAGTGGTTGTTGTGGTCGTGTTATTGGAGGCAGACGCCGCCGCGGCAACTGCGACAACCGCCACGGCCGCGGCGACCATGCCGGTGGTAACGCCGCCGGCCGCCGCCCCGGTCGCGCCGGAGGCCCCCGATTGCTGGGCCGCCGGCGCTTGCGCCAGTGCCGTCGCGGCAATGAACATGGATGAAAATAGGACTGCCAAGATCTTTTTCATTTTCCGCCTCCTGGTTAATGTTGTCTTATTCGTCTTATTAATGGACTCACTGATACTTGCACTTCAATAATAGGCGACGAAGGCGAGTAAAAGCATCCCCCAAAAGGATGAATTGCAGGGATTTCAGCAGATCAAATGGCCTAGGCCGAATGGTCTGGTACCGACCTGGCAGAGCGGCAGAAGTCGGGTGCAATCCATCCGGCGGTAGCGTTCGGTAGGCCTATCCTCAGCCAACCAGGGTGCGGCGTTTCGGCTTAATTGCGTGCGCCAAATCCCTGTTTCCTGTGGCATAATTCAATGCTGTTCAATGCGATTCCAGATCATGCCGCAAACCCTGTACGACAAGCTATGGGCGAGCCACGTAGTGCACGCCGAGGACGATGGCACGGCGCTGCTCTATATCGACCGCCATCTGGTACATGAGGTCACCAGCCCGCAGGCATTCGAAGGCCTGCGCCTGGCCGGGCGCAAGCCATGGCGCGTCGATTCCATCGTGGCGACGGCAGATCACAACACGCCAACCACCGATTGGAGCGAGGGCATCAAGGACCCGATATCGCGGTTGCAGGTGGAAACGCTGGACGCGAATATTCGCGAATTCGGCGCCAAGGCGTATTTCCCTTTCCTCGACCGGCGCCAGGGCATCGTGCATGTAATCGGCCCCGAGCAGGGCGCGACGCTTCCCGGCATGACGGTGGTGTGCGGCGATTCGCACACCAGCACGCACGGCGCCTTCGCCTGCCTGGCGCACGGCATCGGTACCAGCGAAGTCGAGCACGTACTCGCGACGCAGTGCCTGGTGCAGAAAAAAATGCAGAACATGCTGGTCGCGGTGGAGGGCCCGCTTGCGCGTGGTGTCGGCGCCAAGGACATCGCGCTTGCCGTTATCGGCAGAATAGGTACCGCGGGAGGAACCGGCTGCGCCGTAGAGTTTGCCGGCAGCAGCATCCGCGCCTTGAGCATGGAAGGGCGTATGACCCTGTGCAACATGGCGATAGAGGCAGGCGCCCGCGCCGGCATGGTGGCTGTGGACGCCACCACCGTAGCGTATCTCAAAGGGCGAGCATTCGCACCGACCGGGGAGAACTGGAATCGCGCGGTAGCTTATTGGCGCACGCTCGTCTCGGACGAGGGCGCGCAATTCGACCGAGTGGTGCGGTTGGACGCGCGCGATATCAAACCACAGGTTACCTGGGGCACCTCGCCGGAAATGGTGGCGGCGGTGGACGCGCGCGTGCCCGACCCGGACAAGGAGAAGGATGCGACGCGTCGCGAGGGCATGGAGCGCGCGCTGATCTACATGGGACTGAAACCGAACACGCGCGTAGAGGACATACGCCTGGACAAGGTGTTCATCGGCTCCTGTACCAATTCGCGCATCGAGGACCTGCGCGCCGCGGCGGCGGTGGTGCGCGGCAAGCGTGTTGCCTCCAACATCCGTCTTGCGATGGTGGTGCCGGGCTCAGGCCTGGTGAAGGCGCAGGCCGAGCAGGAAGGGCTGGACCGCGTGTTCCGTGAGTCGGGCTTCCAGTGGCGCGAGCCGGGGTGCTCGATGTGCCTGGCGATGAACGCCGACCGCCTCGACCCGGGCGAGCGTTGTGCCTCGACCTCGAATCGCAATTTCGAGGGCCGCCAGGGTGCCGGCGGCCGCACCCACCTGGTCAGTCCGGAAATGGCTGCAGCTGCCGCGATTGCCGGGCATTTTGTAGACGTACGCAACTGGCGCTGAGACCGTGGAAAAATTTACCGTATTGAACGGGATCGTGGCGCCGCTGGACCGTGCCAATGTCGATACCGACGCCATTATCCCCAAGCAGTTCCTGAAGTCGATCAAGCGTTCGGGCTTCGGTCCCAATCTGTTCGACGCATGGCGTTACAAGGACGTGGGCGAGCCGGGCATGGATAACGCACGGCGTCAGCCCAACCCGGATTTTGTGCTCAACCAGCCGCGCTACAAGGGCGCGACGATACTGCTTGCGCGTAAGAATTTCGGCTGCGGTTCGAGCCGCGAACACGCGCCGTGGGCGCTAACGGACTATGGTTTTCGCGCCGTAATCGCGCCCTCGTTCGCCGATATCTTCTACAACAACTGTTTCAAGAATGGCTTGCTCCCGATCGCGCTGTCCGAATTGCGCGTCGACCAACTATTCCACGAGGTCAGTGCGTTTCCCGGTTACAAGCTGACCGTCGACCTGGAGCGGCAGCTGGTCATCAGTCCCGATGGCGCCACGCAAATTGCATTCGACGTGGACGCGCATCGGAAGTATTGCCTGCTGAACGGTTTGGATGACATCGGTTTGTCGCTGCGCCACGCCGAAGAGATTCGAGCGTTCGAGGCGCGTCGCCGCATCGAGCAGCCATGGTTATTCGGCTGACCATTCTCCTTTCGCGCACATAAATGATGAAAATAGCAGTGCTCCCCGGTGACGGGATTGGAACGGAGATCGTCGCGCAGGCGGTGAAGGTGCTGCGCGCGCTGGCCAAGGACGGCCTCAATCTGGAAATCGAACATGCTGCAGTGGGCGGCGCCGCCTATGACGCAGCAGGCGACCCGCTGCCGGCGGCCACGCTGAAGCTTGCGCGCGAGGCCGATGCGATCCTGTTCGGTGCCGTCGGTGGCTGGCAGTACGACGCGCTGCCGCGCGCCAAGCGTCCGGAGCAGGCGATACTGGGTTTGCGCAAGGAGTTGGGCTTGTTCGCCAATCTGCGTCCGGCCAAGGTGTTTCCCGAACTGGCGAGCGCTTCGACGCTGCGCCACGAAGTGGTGTCGGGGATGGATATCCTGATCCTGCGCGAGTTGACCGGCGATATTTATTTCGGCCAGCCGCGCGGCATGCGCAGGCTGGAGAACGGCGAGCGCGAGGGCTTCGACACCATGCGCTACAGCGAATCCGAAATCCGGCGCATCGCCCATGCGGGCTTTCGCGCGGCGATGAAGCGCGGGAAAAAACTGTGTTCAGTGGACAAGTGCAACGTTCTCGAGACCTCGCAGCTGTGGCGCGAAGTCGTGATCGAGGTGGCGCGCGAATATCCCGACGTGGAACTGTCGCACATGTATGTCGACAACGCGGCGATGCAACTCCTGCGCGATCCCAAGCAGTTCGACGTCCTGGTCACCGGCAACATGTTTGGCGACATTCTCTCGGACGAGGCGTCCATGCTCACCGGTTCGATCGGCATGCTGCCCTCGGCTTCGCTCGATGCGAACAACAAGGGGCTGTACGAACCCATCCACGGCTCGGCGCCCGACATAGCCGGCAAGGATCTGGCGAATCCTCTGGCGACCATACTTTCGGTGGCGATGATGTTGCGCTACAGTTTCAATCAGGATCAGGCTGCCGACCGTGTCGAAGCCGCCGTGACCAAAGTCCTTGCGCGGGGGCTGCGGACCGCGGATATTCATCAACCGGGGACGGAAAGTGTCGGCACCGTGCAAATGGGCGATGCCGTGGTGGCTGAGTTGTGATTTAAGTCTTTTTGTCAGGAACAACGTCATGAAAAAAGTGGGCTTCGTAGGCTGGCGCGGCATGGTGGGCTCGGTGTTGATGGCACGCATGCAGGCCGAGGGCGATTTCGCGCATGTCGATCCGGTGTTTTTCACCACTTCCAACGTGGGCGGCAAAGGACCGCGCGAGAGCAGGGCGCCGCTCAAGGACGCAAGCTCAATCGCCGACCTGGAACGAATGGATGCAATTGTCACCTGCCAGGGCGGCGATTACACCAACGAGATTTATCCGAAACTGCGCGCGGCCGGCTGGGACGGCTACTGGATCGATGCGGCCTCGGCGCTGCGCATGAAGAATGACGCAGTCATCGTTCTCGATCCGGTGAACATGCAGGTGATCAGGGACGCGCTGGCGCGCGGCGTGAGGAACTACATCGGCGGCAATTGCACGGTCAGCCTGATGCTGATGGCGCTGCACGGCCTGTTCAAGGAAGGATTGGTCGAGTGGCTTACCGCGATGACTTATCAGGCAGCTTCGGGCGCCGGCGCGCAGAATATGCGCGAGCTGCTCGCGCAGATGGGTGCGGCGCATGCTGCGGCCGGCGATCTGCTGGCGGATCCGGCATCCGCCATTCTGGAAATCGACCGGCGCGTGGCCGATACGCTGCGCAGTGACGCGTTGCCGCGAGAGCACTTCGGCGCCGCGCTTGCCGGCAGCCTGATTCCCTGGATCGACAAAGAAATGGACAATGGCCAGAGCCGTGAGGAATGGAAAGGACAGGCCGAAGGCAACAAAATTCTCGGCCGCGAGCAGCAGCCTATCCCAATCGACGGTCTGTGCGTGCGCATAGGCGCCATGCGCTGCCATAGCCAGGCGCTCACGATCAAGCTGACGCGAGACCTGCCGATCGCAGAGATCGAGGCCATTCTCGCCTCGGCAAACGATTGGGTGAAGGTGATCCCAAACACGCGCGCGGCAAGCATGCGCGAACTTACGCCTGCCGCCGTGACCGGAAGCCTGAGCGTGCCCGTAGGCCGCTTGCGCAAGCTCAATATGGGCGGGCAGTACCTGTCCGCGTTTACGGTCGGCGATCAGCTGCTGTGGGGCGCGGCCGAGCCTTTGCGGCGCATGCTGCGCGTCTTGCTGACCGAGGAAGCGGGTGCTGCGGCGCGAAAGGTGTCGACGGCAAACGCCAGCGCAGAGGTAAAAGTCTAGTTGGGGGCCGGTTTTTGGTTCAAAAATATCCAGCTTGAGCCGCTTTCATGACAAGAAAGATTAGCTTGCAAGGCTAAGGCTATGATGTTAATTTAGTTAATCCACAAAAATACGTTCAGGGGTGGAAGGTGGGTAAATCAGTCATAAAAGCAAGCGCCGTAGCTCTGGCATTTTTGCTGCTGCCGTCGCTGGCGGTCGCTGCCGGGCTGGGTAAGCTGACTGTATTTTCCGGCTTGGGACAGCCGTTAAAGGCCGAGATCGAACTGCTCGCCGTGCAAAAGGACGAAGCAGACAACCTCAGTGTGCATCTACCGCCTGCAGACGCCTTTCGGCAAGCCAATATCGAGTACGCCGGCGCGCTGCTTACGATCAAGTTCAATATCGAACAGCGCGGCGAGGGTCAATATGTTGTAACACTTAGTTCGTCGCAGCCAATCAACGAGCCGTTCCTCGACATATTGGTGGAGCTCGACTCGAAAACCAGCCGCTTGGTGCGTGAGTACACGTTTCTGCTCGATCCGCCCGGCTATAAGGAGCCGCAAGCCACACCCGCGATAGCCGCACCGACGATCGCAGCGCCCGGGATCAAGTCGGTGGAGATGCCTAAGCAAGTTCCAGCTGTGGTTCGTGCACCGGCCGTGGAGCGACCAGCCGCCGTTGCGGCGCCCGGGCCGGCGGCATCAAAGGCGCCCGCCAAGGCCGCGCCCAAGTCGACCAAGACCTATCTGGTGAAGCATGGCGATACCCTGACCAAGATTGCCAATGCCAACAGATCCGGCAACGTCAGCCTGCAGCAGATGCTGATCGCCTTGTATCGCAGCAACGCGGACGCATTCGATGGCAGCAACATCAACCGCATGCGTGCAGGAAAGATTCTCAATATTCCTGACATGGAGACCGCAGCCGCGGTCGACCAGCACGAGGCCATACGCATGGTATCGGCGCAGGCCGCCGATTTCAACGCATACCGGCGCAAATTGGCCGCTGCCGTGGCTGCTGCGCCGGCGCGCACGGAACGGCGTCGCCAAAGTGCGAGCGGTAAGATCACCGCCATGGGCGAAGAAAAGCCGGCGCCGGCCCAGAGTGTAAAGGACCAGCTCAAGGTTTCCAAGGCTGAGGAACCGGGCAAGGCTGGCACACTGCGCAGCCGGCAGGCGCTGCAGGAAGACTTGATCGCTAAGGAAGCTGCGCTGAAGGAGGCGAACGAGCGCATCGCCATGCTCCAGAAGAACGTGACGGATATGCAGAAGCTGCTCGAGCTGAAGAGCGAAGCCGGCGCGCAGTTGCAGCAGCACGCGGCCGGCCCCGGAGCCGTCAAGGCGGTCGAGCCCGCCAAGACGCCCGCGCCGGCGAAAGCCGAGGGTGCTGCGCCCAGACCCACTGTGCCCAAAGTCGCCGCGCCCAAAGCCCCGCACAAGGTCGCAGCGAAAGCCCCGCGCAAGATCGTCGCGCCCGCGCCGGTGCCTGAGCCGAGCCTGTTGGACGAAATTCTCGGCAACGAGCTAGCACTTTACGGCGGCGGGATATTCCTGTTGCTTCTGTTCGCCGGCTATGGCTATTACGCGTGGCGGCGCAAGAAGGCCCAGCAAATCATGGAAAGCAGCGTAATCGGCGCGCCCGACTTGGCGACCGATTCCGTGTTCGGCACCGCCGGCGGTGCCGAGGTCGACACCGGCGGGGGCGAAATTCAGGGTGCTTTAGGCCCGAGCGCCACCGCGGCGGCGACCGACGAAACCGAAGTCGATCCCATCGCAGAAGCCGATGTTTACATGGCCTATGGCAGGGATACGCAGGCCGAGGAGATCCTCAAGGAAGCATTGGTCAAGGATCCGTCGCGTCAGCCGATTCGCGTCAAGTTGCTGGAAATCTATGCCAACCGCAAGGATGCGAAGGCATTCGAGGCTGTCGCGGCTGAAATCCACGCGGCGACCAACGGCGAGGGCGCGGATTGGGAAAAAGCCCTTGCCATGGGCGCGCAGCTAGAACCGGAAAATCCTCTCTATAGCGGCAAGGCTGACGCCGGCGCGGTGCATGCTGTCACCGATACGCAAGGTGCTTCCCAAGCAGAAGTCGTACCCGATCTGGTACTGGACGCGGGCGGCGCGCCCGAAGCGCCGCCGGGACTGGATTTTGACCTAGGTGGCGAGACTATGCCGGGCGTAGTGCCTGAGCCGAAACCTGCTCCGCCAGGCGGCGCCGCCAAGGCGGCTGACACCGCTGTCGATTTCGATTTCGATCTGGACTTGGGCGGCGAGGAGAAAAAAGCCGAGGCTGCTCCGGCCGAACAACAAACCACGGTCGTTGAGGCGCCAGCCGATACGGCTGCCTCCATAGATTTCGATTTTGATTTGCCTGGTGCAGACGCGGCGGAGCCGTCGGTTGCGCCGGCTCCGCCGCCAGAGACGGAACCGGCACCGGCACCACCGGCGGCGGAGGCTGCTACAGTCGCGCCGGAGGTCACCGTTGCCGAGGGCGGGGGCATCGATTTCGATTTCAATCTGGATCTTCCGCCCCAGAACGAAGAAGCGCCGTCGGCGCCACTGGACCTCTCAGCCGTAAGTTTGGACCTCGGCTCGCCTGGCGAGGCATCTCCGGCGCCAGACGCGCACTGGCAGGAAGTGGCGACCAAGCTCGATTTGGCCAAAGCTTATCAGGAGATGGGCGATAAGGACGGGGCGCGCGAACTGCTCAACGAAGTGCTGAAGGAGGGCGACGCGGCCCAGCAGGAACAAGCGCAGACTATGATCACCGCCCTGGGCTAATTCTGCTGAGAGCTGAACTGGCCCCGGGCTTGCCCCGGGGTTTTTTATTTGTGCGCAACGATGAAAATCGCAATCGGCATCGAATACGACGGCAGCAGTTTCCGCGGTTGGCAGTCGCAGCCTTCCGGCGATACTGTTCAGGATCACCTGGAGCGCGCGCTCGCGTCAATTGCCGGGGAGGCGGTGCGTCTTGCCGCAGCCGGTCGCACCGACGCCGGCGTGCATGCCTTGGCGCAGGTCGCCCATTTCGAAACTGCCGCTGTACGGCCGGAATCGGCTTGGGTGCGAGGTGTGAACACGCTGCTCGCGCAAGCGGTAGCGGTACAATGGGCGGCGCCGGTGGCCAATGATTTCCACGCGCGCTACTCGGCCATATCGCGCAGCTATCGCTATCTGCTCTACAACCATGCGGTGCGACCGGCCCTGCACCACGGCCGCGTGGGTTGGTTCCATCTGCCGCTCGATGTGAACGCGATGCGCGCGGCGCTGGGTCATCTTGCGGGCGAACACGATTTCAGCGCCTTTCGCTCGAGTGAGTGCCAGGCGAAAAGTCCGGTGCGCACCTTGCGCAGTTGTACTTTGGAGCGGCGCGGCGCTTATCTCAGTTTTGAGTTCACCGCCAACGGCTTCCTGCATCACATGGTGCGCAATATCGTCGGCTGTCTGGTCTACGTGGGCAAAGGAAAGCATCCACCGGAATGGCTGGACCAGGTACTCGCTGGCCGCGATCGTCGTTTGGCGGCGCCGACGTTCTCGGCGGACGGGCTGTATCTTGCGGGCGTGGAATACGCGCCCGGGTGGAAACTGCCCGCTTTCGAACCCAGCCGCCTCGTCTTACCGGAGCAGGCCTTGGCGTGAGGACGCGAATCAAGATCTGCGGCATTACTCGGATCGAGGATGCACGCGTGGCGGTGGAATTGGGTGCAGACGCGATCGGCCTGGTGTTCTATGCCCCAAGCCCGCGCAATGTGAGCCTTGATCAAGCGCGCGCGATTGCCGCTGCGATTCCGCCGTTTGTAACCATAGTTGGGCTGTTCGTCGATCCGCTCCGGGACCAAGTCGAGACGGTGCTGCGCCATTGTCGCCTCAACCTGCTGCAATTTCACGGCGATGAAGCGCCCGATTTCTGCAGTGGATTTAGCCTGCCTTACATCAAGGCTGCACGGGTCCGGCAGAATGCCGATTTGGTACAATACCTGTCGCCTTATTTCGCGGCGCAGGGCTGGCTGTTGGACGCCTACCATGAGCAGCTTTACGGCGGCACGGGAGGAACCTTCGACTGGACGCTGATCCCGCATGATCTGGCCCGGCCGGTCATACTCTCGGGCGGGTTGACGCCAGACAACGTGGGTGCGGCGGTTCGCCAAGTAAGGCCTTGGGCGGTGGACGCGTCCAGCGGCGTGGAAGCGAGCAAAGGCATCAAGGACGCCGCGAAAATCGCGGCGTTCATTGCGGGAGTGAAGAATGAAAATGCATGATCTGCCGGACAGCCATGGGCATTTCGGTCCCTACGGCGGCATATTCGTCGCCGAAACCCTGATCCAGGCGCTGGACGAACTCAGGCTCGCCTACGAAAAATACCGCAGCGATCCGGAATTCATCGCCGAGTTCCATTACGACCTCAAGCACTACGTCGGCCGCCCGAGTCCGGTCTATCACTGCAAGCGCTGGTC
The DNA here is from genome assembly GCA_964601155.1 of uncultured Enterobacteriaceae bacterium. Classification (GTDB taxonomy): domain Bacteria; phylum Pseudomonadota; class Gammaproteobacteria; order Burkholderiales; family SG8-39; genus 2-12-FULL-64-23. Next base: position 21,944 of record CAZRMO010000062.1, read on the forward strand.
GGATGTGCTGGGGGGGGCGCAGATCTACCTCAAGCGCGAAGACCTCAACCACACCGGGGCTCACAAGATCAACAATACGCTGGGGCAGGCGATGCTCGCGCGGCGCATGGGCAAGCCGCGCATCATCGCCGAGACCGGCGCCGGTATGCACGGCGTGGCTACGGCCACAGTGGCGGCCCGCTATGGGCTGGAGTGTGTGGTGTACATGGGGTCGGAGGACATCCGGCGCCAGGCGGCGAACGTACACCGCATGAAAATCCTCGGAGCCAGCGTGGTGCCGGTGGAGTCGGGTTCGAAGACGCTGAAAGACGCGTTGAACGAAGCCATGCGCGACTGGGTCACGAATATCCACAACACCTATTACATTATCGGCACGGTTGCCGGGCCGCACCCCTACCCGGTGATGGTGCGTGATTTCCAATCGGTGATCGGCGAGGAATGCCTGCAGCAAATGCCGGAGCTTGCCGGGCGCCAGCCCGATGCGGTCATCGCCTGCGTCGGCGGCGGCTCCAACGCGATGGGAATCTTCTACCGCTACATCCCGGTCGACGGCGTGCGCCTGATCGGTGTGGAGGCGGCAGGCTTGGGTCTCGCAAGCGGCAAACACGCTGCGTCCCTGACCGCCGGACGCCCCGGCGTGCTGCATGGCAACCGGACCTATCTATTGCAGGATGCGCACGGCCAGATCATCGAGACGCATTCGATTTCCGCCGGCCTTGACTATCCCGGCGTGGGGCCGGAGCACGCCTGGCTGAAGGATACCGGCCGCGCCGAATACGTCACGATCACAGACGACGAAGCGCTCAAGGCGTTCCACGATCTGTGCCATTACGAGGGCATTATTCCGGCGCTGGAATCCAGCCACGCGCTGGCGCATGCGGCGAAAATCGCTCCGGGCATGGCGAAGGACAAGATACTGCTGGTGAATTTGTCCGGCCGCGGCGACAAGGACATGCACACGGTTGCCGAGAAATCCGGAATCCAGTTCTGACCCGGTTACAGATGACCGCGCTGCTCTACAACGAGGACGCATTGACGGGCTTGGCACGCGTGGCCGATGCGTCGGTGGATCTGCTCATTGCCGATCCGCCTTATGGCCTGGGCAAGGACTACGGCAACGATTCCGATCGTCTCGG
>CAZRMO010000063.1:0-22716 GCA_964601155.1 uncultured Enterobacteriaceae bacterium
GCCTGTGGTGGCTCGGACAGCGCGGACAACGACCGGGGCGATCCGGTCGTCGCGAAAGTGCTGCGGCCAGAGCTGATACAGGATCGGGACTGTCTCGCGCGCTTCCTCAGGGAATACCAGATAGTCGGCATGATCAAGAGCCCGCATGTAGCGAAAATCTTCAACTACGGCCTAAGCGACAGCAGCGCCTACATTCTCATGGAATATCTCCCCGGGGGCGATGTGCGCGACTACTTCAGCACCCGCATGGTCGACCAGGGGCGAATTCTGGCGATCTTTCGCCAGGTGCTGATGGCGCTCGCTGATATCCATGCGGCCGGCGTCGTGCATCGCGATCTGAAGCCGCACAACATCATGTTTCGCAGCGACGGCAGCGTCGCGTTGGTCGACTTCGGAATCGCGAAAATTCTGGGCGACCCCGGAATGACGCAGCAGGGCACGCTCCTCGGAACTCCCACGTACATGAGCCCGGAGGCGATCGCGGGAGGCGTCGTGAGCCCGCGTTCCGATTTATACAGCGCCGGGATCATGCTTTATCAGATGCTCGCCAAGACGGCGCCGTTTCACGGGAATTCGGCGCAGGAAATCATGGCGCAGCACGTCAGCGCGCCGGTTCCGCCGCTGCCGCGTTCGCAGGATGACTTTCAGGCCCTTATCGACGTCCTGCTGGCGAAGGATTCCGCCGCGCGCCCGGCGTCCGCGGAGGCAACCTTGAAGTTCATCGATCGGTTGTTCTATGAGTGAGGCAGGCGCAGGCAAACGCCCTCTGGTGCTCGTCGCCGACGACGCGCAAGACGCGCGCACGCTGTTCGCCATGATGCTGAAGCCGCGCTACGACACACGCGTCGTGAGCGGCGGGACGGAGGCTTTGTATGCGGCGAACGCAAAGCCGCGGCCGGATCTCATTCTTCTGGACGTGGTGATGCCCGACGTGAACGGCTACGAAGTATGCCGGCGGCTGAAAGCGAATGCGGCCACGGCCGACATTCCGGTTGTCTTCGTCACCTCGCGGACCGGCTCCAAGGACGAGACCTGGGCGCTTCGGCTCGGCGCGGCGGATTTCATCACCAAGCCCATCGACGCTTCGAGCGCGCTGCTTCGCATCGCCGCGCAGCTGGTGCTGCGGGACCGCGGGCGTATCCTCAAGAATGCCGTGGCCGAAACGAGAAGCGAACTGCACCGCACGAGACGACTGCTGATTCAACGCTTGGCCCGAGCGATGGAATGGAGGGAAGGCGGCCTGACGCATCGCGCTGCGCGTGTGACCCACTACGTCAAGCTGCTCAGCGCGGGATGCGGCGCACCGGCGGCGGACTGCGAGCTGCTGGCGGAGGCCGCACCTCTGTACGACATCGGTAAGCTCGGCGTGCCCGAGGCCATACTATGTAAGGCGGGCAAACTGTCGGCGAGCGAGTGGCGAGAGGTGCGGCGCCATCCTGAGATCGGCGCCAGCATCATCGGCGAGCACAAGGATTCGCTGCTCGCGATCGCGCGGGTGATGGCGCTCACGCATCACGAGCGCTGGGACGGAACCGGCTACCCGATGGGGCTGGCGGGCCCTGCGATACCCTGGGCTGGCAGGATCATGGCCTTGGCCGACGCGTTCGAAGCCATGACCAGCACCCAGAGGCACCGGGAAGCGGTGCCGGTGGCGGCGGCCGCGGCCCGGATTGTGCAGGAATCCGGCAAACAATTCGATCCGCAGATCGTGGATTCATTCAAGAAGACGCTGCACCAGATGATCGAGGTGAAGAACATCATTTCCGACGAACTCGAGGGTATTCATGATCTGGATTTCACGTCCGATAGCGCGGTCACCGAGCACGACGACGCGCGCGCCGGATCGGCGACGGCGAGCGAGTCCGGCTAGGGCAAAGGCGTACAGGCGAAAGGCAGCATGAGAAAGGCATCGAAAGTAGAGGCGCGCTTGGGTGGCGTCAATGGCAAGACTGGCTCGCAAGGCACGCTCGCGCGCAATCGATCCCGATCCTTGGGCGCCGCCGCCGGAACGACGTCGGTGCTGGCAGTCGCACTGGGCGCGCTGCAACTGCGCAATAACGGGGCGCATGCGCAATTCGTGTTGCTTGCAGGAGGCGCGGTCGTGATACTGGTCGTGATGCTGGTCTTGCTGCAGCTTGAATTGCGCAGAAGGGCGGCGATCCTCGGTTCACTTGCCGCAACGAGGCAGCGCCTGGCCTATGCGGTCGAGAGCGGGCGGTTGGGCGTATGCGAATGGGACGTCAAGGCGCGCCAAGTGCATTGCGACGCGAGTTGGTTCGCTTTAATCGGCAGAGAGCCGCGTGAACGAACGCTCACGACCGCCGATTTCGCGGCGGCGATACCTCGCGCCGATCTCGGTGTGTTGCTTGCAGCGTTAAGAAATGTGCTGCGCGGAAAAACGCAGACATACGACGTCGAGCACCGCATGTACACCTTGCGGGGAGACTCCATCTGGGTTCGCAGCCGTGGCAAGGTGCTGAAGCGCGCTGCGGATGGCCGGGTTCAACGCGTCCTCAGCGTGGCCGCCGACATCAGCGAACGGGTCGCTTTGAGTGAAGCGCAGCACAATAGCCGCGCGCTGATGCTGTCGCAACAGGCGGACATCCTGCAATGCTTTCACAGCGGGGTCCTTCACTGGGGCAATGCGTGCATGGTCTTGCCTCAAATTGTCGAACTGGCGGCAAAAGCCCTGAGCGCCGATCGCGTCGACCTGTGGTATTACGGCGAGGGCGAGAACGAACTCGTTTGCGCCGAGACCTACCAAGCGTCGAGCGAAAGCCATGCCTCCGGGATGGCGCGTGATGCCTCCCGACTGCCAGTTGATATGAGGAAGCCCGGGTTCGACGGCGCGGCAACAAGAGAAGAAGAGCGTCCGGTGGCGAATGGTGGGGAGTTCTTCGTGGACGAACTCGTGGCCGCGGCGCGCGATGCGATGTACTTGCCGATCCTGCGATCCGGCGCACGCATCGGCGTGCTCGAGATCGCGCGCGCCGGACATGCAAGCGGGTGGGCCACGGAGGAGCGCTTGTATGGGGTGATGATCAGCAATCTCATTATGTTGCTGCTCGAGCGGGATGCACATCGCGAGGCCCAGGAGACCCTGGAACATTACGACTATCAGCTGAGACTGATCACCGATTCAGTACCGGCTTTGATCGCCTACGTGAACGCGCAGGAGACGCTGGCTTTCCACAACCGCGCCTATTACACAAGGTTCGGCCAGACGGAGCAAGCGGCGATCGGCCGTACGGTGCGGGACATTCTGGGCGAGCCGCTCTATCGACGCATGCGCAAGCACTTGCGGCTTGCGCTCGATGGAACCGAGGTGTCGTTTCAAACCACCTACAGATCCAACGACGGGGTGCGGCGTACCGATTTAATCAGGCTGGTGCCACATTTGTCCAACGTTGGAGACGTACTCGGGTTCTACGCGCTGGTCATCGACGTCACGGATCAAAGGCGATCGGAGAAGAAGCTCCAGCAGGCGTTGAACCAGGCGGAAAGCGCTGCGCGCGGAAGGGACGCGTTCCTCGCCACGGTCAGCCACGAACTGCGCACTCCGCTCAACGCGATCATTGGCTTCAATTCCCTGATGTTGGAAAAGGAGTGCTCGTCGGAAGAACGCCGGCGCTACCTTAACTTCGCGCGCGACGCCGGGCGCGCCTTGCTCACCCAGGTGAACGATCTGCTGGACATGGCAAAAATCGAAGCCGGGAAGATCGACCTCGAATCGATCGATTTCGACCTTACCCTGCTGATCGACAGCTCGATCAACATGGTCCGCACGCTGGCGCAGTCACGCGGTCTTCTCGTTGGCAGCGAGATCTCCGCAAATTTGCCGAGATGGGTGCGCGGCGATCCGGCACGCCTTCGGCAAATCGTGTTCAACCTGCTGAGCAACGCGGTGAAATTCACGGAGCAGGGCTCGATTGTGGTATCGGCGCGGCCTGTCGGCGCGCAGCTGCTGGAGATCGCCGTCGCCGATTCGGGCGTGGGGATTCCGCATGACAAACTCAAAGCGATCTTCGAAAAATTCAACCAGGCCGATATTTCGATCACGCGGAAATTCGGCGGGACCGGATTGGGCTTGGCGATCTGCAGAAGCCTGGTGCGGTTGATGGGGGGCGATATTACCGTTGAGAGCATGCTGGGCAGAGGCAGCATCTTCCGTTTCACCATGCCGCTGCATGCGGGCGCCGCCGCGGTCGGTGTTGCGAAGCCTCTGCGCGGATCACGCACCGGGGTCATTCTCGTGGTAGAGGATCAGGAGGCGAACGCGGTTCTCGCCAAAGCGCTGCTAGAAGACATGGGACACAGAGTGGAACTGGCCGCGAACGGAAGGGAGGCGCTCGATCGGCTGCTGCAGCAGAGTTTCGACGTCGTGCTGATGGATCTGGAAATGCCGGTACTGGGCGGGCTGGAGGCTACGCGGCGCATTCGCGCGATGGCCGAACCGACGCGGAATATACCCGTCATTGCGATGAGCGCATCGGCCGGCGCAAGCGACGTCGCGCGTTGCAAGGCCGCCGGCATGGACGAGCACATCGCCAAGCCGATCGCGCGCGAAGCGCTGATGAGAGCCTTCGAACGTTGGATCCCGGAGCGCCGCGCAAAGCAGCGCAACGCGGGCGACAGTCTTCCCGGTTCGCCGATCAGCAAACTCGTCGCCATGGTCGGTCATTCGGCGGCCATGGAGATCGCCGCGGCATTCGAAGCCGCCCTGGTCAAGCGTCTTGAGTTGTTCCGCGCGCAGCATTTGGATTTGCCGGCGATCAAGACCGAGGTGCACAATCTGGTCGGCATTTCGGCGACGCTCGGCTTCGACGAACTTACTGATATCGCGCGCCAGGTGGATCAACGGTTCAAGCAAGGGCGCCCGGTCGAGGAACTCGTCCCGCAGTTGGTCGCCAAATGCGAGGCGGCTGAGCAGGTAATGCGGACATTGCTCGGCACTCCTGTCGCAGGCTAGAACTGCGCTCAGGCGTGGACTTCGAACCGTGACTGGAGGTACGCGAGCAGTTCGTGCGCGTCGCGAAATCTGTCGGAAGCGCGCTTCGCTATCAGGCGGTCGACGACCTCCTGGTACCGTGCCAGATCCTGCGGCAGCGTCGGTATCGGTTGATGGCGGTGCTTGTCGATGACATCGAGAAAGTTGTCGCCCGGGAACGGCTTGCTGCCGCGCAGCATTTCATAAAAGATGATGCCCGCGCTGTACAGATCTGTCCGAGGATCCACGGTTTTTCCTGCGGACTGTTCCGGGCTCATGTAGAAGGGCGTGCCCAGCATGCTCGGCATTTGAGTGATGCCCGAATCGTTGAAAGCAAGCTTGGCGATGCCGAAATCGAGGATGCCAAGGCTGCCGTCATCCCGGAACATGATGTTGTCAGGCTTCAAGTCGCGGTGAATGATGCCCTCATCGTGCAAATGCGCGAGCGCCTGTCCTATCCGGTAAAGCAGTTCGACGGCTCGCGTTGCCTCGATACCCTGGACGATTTCCCGCTTCAGGTCGCCGCCTTCGAAGTATTCCATCACGATATAAGCCCGTCCAGCGACGACGCCCTGATCGTAGACCTTGGCGACGTAACGGCTGTTCAGGCCAAGCACGATCCTGCGCTCCTGCTCGAACCGCTTCATGATCTCCGTGTCGCCGCTGAGGCGCGAGCGCAGCAACTTGACCGCCACCTGGGTGCCGTCGGCGATCTGTTCGGCCAGGTGGATCACGGACGAGGCGCCGATTCCGATCTGGCGCACCAGGCGGTAGCCCTCTGGGGCGATAGCAGAGCGGCGACGGGCCACATTTTGGCCGGGCCGCCGGCCGGGGAAGGGCTGGTCCACGGAAGACAGGGCGAGCGCCTCCCCGATCGCCACCGCCAGGCGGCTGACCGACAGCGTAGCCTTGGGAATGTAGTCGATAGCGCCGGCACGCATCGCTGCCAGCACCAAGTCTTCGCTGCCCGCGCCAGTGACCATCACGATCGGCGGACAACCCGCACGCGCGCACAGAATCTTCAGCCACTTCAGTCCATCTTCCGCGCCCAGGTCGAAATCGAGCAGAATCACATCGTATTGCGACAGATCGTGGTCGACGTCCGGCATTCCCTGCATGACGGGGTCCCATTGCTCCACCGACGCGTTCGGCCATTGCGTCCGAACCAGTTCCGCGCACAAGACACGGTACTCCAGGGCGTCGTCGATGAGCAGTACCGACAGCATTATCGTGCCGGCGCCCGCAGCGGAACGAGTCGTCCTGCGGCCTCGACGGTAATGCGGTATACGGCGGTCGCCCGAGACCGCCCCTTTAGTACCAGGGGCGGCAAGGCCTCCGGCGTCAAAATTATTTGAAACGGTTTGGTCGCGTCGTGCATGCTCTGGGAAAGCAGGATCTCGCTGCCTTTCCCGGCCTGACCGAGACGCGCGGCCACGTTGACCGTGTCGCCAATCATGGTGTAGCTCATATAAGTGGGCGAACCGACGTTGCCCACGACGGCTTCGCCCTGGCTTAGCCCAATGCATAGACCGATCCGCACCCCGAACTTGGAGCGCCATTCGCGCGACAGCGCTTCGAAGCGCCACAAAGTCTCGCAGGCGGCGCGCAATGCTCGCGTCGGCGCGTCGGGCTGCGCCAAGGGCGCACCGAATCCCACGAGTAATCCATCGCCGGCCATGTTGAATATGGTGCCATCGTGAGCCTGAGCGACTTCGGCAAGCAATCCGAAATAGTCGTTCAGCAGTTGCACCACCCGGTCTGCCGGGAGCGATTCCGCCATCGCGGTAAAGCCGCGCAGGTCCGCAAACATCGCGATGACGGTCTTGCGGTCCTTGGACGTCAGCAAAACGGTCGGGTCCTGCTCATTGAGGAGTACCTGCGCCACAACTCGGGGCGACAGGTAGCGTTCAAGGACCGCGACCAGTTGCTCGCGCCTGCGGACCTCGTTGCTGCGACGTTCGGCCTCCAGCATGCTCAAAGCGCCCGACAGGCGCGCCGCGGCCCGCACCCGTGCCAGCAGCTCCTCGCGGCTGATGGGCTTGATCAGATAATCGTCCGCGCCCGCCTCGTAGGCGTCGATGCGATCCTCCTTGCGGTCGTGGCTCGTGACCATCAGGACCGGAATCATCAGGGTTTCGGGGTCGGCCTTTAGGATGCGACAGATTTCGATACCGCTCATACCGGCGAGTTCGACATCCAGCAGAACGACGGCGGGTTTGTCGCTGCGCGCCAGCCTCAACGCTTGCAGGCCATTGGAGGCACCATGGACCTGATACCCCACGAACTCGAGGTAATGACGCATTAGGAGCAGGGTTGCCTCGTCGTCATCCACTACCAGCAGGCGTTCTCCGGTACGGGGTGCATCGTTGCCCATGCGCGGAAGGTCCTGCCGTCTGAGGTCGGACAAGCGCCATACCCCCGTCACCGCAGGATCTACGAGCCGGTCGTCGGAGCGAAACGTCATGCCGTCTCCCGCTGGAGCTTCGCGCCGATATCTGCAGTTCGCTCGGGAGGCCCCCGCCGCAGCGGATCACGGGCGTGAGTCGGCGCGCGATTCAGCCGGTCCGCGCGCCGCAGGTGAAATCCGGCACGGAACGCAGCAGCGGAAAATATACGTCCGGAGTCCAAATGATGGCCCTTATCGCGCTGTTCGGTGTGCCGCCAAGCGCACCGCATAGTAGGACGGTGGGAGAACGATGGAAGGCAGGCAAATAACGTCGTTTGGCGCCGGACAACAAACGCCCATGAAAAAGACGCGGCGGGGGGAGGTTTTCGAAAATCGGCGCTGCTGGATGCAGTGCCGCGAGCTGTTTGCGCTCATGGCACGAGTATATCCAAGATTCGCGTCTTTAGGAAGCTGTGCGGGTGAATTTCGGCCGAATACGCAATCGAAGGTGCGCTGGAAATCGGCTTCTGTCGGACTGGCGGTCGCTTCAGCGAATCTCCCAGTGTACCGGCACCGGTTAGACAGATTCCCACCGTCAGTCGCGGTGCGGAAATTGCGAAACGGCTAACGTGACTATTCGTAGCCTAGTCGGTCCCAGGACGGCCGGCTAACTCCCGCTGCGCCGAGGCGGCGGCGCTTGACTCGCAGGGGCCGGATGGCGTGTAATTCTGGCACCTCAAAATAATCCGGGGACTTGGCCGGTAGGGTTCTTACTTGGTGATCATGCATTCCAGCGTAGCGCCCCGCTTTCGTCTCCGGTAACCGGAATGCTGACATCGATCCAGTTGGCTTCGCTGTTCCTGCTGCTGATCGGCATCGCGTTCGCCTTTTCCGACATTCGCCTGTCGGGCTGGGTCGTGAGTTGGATTCTTCTCTCCGGCGCCTTGCTGGTGCAATGGTTCCGCACCGTCCTGAGCTATAGCGTCGCGCACGGCGATGCCGATTCCGCATACTTTAAAGTCGCCGACGACTGGATGGGACTGGGCTTCGCGTTGCTTATCGTCGCCTCGATGTACATGATGCGCGAGGTGCTGGCGCGGCACAGCCTGGCGGAAGAGAGGTTGCGCGTCATCAGTGCGGCCGCGCAGGATGCCGTCGTCATGGTGGATCACAAGGGCAAGATCGCCTACTGGAACAAGGCCGGCGAGCGGATTTTCGGCTACCGGGCGGAAGAGGTGCGCGGGAAGACACTGCACCAGCTGATCATCCCTGCGCAATACCGCACGGAATTCGAAAGAAATTTCATCGATTTCAGAAGAACCGGTAAGGGGCCGGTCATCGGCAGCACCGTGGAGCTCGCGGGTCTGCGCAAGGACGGGACGGAAATCGTCACCGAAGTTTCCATTTCCGGAGTGAGCATAGACTCGAAATGGCACGCGATCTGCATGTTTCGTGACGTCACCGAGCGCAAGCGCGCCGAGCAAATGATTGCGCTCGAGTACGCCGTGGCGCGCTGCCTCGACGGCGCGGACGGCACCTCCGAGGCGCTCAGAGCGGTGATCCGCGCGCTATGCCAGACGCTGAACTGGGAGTGCGGCCGCTATCTTGGAGTCGACGAGCTGGCCGGCAAGTTGCGGCCGATTGATTACTGGAGCATTTCCGACGAAACGCTGCAGGGGTTTCTCTCGGCGGCACACGAGTTCAGTTACGCACCCGGCGAAGGCATGGCGGGCAAGGTGTGGCAGTCGGGGCAGCCGCTGTGGATTCCCGATATCACCAAGGATGCGCGCGCGCTGACGGCGATTTTCAGGGCCCAGTCCGGGATACGCGGCGCCTTCGTGTTTCCGGTGAAAGCGGAGGGAAAGACGATCGGCGTACTCGCCTTCCACAGCCGCGAAATTCGCGAGCCGGATACCCAGTTGCTCGCAGCAGCGCGGGAGATCGGCAATCAGGTCGGCGGTTTCATGCGGCGCAGGCACGAGGAAGACGCCTAGCGGCGGCTGCATCCGCATCCATCTGGGATGAAGGCGGCTTTCTCAGGTGCGCAGCAGCGCGCCTCCCAGCAGATCACTGGACAGGTACTGCCGGCGGTAGGTCTCGAAGGGGATGCTGTCCGCGGCCTCGATTCTGTGCTGTGCGGCGAGCGATTCCTCGGCCATGCGCGCGTAGCGCGCCGCCACTTCCTCCGGCAAGGGCAGATCCTCCAGCGTGCGTCGGTGGCGTTTGGATTGGGCCAGGGCGAAAGCGATGTTGGACTTGTCCTCAGTCGCTCCAACTGCCGCGATGACGCGTGCCGAACGCGTGGTCGAAGAATCCGCGACGGCGGCACGGGCTTCATCCAGGGCATCCCGGTATGCGCCGCCGGCATGCGCGGCGTCCAGCGCGGCGGCGATTGGCGCGCACTGGTCGAGCAGTTCGCGCGCCCATTCGTCTAAAGCGAGCGTGTCTTTGCGCCGGCTCAAGCGCAGATCGGGGTCCCGGCCGCGCTCGGCGACCTCATGCTGGTTGTTCGACATCGCCGCGATTTCCTCCGGGGTGTCGGGTGGACTCTCGTGCAGTAGGCAATGCAGCAGGAACACGTCCAGAAAGCGCATCGTGCCGGCTGCTATGCCTATGGGGCAGAACGGGTCGTTGTCCATACAGCGCACTTCTATGTATTCGACGCCGCTTTCGCCCAAGGCGTACAGCGGCCGCTCTCCCGAGCGAAAGCGCGGTTTCGGCCGGATGGTGCCGTAGAACTCGTTCTCGATCTGCAGCAGCGTGGTGCCGAGTTGCCGGTAATCCTCGCCGTCGCGCAGGCCGATGGCTTCGTAGGGTGGATACGGTTCGGTGAGCGCGGCATTCAATGATTCCGCGTAACTCCTGAGGCTGTTGAAGCTCACCGCGAGCGACCCCTGCGCATCGCTCTGGTAGCCCAGTGGTCCCATGCGCAAGGAGGTGGCACCGGGCAGGAACAGCGTGCCGGAGTTGAATTCCCGCAGTGCGTGTTTGCGCCCGGCGACAAAGCTGCGGCATACCGTGGGCGACGCGCCGAACAGGTAGAGCAACAGCCAGGAATGGCGCCTGAAGTTGCGGATCAGGTGGAAATATCCCTCGGTCCGATAGGCGAGCACCGAGCCGCCGCGCGCCTCGGCCTGCTGCAATATGGCCCAGGCCGCCTCCGGCATGGAGAAGTTGTAGTGCACGCCCGAAATGGTCTGCATGCGCCTGCCGTAGCGATGTGCCAGGCCGTTGCGGTATATAGTCTTGGCGCGGCCCAGGTTGGACTTGCCGTATTGTCCGAGCGGTATGTCGTCATCGGCCGGCAGGTCGCAGGGCATGCTGGTGCACCACAGCAGTTCGTCACCCACATGCCGGTAGACAATCTGGTGAATCTCGGTCAGTTCGGCGAGGCAGGCTTCCACGTTCGTGTGTACCCCGGTAATCAGTTCGAGCTGGGACTCGCTGAAATCGGTGGTGATGTGAGGGTGCGTAAGCGCCGACCCGAGTCCGCGCGGATGCGGTGTGTCGGCGAGCATTCCGTCCGGCCCGACACGGAGGCTTTCCTTTTCGATGCCGCGGCGCACGCCCGTGAGCACCTCGCGCGGGAGTTTGCCCAGCAGTGCGTGGAGTCGATTCATGCGCATTCCCGTGAACTTGATACCCCCAAGGGTAGCAGAACCTCCCGGGTGTTTGCTGCCAAGTGCAGGCCATTAGGCTACCATGCGGGCGGAAAAGCGCAGATTGGCAAGCCGTAGCAAAAGATGCATTTCGCCCCGACCCGACTCCGGCGGCATGAGGGAAACTATTCCATCATTGCATGACGCGCTTTGCGGACGCACGGGGCGCGGGAGGCAAGGACATGACGCAGTACGACTACGACCTTTTCACCATAGGCGCCGGCTCGGGCGGGGTGCGCGCGAGCCGCTTTGCCGCCCGACTCGGCGCGCGCGTTGCCGCCGCGGAGGAGCGCTACCTGGGCGGCACTTGCGTCAATGTAGGCTGCATACCGAAAAAACTCTTCTCCTACGCGGCGCACTACGGCGAAGATTTCGGCCATGCGGCCGGCTACGGCTGGAGCACAGCCGCCCCCGTCTTCGACTGGCGCACCCTGGTTGCCAACAAGGATCGCGAGATCGAGCGACTGAACGGGGTGTATGCCAAGTTGCTTGCCGACGCCGGGGTCGCGCTGTTACGCGGCCGTGCCGCGCTGGTCGACGCGCATACCGTGGAGGTCGACGGCCGGCGTTTCAGCGCGCGTTACATTCTCGTCGCCACCGGTGGCTGGCCGGTGGTGCCACGCATCCCCGGTTCCGAACTCGCCATCAGCTCCAACGAGGCATTTCACCTGGCCGAATTGCCGCGGCGCGTGCTGGTGGTGGGAGGCGGCTATATCGCGGTCGAGTTCGCCTCCATTTTCAACGGGCTCGGCGTGGACACCACGCTCATCTACCGCAGGGGACAGCTGCTCAGGGAATTTGATGCCGACCTCGGCGGTTTTCTCGCCGGGGAGATGGAAAAGAAGGGCGTGCGCATCCGTTTTAACAGCCACATCGAGCGCATCGCGCGCGCCGCGGACGAGCGTACGCTGCGCGCGACCCTGGAAAACGGTACGGCGCTGGAAACCGACTGCGTCATGTACGCAACCGGCCGCGCGCCGAATACCGGTGGCCTGGGCCTCGCACAGGCCGGCGTGAAGCTCGCCGCCAACGGCGCGGTCGTGGTGGACGCGAAATTTCAGTCGAACGTGCCTTCGATTTACGCCGTGGGCGACGTGATCGACCGCGTGCTGCTGACGCCGGTGGCGCTCGCCGAAGGCATGGTCGTGGCCGAGAACCTGTTCGGTTCCGGTGGCCGCAGCATGGACTACGAGGGCATTCCGACCGCGATTTTCAGCAACCCCAACATCGGCACCGTCGGCCTGTCCGAGGCGAAAGCGCGCGAGCGTTGCGGCGAGATCGATGTTTACCGCACGACTTTCGGCCCTTTGCGTCACCAGTTGACCGGTAGCGGCGAGCGGGTGCTGATGAAACTGGTGGTGGAGCGGAAGACCGAGCGCGTGCTCGGCGTGCACATGGTCGGCCCCGACGCCGGCGAACTCATCCAGGGTTTCGCCGTGGCGCTCAAGTGCGGCGCGACCAAACGCCAGTTCGACGCCACCATCGGCATCCACCCGACGATAGCCGAGGAGTTCGTGACCATGCGCGAGGCGGTCTCCTGATGTCCGGCCGGCGCAATTGCGTGGCCGAAGCCTGGCCGGAAATTGCGTCTATCGGGTGCCTCCCGCCCTTGGCCGTTGCGACATCTTGCGCCAGGATCAGAGACGAAGCCGCGGCAAAACCGGTAAAATCACGGAAAAGAATGGGAAAAGGGGATACCGATGGAACCAAACACAAGCACCCGCCACGCGGTCGGCCCGGTCGCGCCCGGCAAATCGGGTAAGCGCCTGCGCGCGCTGGCGCTGCTGAGCGGTATTTTGTATGTTGCCGCCGCCCACGCAGGCGGCACGCCGCCGCAGGAGAGTTGGCCGCAGGTCTGGCTCAATCCCGGTATCTACTCGCAGCACTTCGACACGAGCAAGCATTTGCGCAACAACAACATCGGCTTCGGCGCCGAAGTTGCGCTGGCGCGGGATCATCTGTTGATGGCGGGCAGCTTTATCAACAGCAATCGCGCAAGAACCCATTTCGCCGCCTACCAATGGCGCCCGTTGCACTGGAAATTGGCCGGTTTGGATGTGGGCGCCGGTATCGCAGTTGGCGCATTCGACGGCTATCCGAACTACCGCAATGGCGGCTGGTTCGTCGCGCCGCTGCCGCTGTTGTCGATCGAGGGCAGGAGACTGGGCGTCAATATTGCGCTTATTCCCACCATTGCAAACCGTTTCGACGGCGCCCTGGCGGTTCAGCTCAAGCTGCGGGTATGGTGAGGCGTGGAGTGTCGCAGCCGTTTGCCGGCGAAAATCCGATGAGCCCAGAACGGCTTTTTCGGTGAAGGATCCCTGTTGCCATGCAAATCGGCCTTGAAGCGATACGCGCGATCGTCGAGCGCCGGCTGAGCCCGCCCGAAATCGAAAAGCTGCTGTGGGGCTTGGGCGAGGCGGAGAAGGTGCAGCTGCTTTTCCAGATGGCCGAGGTGGCGCGCCGCAGTTCGGCGGTTGCCGATATCGCCAACCGCATATCCGACAGTCTCTCCCTTGATGTGCTGTTTCCGCGCCTGATGGAAGTGGTCACGCAGACGCTGAATGCGGATCGCAGTTCCCTGTTCTTGTACGACCCTGAAACCAAGGAGCTCTACTCGCGCGTGATGCAAGGCAGCGTAATGGGGGAAATCCGTTTTCCCAGCGATGTCGGGATTGCCGGATCGGTGTTTACCACGGGAGAGGCGGAAATCATCGCGGCGGACGCATATTCCAATTCACGCTTCAACCAGGATGTCGACCGGCGCAGCGGTTATCGCACCCGCAATATCCTGTGTGTTCCCATCCGCAACAAGCGCCAGGAGGTGATCGGCGTTACACAGGTGCTGAACAAGCGCGGCGGCGACTTCGATGAGGAGGATCAGCGCCTGCTCGAGGAACTGTCGCAGCAGGCCGCCGCCGCGCTCGAGAATGCGCGTCTGTTCGAAAAAGTCGAGCGCCAGCAGCGCGAAGAGGCGACGTTGCTGGAGGTCGTCAGCTCGAACGCTTCGGAAATGCGTCTCCAACCACTGCTCGCCAAGATTCTGGCGGCGGCGACACAACTTCTCGATTCGGACCGCGGAACCCTGT
The DNA here is from genome assembly GCA_964601155.1 of uncultured Enterobacteriaceae bacterium. Classification (GTDB taxonomy): domain Bacteria; phylum Pseudomonadota; class Gammaproteobacteria; order Burkholderiales; family SG8-39; genus 2-12-FULL-64-23. The sequence goes on from CAZRMO010000063.1 coordinate 14,122, forward strand.
ATTTGTACGACGCCAAGCGTAACGAGCTGTTTTCGCACCTTGCGGGCGGCATCGATAGCGCGGAAATCCGCTTTCCCGCCAACGCAGGCATCGCCGGAGAGTGCTTTACCTCGGGCAAGGCCATCAATATACCGGACGCCTACGCGGACGCGCGTTTCCAACAGGAAATAGACCAGCGCACCGGCTATCGGACCCACAACATGCTGTGCATGCCTATCGTGGCCAAAGGCGATGGCGTGATCGGCGTGATGCAGATACTCAACCGCAAACTGGGCGAGTTCGGCCCCGCGGATGAGCGCCGCCTGCGGGCCTTTTGCGCCGAAGCGGCAGTATCGATCCAGAACGCGCAGCTGTTCGAGGAGATCAGCGCCGAGCGCAATTACAATGAATCGATCCTGCGCAGTATGAGCAACGCCGTGCTCACGCTCGATGCGGGTGGGGTTCTGCGCAAAGTCAACGAATCCGCGCTGCGTATTCTGCGCCGCAAGGAGCACGAACTGGTCGGACGCCCGCTGCGCGAATTGTTTGAAGGCCGCAATGCATGGGTGGCCAGGAGCATGGACAGGGTGCGCCTTGCAGGCAAGACCGACATTGCGGTGGACACCGACCTTTTCGTGGACGGCGCGCAGGCAATTTCCGTCGATCTCACCACCGTGCCGCTGAAGAGCCTGATCGACGAGCCGATCGGCTACATGCTGATGATGGAGGACATCACACGCGAGAAGCGCCTGCGCAACACCTTGTCGCGCTATATGAGCAAGGCGGTGATGGACCAGCTGCTCGAGAAGGGCGGCGCGGAGCTTGGCGGCATCAACCGGGAAGTAAGCGTGTTGTTTTCGGACATCCGCGGCTTCACTTCCATCTCGGAGCGCCTGGGTGCGCAGGAAACGGTGGCCCTGCTCAACGAGTATTTCACCGACATGGTGGACATCGTCTTCGCCCACAAGGGTGTGCTCGACAAATACATGGGCGACATGATCATGGCGGTGTTCGGTTCGGTGCTGCAACACGAGGATGATCCGGAGAATGCGGTGAGAGTCGGCAACCAGATGATGGTGAGCCTGCGCGAGCTGAATGCCCGGCTGGAGGCGCGAGGGGGCCAGCCGATCAGGATCGGCGTCGGCATCAGCTCCGGCGATGTGGTGGCGGGAAATATCGGCTCGCCCAAACGTCTCGAGTACACTGTGATCGGCCACCGCGTGAATATTGCGCACCGGCTGGAAGACGCGAACAAGTATTACGGCACTTCGGTGCTAATCTGCAGCCAGACCTACGAGCGGATGAAGGACCGGTCCCAGATGCGTGAAATCGACCTGATCCGGGTGCGCGGCATTGCGGCGCCGTTCGCGATCTACGAGGTGATCGGGCATCACACGGACGAATCGTTTCCGCAGCGGGAGCTTGCCGTGGCGCGGTTCACCGAAGGCGTATCGCGCTATCGCCGGCGCAAATGGAAAGAGGCGGCGAGCTGTTTTGGCGAAGTGCTCGCTGTCAATCCGCAGGACCGTCCATCGCAGATCTATCTCGAGCGCTGCCGCATTTTTGAAAGCAAGCCGCCCGGGGCAGACTGGGACGGCGTATGGACAGTACAGAGCAGGTATTGAAGGTATTGATATGGAACTGAAGGAAATTGCGGTCAACGAACTGAAGCTGGGCATGTACGTGTCGAAGCTCGATCGTCCGTGGACAGAAACCCCGTTCATATTTCAGGGTTTTATCCTGAGGGATCAGAAGCAGATCGACACGATCAAGCAGTTCTGCAAACTGGTGTATGTCGACCCGGATAAGGAGGATCTGGAAGATACGCGGGCGTTAGCGGCCGCATCGGCGGCCAGCATTCGCGGTACTACGGTCTATCAGGACAGCGTGACCCTGGATGCCGAGTTGCCCCTGGCGCGCAGCGCCATCGCGAAGACGACCAATGTGCTCAGCCAGATCAGCCGCGACGTGCAGGTCGGGGGCGCCGTTGACGGCGCAAAAGTACGGCAGGCTGCGTCGGATATCACCGAGAGCGTGGTGCGCAATCCGGACGCGGCCACTTTGCTGGTGCAAATGCAGCAGAAGAGCGGCGAATCCTTCAGCCGAGCCATGCACGTATCGGTTACGATGAGCATTTTCGGACGCTTTCTGCAATTGCCGCGCGAGAGCATCGAGCTGCTCGGGCTGCTCGGCTTGCTGCAGGATGCGGGTAAGCTCAAGCTGCCGAGCGCGCTTCTTGAAAAGCGGGAGCCGTTGACCGAGGAAGAGGCGGCCTTGTATCAGACGCACGTCGACAACTCGGTCGAGATACTGACCAAGACAGCGGGCCTGCCGAACGAGCTGCCGGGGCTTGCCTCTCTTCACCACGAGCATTTCGACGGCTCCGGCTATCCGCGCGGCCTGCGTGGTGTGGCGATCGCTCTGCCCGGGATGATTGCCGCGATCGTAGATGCGTTCGATACGCTGGTCGCGCCGCCGCCGCAGGGGAAGCACATGTCGCCGTCGAACGCGCTCAATGTCATCTACAAGGGCCGCGGCAGCCTGTTCCAGCCGGCGCTGGTCGAGCAGTTCATCCAGTGCGTCGGCGTGTATCCGGTCGGCAGCGCGGTTGAACTGAATACCGGCGAGGTGGGAATCGTGATTGCCCAGAATCCTCTGCGCCGTCTGCAGCCGCGCGTGATGGTGGTCAAGGATGCGAAGGGGTACGAGAAGCGACCCTATACCATGCTCGATCTGGCGAAAGAGCCCAAGGCCACGCCGGACGAAATTTACCGGATTCGCCGCACGCTCGAGTACGACGCGATAAAGGTTGATCCGAGGGAACTGTTCCTTTGAGCCCGGCCGATCCGGCCGGACCGGATGCGGGAAACGCCGCGTCGCCTGTTGCCGCAGCAGCTTCGTTTCCAGATCGTTTGCGCAGCTGCATCGAACAGCGGCGAGCGGACGGACAGAGCCTGGCTTTGCTGCTCGTGGACTGCGGGGTCATCGGCCGCATCGACGCCTTGTGGGGTTATCGCGTCGGCGACATGGTCCGCGCCCGGATTGTCGCCAGCCTGAGCGCCGAGGTGATGCGGCCCGGCGATTTCGTCTGGGAGCTCGGGCGCGACGAGCTGGCCTGCGCTCTTTGCGTAGTGGAGGGCCCGCAGCTGGCCCTGCTCGCGGCTGAAAAATTGCGGCGTACGCTGAACGCACCCCTCTGGCTCGGGGACGCGGAGATCTACGCGTCGCCGTCGGTCGGGATCGCGCTGTTTCCCGGGACTGCGGACGATGCCGAGTCGCTGCTGCAGCAGGCGCGCAACGCCTGCGTTACAGCCTCCGTCCTGCCGAGCCACGTCGCAACTTTCGACGCGGGAGGGAATTCCCCTGCAGCGCAGCTGATCGAGGAAGGCCGGCTGCGCTCGGCGATTGCGGAAGACGCGCTCGATCTGGCGTTTCAGCCGCAATTCGACTTGCGCTTCGGGCAAATCATGGGCGTCGAAGCCATGCTGCGCTGGCGCAACGGCAGCCGCGACCTGGTCCCGATGCGCGACGCAATCGCTGTGGCGGAAGCGGGGGGATTGGTCAGCAAGCTGATCTCGGCGCTGTTGAACCGGGCGCTACGCAATTGTTCGGAGTTCCGGCAACGTGCAGGACTGGACTTGCGCATCGCGATCAATTTGCCGGCGCGCGGTTTGCTTGAACCCGGACTTCCCGAATTGGTCGAGCGTGCGTTGCAAACATGGTCCTTGCGCCCGGGCAGACTGGTCATCGAGATCGAGGATTTTCCAACGCTGCAGGCGCAGGCGCAGGCGCAGGCGGCAATTGTGCGCTTGCAGGGGATCGGCGTAAAACTGTCGATCGACGACGTGCGCGCGCCGTTGTCTTCGCTGTTTTGGCTTGCGACCATGCCATTTCAGGAGATCAAGATCGACTTGGCGATGGCGCGCGACTGGATCGGGCAGGCCCGCTCCGAAGGCGTGCTGCGCTCGCTCATCGAGCTGATTCACGGTCTGAAACTCAATGTCGTCGCCATGGGCGCCGCGGACGAAGCGCAGGCGGCCCGATTGCTGGAACTCGGTTGCGACTTTATGCAGGCGAATTTCAAGGGCCCGCCCGTCGATGCGGAAGAGTTCGTCACCCGTTTCGCGGGCTAGTGTCTGTTCAGATTCACCGAATGAGGCGCACGCCTCCCGCTTCGCTTCCTTTGACCAAAATCAAATGCCGTTCACGCGCAACGCGTAGCTTAGGCATGGGCGCGGCATGAGCGAAATCGCCGGCTAAGCATCGCAGCCGCCGCCGCAGCCGGGCGTCGACGCGCGTTGTGTTCCGGGTCCCGGGTCGTAAATGGAATCCACCCATGCATGAGATGGCGCTGGCCGAAGAGGTGCTGCAAATCGTCGAGGATGCAGCGCGGCGCGAGGGATTCCGGCGCGTGCGTGCGCTTTGGCTGGAAATCGGGCAGCTCTCCAGCGTGGAACCCGAGGCAATGCGGTTTTGCTTCGAAGCCGTGGCCCGTGACAGCGTGGCCGACGGCGCGCGCCTGGAGATTGTCGCGGCCGCGGGCAGCGCCTGGTGCAATGAGTGCTCCCAGCCGGTCGCGCTCGCAAGGTTCGGCGATGCCTGTCCCTATTGCGGCGGATACCGCTTGAGGGTGACCGGAGGGACGCAGATGCGGGTGCAGCAATTGGAAGCGGAATAGGTCGCCTGTGGACGGCGGCAAAGCGGGAGGTGACGATGTGCACTACATGCGGATGCGGTTCAGATGACGTCACGTTCGAGGGCGGAGCGCAGGATCATGCGCGCGCGCATGAGACCGGCGCGCTGCATAGCCATGCTCATGAACCGGCGCTTGCGCATAGATCGGCGCAGGGCCACGCAAACGACGTGCACGCGGCCGAATACGGCTCGGTGCCGGCGCATGCCCACGCGCCCGGACTGGATCCGGCGCGCATGCTCAGGATCGAACAGGATATTCTGGCGAAAAACGACGGCTACGCCGCGCACAACCGCACAGTCCTGGGCGAGCGCGGGATATTTGCGCTCAATCTGGTTTCGGCTCCCGGAGCGGGCAAGACGGCGCTGCTGGTGAAGACGATACAGGCGCTGGGCGAGGGATACCCGATCAGCGTGATCGAAGGCGATCAGCAGACCAGCCGCGACGCCGAGCGCATCCGTGCAAGCGGCGCGAACGCCGTGCAAATCAACACCGGCAAGGGTTGCCATCTCGACGCGCATATGGTCGGGCACGCGCTGGCGCAGCTGGACCCGCCGCAGAACGGCATACTGATGATAGAGAATGTGGGCAATCTCGTATGTCCCGCCGCGTTCGACCTGGGCGAGGCGCACAAGGTGGTGCTGCTGTCGGTTACCGAAGGCGAGGACAAGCCGCTCAAGTATCCGGACATGTTCCGGCGCGCCTCGCTCATGCTGCTGAGCAAGATCGACCTGCTGCCGCACCTGGACTTCGACCTTGGGCGTTGCGTCGACAACGCGCACCGCACCAATCCGGATCTCGCCGTCATCGGGGTATCCGCGCTGACGGGCGAGGGCATCGCGCAATGGCTGGCGTGGCTGGCGCGGGAAGCAGGCGCCATGCGCGCCGCCGCCTGCGATGCGGCGCTTGCGCAGCGCGTGACGGCAGCGCCGCAATCGCTGGCCGAAGGGAGTCCGGGCGGATGAGTGTGGCTTCCAGCGCGCTGGCGCAGACCGTCGCGCGACGAGCGGTCCGCATCCGCGGCGCAGTGCAGGGCGTAGGGTTTCGTCCGTTCGTGTGGCGGCTCGCGCACGAACTCGAGCTCGCCGGCTGGGTGCGCAACGATCCATCCGGGGTGGCGATCGAGGTGCAGGGGCAGACCGACAAGCTGGAGGGATTCGTCGCGCGGCTGGCGCGCGAAGCACCCCCGCTCGCGCGCATAGACGCCATCGAGACGCGCGCGCTGCGCGCCGACGCCGGACAGGACTTCCGCATCGTCGCCAGCGGGGCCGGGCGGACGAACACCGGATTCGCCGCCGACACCGCGATTTGCGCTGATTGTCTTGCGGAACTGCTCGACCCGCAGGATCGGCGCTACCGCCACGCCTTCATCAACTGCACCAACTGCGGACCGCGCTATACCATCAGCCGTGCGCTGCCCTATGACCGGGCCAACACCAGCATGGCTGCGTTCGCGCTATGCCCCGCCTGCGGCAAAGAGTACGTCGAACCGGGTTCGCGGCGCTTCCACGCCCAGCCCAATGCCTGCCCCGATTGCGGCGCGGCGCTCGCGCTCGCTGACCACGCAGGGACGCCCTTGTATGAAGGCGACGTGGTCGCGGCGGCACTGGCGCGCCTGCGCCGCGGCGAGATCGTCGCGGTGAAAGGACTGGGCGGCTTCCATCTTGCATGCGACGCGCGCAACGCCGCGGCGCTAGCCCGGCTGCGCGCGAGAAAATCGCGCGAAGAAAAGCCCTTTGCCGTGATGGTCGCCGCTACCGCGTCGCTGGCAAACCTGGCCGAAGTCGGACCGGCGCAAGCCGCCTTGCTCGAAGCGCGCGAGCGCCCTATCGTGCTGCTGCAAAAAAAGGCGGCTTGCGATGCGCAGCTCGCGGGCATTGCGCCCGGGGTCGCCTGGCTCGGCGCGATGCTGCCCTGCACGCCGCTGCAATACCTGCTGTTTCACGAGGCCGCCGGGCGCCCGGACGGCTGCGGCTGGCTGGCCGAGGCGCAGCCGCTGGTGCTGGTGATGACGAGCGCAAACAGGGGTGGAGAACCGCTCGCCGCGTCGAACGCGGAAGCGCTGCAGCGGCTCGGCGCGGTTGCGGATGCCTTTGTGCTGCACGATCGCGACATCGTTGCGCGTTGCGACGACAGCGTGCTGCGCGCGGACGCACATGGCACAGCGTTCATCCGGCGCGCGCGCGGCTATACGCCCGCGCCCATCCGCCTCGCGCGGCGCGGTCCCCCGGTACTCGCGCTAGGGGGCCATCTGAAGAACACGGTTTGCGTCACGCGTGGCGATGAGGCCTTTCTCTCGCCGCACGTGGGCGACCTCGACAGCGCCGCGAGCCGCCGCGCGCTCGAAGAGACGGTAGAGCATCTGTTGCGCACGCTCGAAGTCGAGCCGGCGTTGGTGGCGCACGATCTGCATCCGGACTACTACAGCAGCCGCTACGCGGCGTCGTTTGCCGGGCGGCACGGACTGCCGCTGGTGGTGGTGCAGCACCATCACGCGCATATCGCCGCGGTGGCGGCGGAGCACAGGCTGCGTGCGCCGCTGCTCGGTTTGGCCCTGGACGGCGCGGGCCTGGGCGATGACGGCGGCATCTGGGGCGGCGAACTGCTGCGCGTGCACTCCGGGATGGCGCAGCGCATTGCGCATGTGCGCGCCTTGCGGCTGCCGGGCGGCGATCGCGCCGCGCGTGAACCCTGGCGCATGGCCGCTTCGGCGCTGCACGAACTGGGCCGGGCAAGCGAAATCGAGCCGCGTTACGCCGCGCGCGGCGGCGCGGCGCTGGCGCAAATGCTGGCGCGCGGGCTCAACTCGCCGCCGACCAGCAGCGCCGGCCGCTGGTTCGACGCCGCCGCGGGCCTGCTCGGCGTGCGCGACACCTGCTCTTACGAAAGCCAGGCCGCCATGTTGCTGGAAGGGCTGGCCGAGGCGCACGGGCCCGTCGCGCCCTTGGCCGACGCTTACCGCATCGACGCTGACGGCAGCCTCGATCTGCTGCCTCTGCTGGCACACCTGGCGCGGCCGCAGGATAGCGGCTATGGCGCAGCGCTGTTTCATTCGACTCTGGCGGCGGCGCTCGCGCACTGGGTGCGCGCGGCCAGCGCACGGACCGGAATACACAATATCGTTTTCGGCGGCGGCTGCTTCATGAACCGCGTGCTCGCGGCGAACTTGCGCGAGGCGCTGCAGGGTGCAGGGCTGAACGTGTTCGAGGCGAGGCAGGCACCGCCCAACGACGGCGGCCTCGCGCTGGGCCAGGCGGCGGTGGCCCTGGAACGGTGGGCGGTATGAGCAGGGAGCAGGGGGCCGCCGAAGTGAGGACTGGGTCCGCCCGCGCGAGCCGGAGATCTGTGCTTGTAGGTGAACGCAGGTGGACGGCGGCCCTGTGTGTCCGGGCTCGGGTCGCATCCCCATCGACCGATGGGGCCCCTGCTTCGCCTCGCCGGCCACTGCCCCTTGCAGCGGGGATGCGACCGGCCGCGATTGCCGCCAGCCGCCGACAGCGCGCGGGTTCGAATAGCGCTGACGGATCGGAGGCGGGCTGACCATGTGCCTGGCGATTCCCGCGCTGGTGCTGAGGCTGATCGAGGCCGAGGACGCGATCATAGACGCCGGCGGTGTGGCGAAACGCGTATCGCTTGCGCTGGTGCCGGAGGCGGTAGCCGGCGACTATGTGATCGTGCACGCCGGATACGCGATCAGCCGCCTCGACCCGGACGAAGCGCTGCGCACGCTGGCGCTGTTCGCCGAAATGCAGCGCGAGACGCCGGAGGCGGCGGCATGAGCAGGGAGCAGGGGCCCCGCGTAGCGGGGATGCGACCGACCGCGATTGCCGCCGGACGCCGACAGTGGCTTGGTCGAAATTGCGATAGAGGTGCGGAGGCGGCGGCATGAAGCACTTGGATGAATACCGCGACGGTGCCCTGGC
>CAZRMO010000064.1:0-21942 GCA_964601155.1 uncultured Enterobacteriaceae bacterium
TCCCAGCGCTTACGGTCCATTACCGCCGCAAAAGTGACGACCACGGTCGGATAGTCGGTGACGTACTTGAGCGATTCGGCAAGATTGAAGTCTTTCAGCACTTCGCGTGAAGTCATGGTGCCGTTGATGACGCCGGTCTGCACCGCCTGCGGCACTTCCGGCATCGGCATACCGATCGGTGCGGCACCCAGGGCTTTAAGCACAGGAACGCCGGTGCCCGCGGCGCGCAACTTCATGCCCTTGAGGTCGGCCAGATTGCGCACCGGCGTGCGCGACATGATGTAGCCGGGCTCGGTGGTGAACATGGCGATCACCTTGAACTTCGCATACTCCTTGGGGTGGAACTCCTGCGTCAGTTGCCAAAGCGTGCGGCTGGCCACGGTGGCATTGGGAAAACCTACCGGCAGCGAAACACCTGATGTCAGCGGAAAGCGGCCGGGGTCGTAGGAGGGGGAACCAAGGCCGATGTCGGCAACGCCATTTGTTACGCCGTCGTACATATCGCGGGCGCCGAGCAGGGTGCCGCCGGGAAAGGTCTTTACGCTGACCTTGCCACCGGTTCGCTTCGTGAGTTGTTCCGCCCAGTAGGCCATCTGCTTGCCCGGGAAAGTTCTGGCCGGAGCAAAGAAAGCGTAGCTCAGGTTGATTTCTGCGGCATACGCGGCAATCGGGCTCGCGCATGCGAACAGACCGGCAGCCAATGAAACGAGGACACTCGGAATCCATTTGAAACGGCTCATGGTCTCACCTCTCAGTCGGGAAAAGATGGGGTTTGCGCGAACAACCGGCCGCGCCGCGGACTTGCCTATTCATGCAGCGAATCGGGAATGACTATGTCAAGGCCATCGAGGCTCGCGTCGCGCAACTTCGCCCGGTTGTACTCGGGCGTGTGCGGAAACGGTCGCGTCGCATCGAAACCGACTTTGCTACCGAGATAGTCGGGGAACGAGGGATTGAGGCCGTGGCCGAAGACGTTATCGATCACCATGATTCCCCGCTTCGGATCGAGTCGCGTTGCCATCGCCCACTCGACATCGCCGGGATTGCGGATGTCGACGTCGTCGTCGACGACGGTGACCATTTTCAGGGGAGGGAAGGCGGCAAAGGCCGCCATCAGCGCCTGCTTGGCCCAGCCGGCGCGCGTCTGCGCAATCTGCACCACGGCGTGATAGAAACCGCAGCCGCCGTGAGAAAAATAGACATCCTTGACGCCCGGTACCTGCTTTTGCAGCAAGGCCAGCACGTTCGCTTCACCGAGCAAGCCCACCGAATTAAACACCTCGACGCCGGAGAGAATGGTATGAAATATCGGCTGGCGCCGCCGGTGAATTTTCTTGACGCGTACCAGCGGACGCGGTGCAACGCTCGCGTAATAGCCGGTGACCTCGGCAAAGGGACCCTCTTTGTGCAGTTCCCCCGGCACAATTTCGCACTCCAGCGCAAACATGGCGTGGGCCACCATCTCGACGGGGGAAGTTGTGCCTGGCACCAGTTCAAGCGGGCGACCATGAAATTCACTGGCAATCCCCAGTTCGTCCGTTTCTATCGGCGCGGCTTCGGCAGGTGTTGCCGCAGCGAAATGTAGCCCGGGACCGACGCCGACGTTGAGCGTCAAGGGCAGGTTCACACTGCGCGCGGCCGCCTTGTTGAGATATGTCTCGAGATGGCGGCCGGCGTCAATGTTGACCGCCAGCCGGTCCTTGCCGACGACCATGAAGCGCTGGATCGAGGCATTGCGCACCCCGTTCTCCGGGTCCTTGGCGATCACCACCGCGGCATCGAAATAGGGTCCGCCGTCAAATTCTGCATGAGTCGGGATCGGCAACAGGGACAGATCCACGGTCGGTTCGCTTACCTGCAGCACGGGTCCCTGGTCCACTACGACGGGCGCAACCGGCCGCTGCTGCCAGTCCCGGATGCATTGCGAAACATGCTGAGGCAGCGCCTGCTGCGGACGCTTGAACAAGTCGGCCAGTAACTCGCGCGACCAGTACAGTCCGATGAAGACCGGGTAGCGGCTGCCCTTGACTTTCTCGAAAAGCACCGCGCGCGGACCGCGCTCGAACTTGGCTGCGATGGAAGCAAGTTGATAGGCCGGATCGACCTCGGAACGCACGCGAATCAGTCGTCCGCGCTGGTCCAGCCATTTGATGATCGCGCCGAGATCGGCGACTACTGCCTCACTGGATCGGCTCCCAGTCATGAACCCCCTCCTCAAGTGTCGCCACTGCTCTTGTATTTATGCTGCCTAAGCTTTGGCTGGGGTGTTCTAGCCAAAGCTTGCGCTTCCTCATTGCGTGCAGTATACGGTATACCGTGGCGAAGGAATAGACGATTCAACAGCGCCTGGGCAGGCTGCTTTTCCAACGCTGGCGGAAAAGAAAAAGGCCCAGGACTAAAACGCACTGGGCCAAAGCGTTCAAAGGGGAGGAGGAGACAAATGACTTTGAACGTGGTTTCATCATCACCCGGCGCACGCCGCCGCTATTGACAAAAATCATAAAAAGCATCGATCTGCCCCAAACCGGGGCGCCCTGCCATCGGCTGGCTAGGCGCGCCGGGCTGCGGTGTTACCATGGCCCGGACCAAGGCCACGCATAGGAGACAGGCGGTGAAAGTGGACATCATCGGTGGCGGCCCGGCCGGCTTGTATTTCTCGGTGCTGGCGAAGAAGAGCTTTCCGCAGGCCGAGGTGACGGTGACCGAACGCAATCGCGCCGACGACACTTTCGGCTTCGGCATCGTGCTCTCGGACGAAACGCTCAACAATCTGCGCGCAGCCGACGCGCCATCCTACCGCGACATCGCCGCGAGCTTCGCATATTGGGACGATATCTATACCCAATACCGCGGCCGGGTGCTGAAGTCCTCGGGCCACGGATTTTCCGGCATCAAGCGCTTGACGCTGCTGCAGATCCTGCAGCGGCGCGCAGCCGAACTGGGCGTGAACATCCGATACGAGACCGAGGACGCAGGGCTGGCTGCGCATCGCGCCGCCGACCTGATCGTGGCGGCGGACGGCATCAACAGCCGGGTGCGCGAAGCGCTCAAGGATCATTTCCGCCCGGAGGTCGATCTGCGCAGCAACAAATTCGTCTGGCTGGGCGCGCATATGCGGCTGCCCGGCTTCACCTATAGCTTTCGCGAGAACGAGTGCGGCATCTGGAACCTGCACGCCTACATGTACGCCGAAGGCGAATGCACCCTGGTAGTCGAAACCACCGACGCGGCGTTTCGCAAATCGGGGCTGAGCATCGACGACGAGCAGGCGACGGCGGCGTATGTGGAGCGGCTGTTCGCCGAGGAACTGCGCGGCGCCGACGGGCGCGCTGGTAAAGTGCTCACCAACCGCTCGCACTGGCGCAATTTCCCTACCATCGCCTGCGCGAGCTGGCACCACGGCAATGTCGTTCTCCTTGGCGACGCCGCGCATACCGCGCATTTCACCATCGGTTCGGGCACCAAGCTCGCGCTGGAGGATGCGATCGCACTGCACGCGGCGCTGCTGCGGCACGCCGACGATCCGCGCGCGGCGCTGCCCGCCTACGAAACGGCCCGCCGCGAGGAGGCGGAGCGCATCCAGCATGCGGCCAACGTCAGCCTGGTGTTCTTCGAGAACGTGCGCCGCTTCTGGCATATGGATCCGGTGCAGTTCAACTTCGCCCTGATGAGCCGCTCCAAACAGATCACCTACGACAACCTGCGCCTGCGCGACCCCGACTTCATCGCCGCTGTCGACCGCTGGTGGGCGGGCCAGGTGGCAAAGACCGAGCGCATCGCACTGCGGCCGGATTTCGCCGCGCCGCCGCCGATGTTCGCTCCGTTCTCGCTTCGCGGCATGCGGCTCGCGAACCGCGTGGTGGTCTCGCCCATGTGCCAGTACGCGGCCGTCGAGGGCGCGCCCAACGACTGGCACCTGGTGCATTACGGCGCGCGCGCCCTGGGCGGGGCGGGGCTGGTCTATACGGAAATGACCTGCGTCTCGGCCGAGGCGCGCATCACCCCGGGCTGCGCCGGCCTGTACGCCCCGGAGCACGTTCAATGGTGGACACGCATCGCGGACTTCGCTCACCGTCACAGCCAGGCCAGGATTTGCCTGCAGCTCGGCCATGCGGGACGCAAGGGCTCGACCCAACTCATGTGGGAGGACATGGATCATCCGCTGCGGGAAGGCAATTGGCCCATCCTCGCGGCCTCGCCCCTTCCTTACTATCCTGACAGCCAGGTGCCGCGCGAGATGAGCCGCGCCGACATGGAGCGGGTGCGCGAGCAGTTCGTCGCCGCCGCTATCAGGGGCGCCGCCTGCGGTTTCGACATGCTGGAAATTCACATGGCGCACGGTTACCTGCTGGCCAGCTTCATCTCGCCGATCACCAACCGGCGAACGGACGAGTACGGCGGGCCGCTCGCGAACCGGCTGCGTTTCCCGCTCGAGGTGTTCGACGCGGTGCGCGCCGCCTGGCCCGAGGACCGGCCGATGGCGGTGCGCATCTCGGCCACCGACTGGATTGCGGGCGGGCTGACGGGCGCGGATGCGGTGGAGATTGCGCGCGTGTTCAGGGCGCACGGCTGCGATCTGATCGACGTGTCCACCGGCCAGACCGACCCCGCTTCCAAGCCTGTCTACGGCCGTATGTACCAGACCGTGTTCTCGGAGCAGATCCGCAACGAGGCCGGCATCGCCACCATGGCCGTGGGCGCAATCACCAGCGCTGACCAGATAAACACCATCATCGCCTCGGGCCGCGCCGACCTGTGCGCGCTGGCGCGGCCGCACCTCGCCGATCCGAGCCTCACGCTGCGCGCGGCGGCCGAATACGCGGCTCTGGGCTATGCGATCGAGGGTGTGTCCTGGCCGAAGCAGTACCTCCCGGGAAGGCAGCAATTGGAGGTGCTGGCGCAGCGCGCGCGCGCAGATGCGGTGCAAAAGCAGGCGGAATTGCGTCGCGCCGGCCAGCACGGGCCGCGTGCCGTGGGATAATGCCGCGCACACAAAAGAAATGGAGAACGCATGGCTGAAACACATTTTATCCGCGCCGAGCCGCTAGGCGCGGCGATACGTGAACTGGTGCGCGGTTTCGGCTCGGAGGAGCGCGAGGTAGAGCTGGTGGCCGATAACCTGATCCAGGCCAACCTCAGCGGCCACGATTCACACGGCATCGGCATGCTGCCGCGCTATTCCGAGGCCTGGGTCGAGGGCGGGCTGAAGGCCAACGCGCACATCAAGACGCTGATGGACGGCGGCGCGCTGCTGCGCATCGACGGCCAGGCGGGATTCGGCCAGGTAGTCGGCCGCGAGGCGATGAGCCTGGCTATCGAGCGCGCCAAGCAATTCGGCAGCTGCATCATGGCGCTGGGCAACGCCCACCATCTGTGCCGTATCGGCGCCTGGGCGGAGATGGCCGTCGCCGAGGGATTCGTGTCGATACATTTCGTCAACGTGATCTCGCGCCCTATCGTCGCGCCGTTCGGCGGGAGCGACGCGCGCTTCGGCACCAACCCGTTTACCGTCGGCATCCCGGTGGCGGGACGCGATCCGATTCTGCTCGACTTCGCCACCAGCGTGATCGCGCAGGGCAAGGCGCGCGTCGCGCACAACAAGGGTGAAAAGCTGCCGCTGGGCCGCATCATCGACGACCAGGGCAGGGACAGCGACGATCCGGCTTACGCAGTGGTCGAACCGCTGGGAGCAATCCTTGCCTTCGGCGAGCACAAGGGCTACGGCATGGCCGTCGCCTGCGAACTGCTCGGCGGCGCGCTTGCCGCGGGCCTTGCCGGCGCCGGACCCGCCACGGGCGAAAAGCGCGTGCTGAACGGTATGCTCACCATCATCATCGATCCGAAGGCGATCGCCGATGTAGCGGCGTTCGAGCGCGAAACCCGCGCCTTTCTCGACTGGGTTACCGCGTCGCCGCCGCGCGCGGGCTTCGACAAGGTGCGTCTGGCCGGCGAGCCGGAGCGCGAATGGCGCGCAAAACGCCTCGCCGAAGGCATTCCGGTGGACGCGAACAGCTGGAACGAGATCCTCGCTGCCGCGGCGCGATTGAAGGTCGACCCGGCGAAGATCAACCGGCTGGCGGGCGTAGGGGCCTGATCGTCGGCCCTCCTTCCCGGGAGGCCCGGCGGATCGGGGAATCCGGCTGCGAGCGCTGCGGCGCGGCGCCGGCCGGAGCGCCGCCACGGTAGGCGGCGCTGGCTTGGGGCGGGCCAATCAGGTAACCTATGGCCTGCTTCCCCTTCTCCGTAGCGCTATTCTGAGGGAATGCCTTCGTGTCGCGCAGCCTACTTGCCCGTGTCCTCGCCGCGCCCGTGTTGCGCGGCGACATGCCTTGCCTGCGGCGACCGCCGTCCGCACACTAGGCGGCGCAATGGGCGCGCACCGGGATTCCTTCGGCACACTGGATTTTCTGCGCAACCTGCCGCTGTTCCGCGAACTCGATCTGTCCCAGCTTGAGGCGGTCGGCGCCGCCACGACGGAACAGCGTGTCGCCGTCGGCGCGGCATTGTTCCGCCGCGGCGATCCCTGCGATGGCATGTATCTCATCGTGCTCGGTCGGGTGAAGCTCGCCTTGCTCGCGCATGGGGGGGCGGAAAAAGTGGTTGAAATACTTGGGCCGGGGCAGAGTTTCGGCGAGGCGGTCCTGTTCACGGGCGCGCCGCATAAGTTGTACGCCGAGGCGATCGCAGATTCCTTGCTGCTCCACATTCGCAGGAACGCGGTCTTGGACACCGTCGAGCGCAACCCGAAATTCGCGCGCCGCATGCTGAACGAATTGTCGCAGCGCCTGTGCCGGCGGATCGCCGACATCGAAGCCTATACCCTGAAAAGCGCCACCGAGCGCGTCACCGCTTATCTGCTGGCGGAGTTGGACGAGCACGTCAGCCCGGGGCAAGCCGCCGATGTCATGCTCGATGCGAGCAAAAGCGTGCTCGCGTCCCGGCTCAACATCACGCGCGAGCATTTTTCGCGCATCCTGCACGAGTTGTCGCAAGCCGGGCTGATCCGTGTCAATGGCCGCAATATCCACCTGCTCGACCCGGCAGGCCTGCGCGAACACAAAACCTGAGCGGGCGCCGCAGCAGCAGCGCCCGCTCTTCGGGTTTACGCCAGCGGGTTTGCGCCGGGGCACTGGTTTTTTCCGGACTCGCCCTCATCTTGGATGTATTACGGTAGCCGAGGAACCGGCATGAACCAAGCCCTGCAAGTCGTCTGCCCGCATTGCCATGTCATCAACCGCGTGCCGCCGGAGCGGCTGGCCGAGGGCGGCGTTTGCGGCAAGTGCAAGCGCTCGCTGTTCACCGCCCATCCGATCGAACTCGACGGCGCGAGCTTCGCGCGCCATGTCACGGCGAGCGACATTCCGTTGGTGGTGGATTTCTGGGCGCCCTGGTGTGCGCCCTGCCGCACAATGGCGCCGCATTTCGAAAAGGCAGCAGCGGAGCTGGAGCCCAATATGCGTCTGGCCAAACTCAATACCGAGGCAGAGCAGGCGATCGCGGCGCAATACGCGATTCGCAGCATTCCCACGCTGGTCGTGTTCCGCCGCGGCAAAGAGATTGCGCGCCAGTCGGGCGCCATGGACGGTCCCGCTTTGATCCGCTGGGTGCGCAGCCAGGTCTGAGCTTCAACGCGCGTCTTCAGAGGGCGGGCGCCCCCTGCGTTACCGGCGCGCTGCGAATCTCGTCCGCCGTGGTTCCCGTGACGTATATCGGGCCCCGGTCTCCACCGGGGTGCACGAGCCGGTCACCCCGCCCGTTCCGCCGAGAAGGCCAGATTTCACGCAGGGAAATGCTCGATTGCATGGTTCGCATCAGGTCCAGGCTGAGCCGGAAAACGGCCTGTGCTTGATCAAAGTCAAGTGACGCCTGTGTCCTCTGCCTAGCATTGTGGGAAGAACGAGGATACCGGTGAACAGCGCGCTCAACATCATCAGGAACGAGCACCGCAGCCTGGCTGCGATACTGCATGCCCTGCGCGCGCTGGTAGAGCGCATCCGGGACGGCAGCAGCCGTCCCGATTTCGATGGCTTGCGTACCATGCTCTATTATCTGGATGCGTTTTCGTCGCGCCTGCATCATCCGCAGGAAGACGAATTTCTGTTTCAGCCACTGCGCGCATGTGGCGGCGAGGCGGTGGAGATCATCGACGAGCTCGAAGACGAGCATGCGCGCGGCGCGGCAGCGATGCGCAGCCTTGAGCAGGCTCTGCTGCGCTACGAGGCCGGTGGCAGGCGCGAATTCGTCGCCTTCGCCACTGCCGTCGAGGGTTTCTGCGACTTTTATTTCCAGCATATGCGCAAGGAAGAGACGCTGGCGATGCCATTGGCGGAGAAATTATTCAGCGAGCAGGAATGGGCGGAAATCGACGCCGCCTGGGCTGCCGCGCGCGAGGCCGGTGGCGGGGTGGAAGAGAACCGGGAATTCCGGAACTTGTATTGCCGCATCCTCGCCCCGGTATCGGCGCAGCCGGACCGCCGCCGCCGTAGAGGGGACGGCGGCCCCGAGGTTCCGAACGCGGCCTAGGACTGCCGGCGCATCGCTCCGGGCTTGCGCAACGGCGGTAAAATTGGGTTAAAGTTATGCATGGGACCCTGCACATAACAGGGCTCCCGGTCCGCTTTGGAAGGGGTGCGTCCCTGTCGCGTTTGGAGCTTGCACATGTATGCCATCGTCTACAAATCCGACGGTTTTCCGATCTGCGTCCAGCTGCCCGGTGTGGAGCCAGATCCGGTCGTCATCTGGCCTTCGGAGAGCGCCGCCAAGTCCTTCATCGACAGCAAGGGGGCGGCGCAGGACTTCCAGCCGGTTGTGGTCGATGACGGCAGCCTGGACGCGATCGCAAAGGCGATGGGCTGCCCGGTCGACCAGATCACGCTAGAGCCCTATCCGAGCTAGTCCTCCGGTTTTCTCTGCCCCGGACGCAGGCTCAAAGGCGGTTGTCCCCCGTATCCTTGCGCTCGATGCGCCAGCGCGCGGCGCACAGGCGCACCGCTCGCGTTCGATCTTCGCTGGCGACGCCTCCGCGACGGTTCTGCGGCATTTTTTGATCCAAGTCACAAAATCCAAAAAAAGGTCTTCGGCCGGCCCGTGCGCCATTGCGGACCACTATACCTTGGGCTAAATTATGGCCTCGCCACAGTATCTTGTGCTAAGGACCTCGGACAGTGCCTGGGCGTCATGAGCAAAAAAGAGGCGCGGCGCTCGGTGCGACAGCTTGCAAAAAAGACAATAAAGAGGACGACAGCCATGACCCAGGTCCCGCTCGATTCACCCCTGTTCAAACTCGCCGGCCTGCCGCAGAGCGTCCGCAAACGCGACGGCAAGCTGGTCGAATTCGACGCGGCCAAGATCGTGAACGCGATGCAGCGTGCGCGCGCCGCTACCGGCGAGTTCGAGCGCGCCGCGCTCGACCCGGTGGCCGAGCGCGTGCTGGCCGATATCGCGACGCTGCCCCAGAGCAGCGTACCCGATATCGAACGCATCCAGGACAGCGTCGAGCTGGCGCTGATCAAAGCGGGCTATTACCGCACCGCGCGCGCCTATATCGCCTACCGCGAGCAGCACCGGCGACTGCGCGAAGACAGCCGCACCGCGGTGGATGTGGAAAGTTCGATCAACGAGTACCTGGAGCGGCGCGACTGGCGCGTCAATGCCAATGCCAACCAGGGCTATTCGCTGGGCGGCCTGATCCTGAACGTGTCGGGCAAGGTGGTGGCCAACTACTGGCTCAACCACGTCTATGCGCCCGAGGCCGGGCGCGCTCACCGCGAGGGCGACCTTCACATCCACGACCTCGACATGCTCGCCGGCTATTGCGCCGGCTGGTCGCTGCGCACGCTGCTGCACGAGGGCCTCAACGGCGTGCCCGGCAAGGTCGAGGCGGCGGCGCCCAAGCACATGTCGAGCGCGGTCGGTCAGATCGTCAATTTCCTTGGCACGCTGCAAAACGAGTGGGCCGGCGCGCAGGCGTTTTCCTCCTTCGACACTTATATGGCGCCCTACATCCGCCAGGACGACATGTCCTACGCCGCGGTGAAGCAGAGCATCCAGGAGCTGATCTACAACCTCAATGTGCCCTCGCGCTGGGGCACGCAGACGCCGTTCACCAATCTCACCTTCGACTGGGTGTGCCCGGAAGACCTGCGCGAACAGGTGCCGGTGATCGGCGGCAAGGAGATGCCCTTCGCCTACGGCGAATTGCAGCGCGAAATGGACATGATCAACCGCGCCTACATCGAAGTCATGACCACAGGGGACCATCTGGGCCGGGTGTTCACCTTTCCCATTCCGACCTACAACGTGACGCCGGAATTCGACTGGGAGTCGGAAAACGCCAACCTGTTGTTCGAAATGACCGCCAAATACGGACTGCCGTATTTTCAGAACTTCCTCAACTCCGAGCTCAAGCCCAACATGATCCGCTCCATGTGCTGCCGGCTGCAGCTCGATTTGCGCGAGCTGTTGAAGCGCGGCAACGGCCTGTTCGGCTCGGCCGAGCAGACCGGCTCGGTGGGCGTGGTAACTCTGAACTGCGCGCGACTCGGGCATCTGTACCGTGGCGACGAGGCGGCGCTGCTCGCGCGCGTCGACGAGCTCATGGACATCGCCAAAAATTGTCTGGAGCTCAAGCGCAAGGTGATCCAGCGTTACATGGACGCTGGCCTGTTCCCCTACACCAAACGCTACCTCGGCACGCTGCGCAATCATTTCTCGACCATCGGCGTGAACGGCATCAATGAATTGATCCGCAATTTCACTACCGACGAGCACGACATCACCAGCGCCTGGGGCCATGACTTCGCCTGCCGGCTGCTCGACCACATCCGCGGGCGCATCGTCGCGTTCCAGGAAGAGACCGGCCACATGTACAACCTGGAGGCGACGCCGGCCGAGGGCACGACCTATCGCTTCGCGCGCGAGGACAAGAAGCGTTTTCCCGGCATTCTGCAGGCGGGCACGGCGGAAATGCCTTTCTATACCAACTCGTCGCAGTTGCCGGTGGGTTTCACCGACGATCCGTTCGAGGCGCTGGAGCGCCAGGACGAGCTGCAACGCAAATACACCGGCGGCACGGTGCTGCACCTGTACATGAGCGAGCGCGTCACCTCGGCCGAGGCGTGCAAGAAGCTGGTGCGCCGCTCGCTCGAGCGTTTCGGCCTGCCTTACATCACCGTGACGCCGACGTTTTCGATCTGCCCCAAGCACGGCTATCTCGCGGGCGAGCATGAATTCTGTCCGCGCTGCGACGAGGATCTGCTGGAGAAAAAGCGACGCCAGGCCGAAGCGGCGTAACACGGAAAAAGCGAGAGGCCATTTCAGAATTATCGAAATGGCCTCCGATTTAGGGAAGCATGAGGGGATCTTTCCCCTCATGTTGTGAGGAACTCAAAGGAGGAAATGTCATGAACGCGGTAACGGAAGCCCAAGCCTTCACCCAAATCGAGCTGCGCGACGACGAGCGCCAGCGCTGCGAAGTGTGGACCCGCGTAATGGGCTACCACCGGCCGGTCGCATCCTTCAACACCGGCAAGAAAGGCGAACATCACGAACGCAAGTTTTTCACCGAGTGCCGCGCCGACCTGCGCTGAGGAAGCGGCAGCGCCGCTTCGCGTCGGCGGGCTGACGCCGCTTTCGGCGACCGATTATCCCGGCGAACTGGCCGCGGTGGTGTATTGCCAGGGCTGTCCCTGGCGCTGCTGCTATTGCCACAATCCGCACTTGCAGCCGGGCGCGTCGGCGGCCGACGTCGCTTGGGACGAGGTGCTGGCGTTTCTGCGCCGCCGCCGCGGGCTGCTCGATGCGGTGGTGTTCAGTGGCGGAGAACCGACCGCCCAGCCGGGGCTGGCGGCGGCGATGCGCGCCGTGAAGGCGTTGGGCTATCGCATCGGCCTGCACAGCGCCGGCATATATCTGCGCCGCTTCGCCGAGGTTTTGCCCCTGGCCGACTGGGTAGGCTTCGACGCCAAGGCGCCGTTCGACTCCGCTTACGAGCGCATTACGGGAGTGCGCGCCAGCGGCGCGGCGGCGCTGGAGAGCGCTCGGGCATTGCTCGCGAGCGGCGTGGACTGCGAGTTTCGCACCACTTGGCATGCAGGGTTTCTGTCAGCGGAGGAACTCGGCCGCCTTGCACTCAGCCTGAAGGAATTGGGAGTGCGCCGCTATGTGCTGCAGGAATTCCGCGCGAGTGGCGGCCTCGCCTACCGGCCTGCGGGGTGTGCCGCAGCGGCGGTCCCGGACGCCCTCGCGTCGTCCTTTCCTGAGTTCAGCCTGCGTCGGGCATAGCCCTAGAGCCTGCTCAGCGTGGCATGCGCCGGCTCAGCCGCCGGAGGCCTTGCAGTTGGCGTAGTTCACGCCGGCGCTGTCCGACAGCGTCGCCGCTTTGTCTCTTAGCTCCAGCGTATCGCTGCCGTTACCGTAGCGGCTGCCGCTGTCCGCGCCGACCTTGTTGAGGCGGAATTGCCGGTCGGGCAGGATCACCCAGGCGGCAGCGCCCTTGTCCAGATAGCGCACGAACAAGTGCTTGCCGCCGTCGCACTTGTACGCGGTCGCGTCGGCCGGGGCGCGCGTCGGATTCTGCTCCGGGGTGCCGCCGAAGGGCCACACACTGATACTGCTGCAGCCGTTCAATATCAGACTGGCGCAGACAAGCGCCACTGCGCGGGCGATTTCATGCTTCATGTGCGTATCCTCGCGGAAATGGGTTGTGGAAACCGATTGTTGGAGACCTTGCTACAGGGCCAGTTCAATATTGTCGATGAGCCGCGTCTTGCCAAGATAGGCCGCGGCGAGAACCACCAGTTCGCGCTCCTCGGGGGCGGGTGCCTGCAGATCGGCGCGTCGGCGCACCGCGACGTACTGCGGTGCCCAGCCGTTTTGCGACAGCAGCGACATGGCTTCGAGTTCGATGCGCTGGAAATTACGTTCACCTTTGGCGATTTTTTCGCGCGCATCGCGCAGCAGCGCGTACAGGCGCGGCGCCTCGGCGCGCTCTGCCGCGCTCAGATAGCCGTTGCGGGAAGACAATGCCAGGCCGTCGGCGGCCCGTACCGTTTCCGCCGGGATGATTTCCACCGGCAGCGCGAACTGGCGCACCATGTCGCGCAGCACCAGATACTGCTGGTAGTCCTTCTTGCCGAAGATCGCCGCGTGCGGCATGACCATGTTGAACAGCTTCAGCACCACCGTGGCGACGCCGCGGAAGTGCCCCGGGCGGAACGCGCCGTCGAGGATGTGCTGCAGATCGGAGGGTTCGACCGCGAAGGTCTGCGGCTCGGGGTAGATTTCCTTCTCGTCGGGTGCGAACACCACGTCGACACCGGCGCTCCTGAGTTTGTCGCAGTCGCTCTGAAAAGTGCGCGGATAGCGCTCGAAATCCTCTTTTGGCCCGAACTGCATGCGATTGACGAAAATGCTCACTACCGTACACGCGGCCTTGGGCTTGGCTATGCGCATCAGGTCGATATGCCCTTCGTGCAGGTGGCCCATGGTGGGCACGAACACATTGTTGGGCTCGCGCTGCAGCCGCTCGCGCAATGCCGTGACGGAGTTGACTATGTCCATGTTATTCGCCTAGATTGAAAAACTCGCGCTGGCCGCGCATGGCCGCGATGCGTTCGAGCAGCAAGCCGAAATCGGCGGGCCGGTCGACGAAATTGAGCCGCTCGGAGTTGACGATCAGCACCGGCGTGCCGGTATGGTGATAGAAAAATCGGTTGTAGCTGTCCGCGACCAGGGCGAGGTAGGCCTCCGTGATAGGCCGCTCGAACTCCGCGCCGCGGCGCCTGACGCGCTCCACCAGCGTTTCCGCCTGCGCCTGCAGATAGATCACCAGGTCCGGCCGCGGCGCCTGCGGCGAGAGCGCGGCGTAGATCTGCTGATACAGGAGCATCTCGTCGTTGCCGAGGGTGATGCGCGCGAACAGCGGGTCCTTGTCGAGCAGGAAATCGGTCACGGTCACCTGGCTGAACATGTCGATCTGGGCGAGTTCGCGCAACTGGTTGAGGCGCTGAAACAGAAAAAACAGTTGCGCCGGCAGCGCGTAGCGTTCCATGTCCTGGTAGAAACGCGCGAGAAACGGGTTCTGCTCCGGTTGCTCCAGCAGCAGGCCGGCATTCAGGTGCTCGGCGAGGCGCCGGGCGAGGCTGGTCTTGCCCACACCTATGGGGCCTTCCACGACGATGTGGCGGTACTTATTCAGGCCGGTTGCAGCGCGATTCATAGGCCGAGTTTAACCGCGGCGAAGCAGCGGGCGCAGGGATTCTGTGTCATTGCGCGGCAAGCCGCACGATGGCTTGATCGGCGCAGCGGTCCAGCCAGTCCGCGGCGGCGCCGATGCCCGGGATGAAGCAGGCGGGCGCGATCTCAAGCAGCGGCGCGAGCACGAAGGCGCGCTGGTGCATGCGCGGATGCGGCACGCAGAGCTCGGCCTCGGCGATGCTTTGCGCATCGTAGAGTAGCAAGTCCAGGTCCAGGGTGCGCGGCGCGTTGGGCAAAGAACGCTCGCGCCCGAAGCGCTGTTCCAGTGCGAGCAGGGCGGCGAGCAAGGCCTGCGGCGCGAGCGAGGTGGACAATTGCGCCACGGCATTGATGAAATCGGGCTGGTCGATGCGGCCAAGAGGAGCGCTGCGGTAGAGCGATGATGCGGCGTCGAGCCGGATGTTCGGCAGCTGCGCAAGCGCTGCAAGGCCCTGGCGCACCTTGGCCTCGGGGTCGTCGAGATTGCTGCCCAGGGCGATGAATGCGCTATGCATGGCGGTCAACTGACTAGCGCAAAACTATTTGGCAAGAGCAAAGCATCGCAAGCAAAGCCTCCGCGTCCGCTCAGTTCTGCGTGCTGTCCGGAGCGGGAGCCGCCGTGTCCGCGGACCGGCTCTTGCGCCGGCGGCGCGGGCGCTTTTTTTTGGGCGCGGTATCCGGGATCAGCATGGCATTGCGTTCTTCCAGTTCCGCGTCCTGGAAGCGGGTCCACCAGTTCGCCAGTTCCATGGGCACCTCGCCGCTTTCTGCGCGCAGCAGCATGAAATCGTAGCCGGCGCGAAAGCGCGGATGGGTGAGCAGCACCAGAGCGCGCTTGCCCGAACGTTGCTCCAGACGCGGCTGCAGCGCCCAGATCTCCTTCATGGTCGTCGTGAGCCGTCGCGGAATCGACAGCTTGTCGGTCTGGGCGTCCAGCACCTGATCCATGGCCAGGTACAGCGCCGGGATGCTGCGCAGATCTTTGCTCTGGTTGATTTTCCATGCCGCGAGTACCTCGTGCCACAGCAGCGCCGCGAACAAAAATGCGGGCGAAACCGACTTTCCCGCGCGGATGCGCGTATCGGTCTGGTCCAGCGCGAGGCGCAGAAAACGCTCGCCCTGCGGTTGTTCCACGATCACGTCCAGCAGCGGCAGCAGCCCGTGGTGCAGGCCTTCCTTGCGCAGCTGCGCCAGGCAGGCGGCGGAATAGCCCGAGAGCAGCAGCTTCAGCATTTCCTCGAACAGGCGCGCCGCGGGCACGTTTTCGAGCAGGTCGGCCAGTTGGCGGATCGGCGCACGCGTTTTCGGGTCTATGCTGAAGCCGAGCTTGGCGGCGAAGCGCACCGCGCGCAGCATGCGCACCGGATCCTCGCGAAAGCGCAGGACCGGATCGCCGATGATGCGCATGGTCTTCTTGCGTACGTCGGCGTAGCCGCCATGGTAGTCGAGCACGGTTTCGTCGTGCGGGTCGTAATACAGGGCGTTGGCGGTGAAATCGCGCCGCGCCGCGTCCTGCACGCGCGTGCCGTAGACGTTGTCGCGCAGAAGCCGGCCGTGCTCGTCGGCTTCCCCGCCTTCGCCGGCGCGGAAGGTGGATACCTCCACCGTCTCCTGGCCGAACAGCACGTGCACCAGCTTGAAGCGCCGGCCGATCAGATGCGAGCGCCGGAACAATCGGTGCACCACTTCCGGATGCGCATCGGTGGCGACGTCGTAGTCCTTGGGAACCACGCCGAGCAGCAGGTCGCGCACCGCGCCGCCTACGATGTAAGCGGCGTAATCATGCGCGCGCAGAATCTCGCACACCTTGAGCGCGCCGTGGCTGATGGAACTACGCGCGATGCCGTGCTTGTCGCGCGTGTAAATCCTCGGCTCGGCTTCGGCGCCCATGTTGAACATGCGGCGGATGAATTTTTTGATCAAAGTACGAAGTTGGACGGGCTAGAGCGGGACCTGCGGGCCGGTTCGAGCTTGCATGGATAAAGGCCTGGACATCGCACCGAGGTAAGCGGATTGGGCGCAAGGCCACTGTGGGCGGCATGATACCTCAATTTCGGTATCCGGCAGCAGCCTGCCGCCGGAGCGGACGCTTGCGCCCGCCTAGGCGAGCGCGATGATCTCCCAGCCGCGCTCTAGCGCCACCTGTTTGAGCGGGTGATCGGGTCGGACGGCAACCGGGTGCGTGACCCGCTGCAGCAGCGGCAGATCGTTGTGGGAATCACTGTAAAACCAGGTTTCCGCAAAATCGCCCCAGCGCCTGCCCTGCGCAGTCAGCCATTCACCCACGCGGGTGACCTTGCCCTCGCGAAAACACGGCGTGCCGCTCACCCTTCCGGTAAATCTGCCGTCCATCTGCTCCGGCTCAGTGGCCACCAGATGCGGCACGCCGAACTCGCGCGCGATCGGCGCGGTGACAAACGAATTGGTGGCGGTGACGATGGCGCACAACTGGGCGTCCAGCACACTGCGGCCGACCAGCAGGCGCGCGGCTGCGGAGATTTTTGGCAGGATCTTCTGCGTCATGAACTGCCGGTGCCAGGCGTCGAGCTGGGCGCGCGGGTAGCGTGCCAGCGGCGCCAGCTGGAAGTCGAGAAAGGCGTAGATGTCGAGCCGGCCGGCCTTGTACTGCTCGAAAAATTCCTCATTGCGGTGCTCGTAGCTGGCGCGCTCGAGCACGCCCTGCTCGATCAGGAATTGCGCCCATTCGTAGTCGCTGTCGCCGTCGAGCAGGGTATTGTCGAGATCGAATAGAACCAGCTTCAATGCAATTCCTTTAGTGTCGTTGAACTGTGCAGCGCTCAGGCGTATCCGTCTTTCATCGATTCCAGCGCATCGCGCACCAGCGGCAGGGTGACCGGACGCTGGTGTTCGAGCGAGTAGCGGTCGAGCGCATCGAGAATGCCGATCAGGCTGGCCATGTCGCGCCGCGCATGCCGCAACAGGTAGGCGATCACTTCCTCGGGCAGATCGAGCGCGCGCTCGCGCGCATGCTCGCGCAGCGCCGCGCCTTTTTCCGCATCCGACAGGGGGTGCAGCTGGAAAGCGAGACCCCATGCGAGCCGGCTGCGCAGGTCGGTGCGCAGGCGGAGCTGCGCCGGCGCGGCGTCGCCGCTCGCAACCAGGGCGCCGGCGGCGCCGCGCATGCGGTTGTATAAATCGAACAGGCGGATCTGATCGTCCGCCGCCAGAAGCTGCACGTCGTCTACCGCAATCAGCCTGCCCGCGGCGGCGCCGATATCCGCGCCGCCGCCGAGATACTGCGCATCGCGCGCGCGCGCCGCCTGCGCCAGGCCGCGCAGCAGATGGGTGCGTCCGCTGCCAGGCTCGCCCCACAGGTAGACGAAGCGCTCGGCGCCCGCGCCGGCGGCGATGTCGCGCAGCGTTTGCAGCGCTGCGCCGTTGCGCCCGGGGACGAAGTTGTCCAGCGTAGGCGCCGGCGGCGGCGCCAGTTGCAGTAGCAGTTGCCGCATCATTGTTTATACAGGCTGCTGTCGCGATAGCGGCTGCCCAGATGGCGCAGGCCCACCAGCAGGGCAGCGCTCGCGGGCAAGGCCAGCAACACGCCGAAGAAACCGAAGATCTGGCCGAAGGCGAGCAGTGCGAAAATCACCGCCACCGGATGCAGACCGATGCGCCTGCCGACCAGAAACGGCGTCACCAGCGTGCCTTCCAGCGCTTGGCCGATGGCGAATACGATCCATACCGGAATGACTCCGCTCACGCTGGGAAACTGCATCAGCGCAGCCAGGGTCGCGAGCAACAAACCGCTGAGCATGCCGACATAGGGCACGAACACCAGCATACCGGTGATGATGCCTATGGGCAGGGCGAATTCCAGCCCGGCCAGCCACAGCCCGAGGACGTAGAACACGCTCATCAGCGCCATGACCGCGATCTGCCCGCGCAGGAATTCGGCCAGCACGGCGTCGATCTCCCTGGCGATGCCGGTCAGCTGCGGGTGCCAGCGCCGCGGCAGGAAGCCTTCGATCTGCGCCAGCAGCGTATTCCAGTCGCGCAGCAGATAGAACAGCACCACCGGCACCAGCAGCAGGTTGACGACGAATCCGAGCAGCGCGAGGCCGCCGATTTTTACCGAGGCGAGCAGTTTCATTCCCAGGCCGTTTGCGCTAGGCAGGTTTTCGTGGATCAGATTCTTCAACGTGTCCGGGTCGAACTGCGGCGGCACGCCGAACCTGGTTTTGATCCAGGGCAGCACATGATCGTTGATCTGGGCGAGGAACCCTGGCAGCCGTTCCGACAGCAGGCGCATTTCTTTGATGAACAGCGGCAGCAGGATCAGCAACAGCAGCAGCAGCAGCCCGGCGAGGAGCAGCATCGTCAGCAGCGCGCCCAGCGTGCGCGGCACCCGATGGCGCGCCAGCCAGCCCACCGCGGGATTGGCGATATAGGCGAGGATGGCCGCGAACAGGAACGGCGCCAGGATCGGGCTCAGGAAATACAGCAGCGCGATTACCGCCGCGGCGGGGACAAACCACCACAGATTATTCGGCTCCACTGGGATTTTGGGCGTCATTTCAAGTAGACTTCGCACTGCGGAGCCCGAAACTGTAGCCGTATCCAGCGAAACATACAAATCTTGAGCATCTCCCCAGAAGAATCCCTGTCTTACCGCGGCGCTGGCGTAGACATAGACGCCGGCGACGCCCTGATAGAGGCGATCAAGCCTTACGCCAGGCGCACCCTGCGCCCGGAGGTGCTGACGGGCATCGGCGGCTTCGGCGCGCTGGTCGAAATCTCGAAGAAATACCGCGAGCCGGTGCTGGTGGCCGGCACCGACGGCGTCGGTACCAAGCTTAAACTCGCGTTCCAGCTGAACCGCCACGACACCGTGGGCATCGACTTGGTCGCGATGAGCGTCAACGATGTGCTGGTGCAAGGCGCCGAGCCGCTGTTCTTCCTCGACTATTTCGCCTGCGGCAAACTGGAGCTCGCCAGCGCCACCGACGTGATCAAGGGCGTCGCGCGCGGCTGCGAGCTGGCCGGCTGCGCGCTCATCGGAGGCGAGACGGCGGAAATGCCCGGCATGTACCCGGCCGGGGAGTACGACCTTGCCGGTTTCGCCGTCGGCGTGGTGGAGAAAAGCGCGATCATCGACGGCAGCGCCATCGTCCCCGGCGACGCAGTGCTGGGCCTGGCATCCAGCGGCGCGCACTCCAATGGTTATTCGCTGATCCGCGCCATCATCGAACGCGCGCAACCGGACCTGCAGGCGGACTTCCACGGCCGGCCGCTCGCCGACGTGCTGCTCGAGCCTACGCATATTTACGTCAAGCCGCTGCTCGAGTTGATGCGCAAAATCAAAGTCAAGGGTTTGGCGCATATTACCGGCGGCGGTTTGGTGGAGAACATTCCGCGCGCCCTGCCCGAGGGCGTGAGCGCCGTGCTGCAGAAATCGTCCTGGCCGATGCCTCCGCTGTTCGACTGGCTGCGGGAGCACGGCGGCGTCGCCGAGGCCGAAATGCACCGCGTGTTCAACTGCGGCATAGGCATGACGCTGATCGTGGCCGAAAAGGATGCCGCCGAGGCCATGCGCATGCTCGCGGCGGCCGGCGAGCGCGTCTATCGGATCGGCCGCATCGAGGCGCGTGCGACAGGGCAGGCCAGAACCGTAGTTATCTAAAGCGGGATAAACGCAGTCCGGACCCCGGCTCGGATTCCCCCCGGCTGCCTCGGCGGGCGCAGCCCGGTTTGCGCCGCATATCCCGCTACCGCGCCATACGCAAGGCCAGGTTCTCCCAGCGCAGCTCGCGCAGGCTCTGTGCCAGAGCATGTACGCTGCCATTCTCCACGCGCGCCTTGCGCTCGGTTTCGCCCGGCACCTGGTGGTGGCGCAGCATCATTGCGAGCGCCTTGTTCTTATAGAACGCGACGGGCGTCAATACATCGTCGCGGCGCGTGTGAAAAGCGTCTTCACCCTCCGCGCACGCACGATCGAATACATTGAAATGGCGGCAGGCCATGGGGCGCAGCGGATGAATTGCGCACGCCTCGTTCACTAGGAACGGGCACGAGGCGAGGGCCCTGTGCTGTGCCAATTGCCGGCGCACCTTTTCACGCAGTTCGCCGCTGAGTTGTTCTGTGGCGAACCAGGCGATGCCCGCCAGCTCCAGGGGATAGACCGGGATATCGCCATGGCTGCGACAGCAGGCGGCGCAACCGCGCGTGCAGGCCAAAGCCCGTCCTTGGCGCTCGCCCTGGCGGATGCCTTGCGCCACGCCTTGATCGGTCGTGTGATACATCTCCAGCAACAAACTCAGCCAGGGCAGGCGCGCTTCGTCTTTGGCAAACGCCAGGCGCGGCTGTGCGCAAGCGGCAGGGCTTTTCTTGCCCATCTCATTGCTACTCCGTTTCATGCCGCAGACCCGTGGGGCCTGGGCGCCTCAGGGCGCGGCGGGGCTGCAATTATACAAGGGAGCAATGCGAAGCAGACGCGGCCCTGAGCCCGCGCCCGGCAAACTTGTCCCTGCCGGGCCCTCGTGGCGCTGCACCTTGTTGCCTCGCGGTGAGACTTGGCGCGCTAGCTGCCGCGCCGGGCGAGGTAGATGCCGCCGAGCACCACCAGCCCGCCCAGCATCTGCATCGGCGCCATGGCTTCCCCCAACAGCGCCCAGGCGTATATCGCGGCCAGCACCGGCTGCAGCAGCAGGCTCACCGAGGAGAACGACGCCGGCAGATGCGAGAAGCCGTAGGCGATCAGGCTCTGGCCGGCGATGTGCGGGATGAGGGCCAGGCCGATCAGGACCAGCCAACCGCTAGCCGATTGCGGCAGGAACACATCTGCGGTAGCGAGCGCGTAAGGCAGCAGCGCGAGCGCGGCCACGCTGGTGCCGACAGCCATGATGCCTGCGGTGCTGGTGCGCTCGCTGGCGGACTTGATGGCAAGCATGTAGCCCGCATAGAACACCGCGGTCAGCACGCCGAGCGCGTCGCCCGCGAGCGGGCGGCCGCCCAGCGCAAAATTGGGTCCGACCAGCAGCACCGCTCCGCCCAGCGTGACCGCCAGAGCGACCAGAAACAGGCGCGACACGCGCTGGCGGAACAGCAGCCAAGCCCCGAGGGTCACGAATATCGGCGCGAAGTTCGCCTCGAGCGTCGAGTTGGCGACCGAGGTGTAGAGGATGGACACATGCCAGGCGCCGAGGTCCCCGGCGAAGCACAGCCCGGCGATGACCAGCGGTTTCCAAGGCAGGCGCGCAGCGCCTGCGCCGCGCGGCGACAGGCGCAGCCACAGCCACAGCGGCGCGGCCGCGAGCGCGACGCGCCAGAACGCGCTGGCGCTGGGCGAGATGTCCGACAGGCGCACGAAGATCGGCGCAAACGCAATGGCCGCCGCGCCCAGCAGCAGGGCGGCGAAGGCGAGCGTCTTGCGCGAGGTTTCGCTCGCAGCGCCAGCGGCGCCGCTCATGCCGCGCGCGCCTGCGGCGTCGCGCGCAGACGCCGCAGGTCGTCGAGCGGGATAAAGCGGTAGACGGCGATATTGAGGACGATCATGGCAGCCTCGCGCCCGCATGAAGGCGCAGCAGGGCGGCAATTATACTAGCACCCGCCGGATTGCCCCGGATCTCATGCGCCTCTGTGCACGGGTGTAAAATTTCGCTCTCCGCGTCCTGCACATCCTATGACACCCGCCTTCGTCCACTTACGCCTGCACAGCGAATTTACCGTCACCGACGGGATCGTGCGCAT
>CAZRMO010000065.1:0-21737 GCA_964601155.1 uncultured Enterobacteriaceae bacterium
GTCGTGCTGCCGTGGGGCGGCGCCGAGCACCATATTCCCGGATTCCTGGTCTGGGTCGCTCTTCTTTATGCTGTCTGCTGGACCTGGGTGGCGGGACGTGTCGCGAATCCCCTGATCCGGCTCAATTACGACCAGCAGCGGCTGCAGGCCGATTTCCGTTTTTCCTTGATGCGCCTGCGCGAAAACAGCGAGGCCGTCGCCCTGTACGGCGGTGAGGCCAGGGAGCGGACCAACTTCGACCGGCGGTTCGATCGCGTCTACGACAACTACGCCCGGCTGATCCTCAGGCGGAAACGCTTCAACTGGTTCAGCGCCTACTTCAACCAGTTCGCCATCATCCTGCCCTTCCTTGCCGCCGCCTCGGCCTACTTCGCCAAGGTGGTGCAACTGGGTTTCCTGATGCAGGTGAGCTCCGCTTTCGGCAACGTACAGAGCGCCTTCGCCTATCTGGCGCAGAGCTACGACAGCTTGGCCTTGTGGCACGCTGTAGTCGATCGCCTGCGCGGCTTCATCGAGTTGATCGAGGAGGTGGAGGCGCTGCAGCTTGACGGGCGGCGGATAGCGCGCGAGCCGGGCGACATCCTGCGTGTGCGCGACCTGACTCTGCGCCTGCCCGGCGGATCGGCCGTGATCGCGGCCCTCACGCTGCAGCTGCGGCCCGGCGAGCGGCTGCTGGTCGCCGGGCCGTCCGGGATCGGCAAGAGCACCCTGCTCAGGGCGCTCGCGGGCCTGTGGCCCTACGGCGAGGGGAAAATCGAATTGCCGGCCGGCCGCGACATACTGTTTCTTCCGCAGCGTCCCTATCTGCCGCTGGGCAGCCTCCGCGACGCCCTGCTCTATCCCGCCGGCGATCCAGAGACAGAGGACGCGGCGCTGGAGGCCCTGCTCGAACGTGTAGGTTTGTCCGCACTCGCTCCACAACTCCACGCCGTCGAACCCTGGGCGCAAGTGCTGTCGCTGGGCGAACAGCAGCGGCTGGCTTTCGCCCGGGCGCTGCTGCTGAAGCCGCGCTATCTGTTCATGGACGAGGCGACCTCCGCACTGGATGAGCCGGCCGAGCGGGCGCTTTACTTGCTGTTGGCGGAGGCGCTGCCGCAGAGTGCGGTCGTCAGCGTCGGTCACCGCGGCACCTTGCGCAAATTCCACACCCGGCGCCTGGAACTGCGTCCGAACGGCGAATGGCTGTCTAACGTGAAGAGTCTTTTGGAAGAATTGCCCACCGCCGAACCGGGGGCCGTATCGTCCATCTGAGCGGCGGGTCGTTCAGCCTCCCCCGCGCACAGCAACGACTGAATCTGATGCACAAACGGTTACCGAAAAGCGACTTGATGAAGAAGTAATCATCCCAGGCAGAGCCGGGGGGACTCTCCTGCTAAGTTGGAACAGCAGCGGCAATGTTGCTTCCGACGCCGTCACCGTTCTTCTCTTAAGCCTGATTTAATCTCGCGCGCCTATGATTCGGTCACATGGAGCAATAGCTCTATTACTCATTCAAATCCAGGAGCGCGATATGAAACAGAAAATATTGGTACGAAGCTTGATTACAGCCAGTGTCATCGCGGTCGGAGCCGGCGTTGCGGCGAAATATGATCCTTCAGTTTTTCGGCAGGCCCTCGCTGAAGGCAGCTACGCGACCGCGGTGAAGACGAGCGCACAGCCGGCGGCAGCCGTGGCGCTGCCCGATTTCAGCGGCATCGTCGCGCAGAACGGGCCGGCGGTAGTCAACATCAGCGTCACGGAGAAGGCCGAAAAAGTCGCCTATGCGCCCGCGATGCCGCAGCTCGACCCGAACAATCCCTTCTACCAGTTTTTCCGCCAGTTCCAGGGGCAATCTCCGCACTCGGAGACGCCGACGCACGCATTGGGATCAGGCTTCATCGTAAGTCCCGATGGCATCATACTGACCAACGCCCACGTGGTGAACGGCGCCGCGAACGTGACAGTCAAGCTAACTGACAGGCGGGAGTACCGGGCAAAGGTGATCGGCCTGGACAAGCCAAGCGACATAGCGGTGCTGAAAATCGATGCCAAGAACCTGCCCACCGTGAAGCTCGACCGGGCTAACGACGTCAAAGTCGGCCAGTGGGTAGTAGCGATCGGCGCGCCCTTCGGGTTCGAGAATTCCGCGACCGCAGGCATTGTCAGCGCCAAGTCGCGCACCCTGCCCGGTGATACCTACGTACCGTTCCTGCAAACCGATGTTGCCGTGAATCCGGGGAATTCCGGCGGGCCGCTGTTCAACGCGAAAGGCGAGGTCGTAGGGATCAACTCGCAGATCTATTCCAGCGATGGCGGTTATGAGGGCTTGTCATTTGCAATCCCGATCAAGGTCGCGCTCAATATCGAAAACCAGTTGCTGCAGCACGGCAGCGTGACACGCGGGCGGCTGGGCGTAGGCATCCAGGACGTCAACCAAGGGCTCGCCGATTCCTTCGGCTTGAAGGCGCCTGGCGGCGCGCTGGTCAGCTCGGTGGAAAACGACAGCCCTGCGGCAAAGGCCGGGCTCAAGGACGGTGACGTGATCCTGCGTTATGACGGAAAGGAGATCGCGACCTCATCCCAGCTTCCGCTGCTCGTTGCGAATACCGCGCCGGGAACCGTGGCCAAGCTGCAGGTGATGCGCAAGGGCGAAACCAGGCAGATCGATGTTACTGTTGGCCGACTCGATGATGTCAAGCTCGCCTCGGCTGATGTCAATGGACAGGCCCATGGGCGTCTGGGCCTTGTCGTTCGGCCTCTCACAGCGGACGAACAGCAGCAAGCCGGAGTGAGCGGCGGACTGATCGTCGAGAACGCCGCCGGGCCAGCGGCGAATGCCGGGATTCAGCCGGGCGACATGATCCTGTCCTTCAATGACACGCCCATCAAAAGCCGGGAGCAGTTTAAGCAGCTGCTGGCAAAGGCGGGCAAGCACGTCGCGCTGTTGGTACAGCGCGACAACAAGACGATATACGTTCCTGTGGATCTGGGCTGACAGCCCGATCGATCGACGAGACACCAGGGGCCAGGCGCAATGTCTGCCGAGGCCCTGGTGTTTCCGTTAAGCAAACGTGTGTACGAGCTTTCCGTGAAATTCAAAACATCGGTAATCGCCGCTATTGCAGTATCTGGCCCAACGTTAGCCCTGAATGCGTTCGGAGCGTGCGGATCAACTTGACAGCGCGAAGCGAAATTGCAACTCCGGCGATATAGCGCGCACAATACCCCGCCTCCAGAACCTCTCCGCGATCCGAATCGGCGCGAATGCGCCACCATCGGCTGAAGACTTTAAACTGGCCGGATCGATTTGCCCATTTTTTCAAATCAAAATTGGAAGCCCTTATGAGCGTCAAGAATGTCTTCATGCGGATTTTCGGCGGCTCCTGGCGCCTGTGGGATTTGTTTTGCCGGCTGGTGATAGACCTGGTCGTCACCTTAATCGTGATCGCCATACTGGCGACGATATTCAGTTTCCAATGGACCACGGTGCCCACATCCGCGGCGCTGCTGGTGGACCCGCAGGGCAATCTGGTGGAACAGTATTCCGGCGGTCTCGCACAGCGCGCCAGGCAAAGGTTATTCGGGCAGTCGCAGCGGTCGCAGACGCGACTGCGCGATGTCGTATCTGCTATCGAGCATGCCAAGACGGATGATCGCATCAAGGCACTGGTGTTGGACACCGATAAGATGGACGGCGGCGGTCTTCTCGGCGGTGCCGCCTTGAGCGACCTGCAGGACATCGGCCGCGCCATCCGGGATTTCAAGAAGACCGGCAAACCGGTGTTCGCGCTCGGTGATTCCTATACCCAAAGCCAGTATTACCTGGCGTCCATGGCCAATACGATATTTATTCATCCCCAGGGCATGGTGTTCTTGCACGGCTATGGCATCTATCAGCCGTATTTCAAGGATGCGCTCGACAAGTTGGGAGCGGACGTCAATATTTTCCGCGTGGGCAAATACAAATCGGCAGTGGAACCCTTGATGCTCAATGGTATGTCGCCGGATGCGCGCAGCGACTGGAACGGTGTGGTGAACGTACTCTGGAACGCCTACCAGCAGGATGTGACCAAGGCCCGCGGTCTCAAGCCGGATGCCCTCAGCAACTATATAAATAATGTGGATACAGGCCTGGCTGCGGTCGGCGGTGACAGTGCCAAGCTGGCCTTGAAAGCCGGATTGGTGGACAAAATCGCCACTAGAGATCAAATGGCGGCGGCGGTAACCAAGGTGGTGGGTGAAACCGATCATAGTTTCACCCAGATTGATTTCCGTGATTACCTGCAGGCAGTGGACGACTCCACACAGCATACGGGCGGCGATGCCGTAGGCGTCATTGTGGCTGCAGGCGACATCAAGCCGGGCGACCAGCCATCGGGCAGCATCGGTGGTGATTCCACTTCCGATCTGATCCGCAAGGCGCGTTATGACGATTCCATCAAAGCTGTGGTGCTGCGTGTGGACAGCCCCGGGGGCAGTGCGTTCGCTTCCGATCTCATCCTGCGCCAAATCGAACTCACCAAGGAGGCCGGCAAGCCGGTGATTGTCTCCATGGGTTCGGTGGCCGCGTCCGGTGGCTACTGGATTTCCATGGCCGGCAATGAAATCTTTGCCAACCCTACGACCCTTACCGGTTCTATCGGCATCTTTGGCATGTTCCCGACCTTCCAGAAGACTCTCGCCAAGATCGGCGTGCACTCCGACGGTGTCGGCACCACGCCTCTGAGCGATGCCTTTGATGTTACCCGGCCCATGTCGCCACTCATGCAAAAGGCCTTCCAGCTCAATATTGATAACGGCTATCGGGAATTCATTACCAAAGTGGCGCACAACCGGCACATGAGCGTGGACGCGGTGAACGCCGTTGCCCAAGGTCGGGTATGGAGCGGCAAGGAAGCCAAGCGTCTCGGTCTGGTGGACAAGTTCGGCAATCTGCAGGATGCGATTGCGGAGGCGGCGAAGCTTGGCAAGCTTGGGCCACATTACTCGGTGCGTTACGTCGAGCAGCCGCGGAGCCTAATGGATCGGCTGATCATCGCCGTAGCCGATAATAGCAGCCTCAGCCTGGGCTTCAATCTTGCCAGCCTGCTGCCGACAACAGACTTCAGCGGCACGCCCTGGTACGGAGAAATGCTGCGTCTGACGAACAGTTTCAAGGCGTTCACCGATCCGCGCGGCATATATGCCTACTGTTTTTGCGAAAATGTCCGGTGAACCGGTGTGGTGATGTTACCGGCCGAGGATCGAGCGTACGTTCTTGCGTGGCGGATGGAGCCAGATGACTCCGACACGAATCCGCCAAGTCCGCCTCGCGGTATCGCTCAGTCCGCCAAGGCTATCTCCACGCGCTTGTTGTGTTTGCCTTCGCTGCGAATCTTCAGTACACGGATACCTCCGATCTCCGCGATGTTCCGCACGTGGGTTCCGCCGCAAGGCTGCAGGTCAATTCCGGGAATCTTGAGCAGCCGCACCTGTCCCCCGCCGCGCGGGGGCTGGACTTTCATCGTCTTGACGAGCTCGGGACGCGCGTCAAGTTCCTCGTCGGTAATCCAGACGGTTTCCGTTTCCCTTCCGCCCGCGATAAGGGCGTTCGTTTCGCGTTCGATCTTTTCGGCGTCCAGCAGACTCATGTCGATGTCGAAGTCGAGGCGCGCCTTCTCCGGTGCGATGTTGCCGCCCGTGACTGGCGCCACCACGACACATGACATCACGTGCAATGCCGTGTGCAGGCGCATCAAGGAATAGCGGCGTTGCCAATCGATTTCGAGCATAAGCGATTCGCCGGGTTCCGGTTGTGACATGCCGGCTGCGAGGATATGCAGCACCTGGCCGACTGCAGCGCCTTTGCGCGTGTCAGCGATCGCGAGGCGCTCGCCGTTTGAGCGCAGCAGAAAGCCGGTGTCTCCGGCCTGCCCGCCTCCAAGCGGATAGAAGATCGTGCGATCGAGTTCGATACCGCGCTCATGCACCGCAACAACCCGCGCGGTCGCGGTCTTTAGGTAGGCGTCGTCTCTGAACAACAGTTCTGTGCTCATGCTTGGATCGTATCAGCTCAGGAACCGGCCCGTACAGACGCGGTTGGCGAATTTCGGCAAGAGCTGTGCGGAAATCTGCAGTGCTCAGCCCCCGAACGTAAACCGCGTCCCCGTCGAACTGAGCAGCACGCGCCCCGGCATTTCCTGTTTCGCCACCTCGTAGAACTGCGTCCCGGTGCAGTGCATCGGGATCAGGTAGTCCGGGTTGATCTCCTTCAGCGCGGCCACGCTGCTGCGCACATAGTCCTCCGGCATCGGCATCAGGTGGAAGCCGCCGAGGATCGCGTGCACTTTGGCGATCCCCGATACCTTGATCGCGCTGCGCACCGAATTGACGACGCCGCGGTGTCCGCACGAGGTCATGACCACGAGCCCCTTGCCCTTCACGTTGAAGCAGGTGGCCTGTTCGTGCTGGAAGTCGTCGGGCGCGATGTCCAGCTCGCGCTTCTCCGCGGGCAGGCCCTCGGGCGCGCAGCCGCTGCCGTCCGGCTGCAGGCCGATCTTCATGCGCGATGGCTGCGCCGGTTTCTCGAACGACACCGAAGGAATGTAACCGGTGGTGAAGCCGTGGTCGGCGAGCAGCGACGGCCGCTCGGCGAAGAGGACTTTCAGCCCGGCCTGCGCGATCGCCCTGCGGTCTAGCGTGCCGAAGTTGACCGGTGCGTCGGCCGGGCCGGTGTCCCGGCTGCAGAAGCACTCCTCGCCGCCGAGATAAAACGGCAGCCCGGGCTTGAGCTTCGCCTGGTGGGTGGCGAGGAAGCCCACCATGCCGCCGAAGTGATCGTAATGGCCGTGCGAGAGCAGCATGGCGTCGAGCTTCGCCGCATCGACGCCGAGCAGCTCGAGGTTGTGGTTGAGCGTGGCGCCGGTGAAGCCGAAATCGACCAGCACCCGCCGCGTCTCGGCGCCGCGCGCGGACTCCAGGTGCAGCGCGAGGCCCCATTCGTTCTGCAGCGTCCGCGGCAGATCGGGCGAGGGCGGGCGCCCCCAGCGCTGTACCGCCACTTCACCGAATCGCCCTGACGCTTCGAACAGGTGGTGATACGAGTCCGTCACCACCTGCACGGACAGGCGGTCGACCTCGGGCGGCGCGCCGGCGAGCGCCGGCGCCGTAGCGACGCGTATGTTCGAAAGCACGCCGCCGGCCAGCCCGAGACCGCCGGCGGCCGTCGCCGCCAGCAGTTCGCGGCGCTCTGCCCTTCCGAGGTAGTCGCCCATGGTCGTCTCCTCCTGCAAATGCCAATCGCAAGCCGCGCTGACTTGCGCGGCCCGTGCTTGCGTGATCGGTGGAGCTTACGCCGGATCGGTGGCGGCGCCAATGGCGCCGCTGCCGGCGGCCCCTGGAATGGTGCTATTCTGGGCTGCGGAATCGCTCGCGCCGAAGGAGGAAAAATGGCGAAGAAAAGGCCCGCGAAGGCCGGCGGCGAAGTTCTCGCCGACGCGAAGGAACTCGCCAAGATCGAGCAGTATTGGCACCTGGCGGGCCGCTCCGAACCGCGCAAGCCGCCGAAGAATTACAGGTACGTCGAGGAGCTTGCCCACCTGCAAGTCGAGCTGATCAAGCTGCAGGAGTGGGTCCGCCTGCGCGGACTGAAGGTCGCCGTGATCTTCGAGGGGCGCGATGCCGCCGGCAAGGGCGGTGTGATCAAGCGCATCGCCGAGTGCCTCAATCCCAGGGTCTGCCGGATTGTCGCACTGGGAACGCCGACCGAGCGCGAACGCGGGCAGTGGTATTTTCAGCGCTACGTTCCGCACCTGCCTGCGGCGGGTGAAATCGTGCTGTTCGACCGCAGTTGGTACAACCGCGCGGGCGTGGAGCACGTCATGGGCTTTTGCACCGAGGCAGAATACCGGGAATTCCTGCGCGCCTGCCCGCAGTTCGAAGAGATGCTGATTCGCTCCGGCATCTACCTCATCAAGTATTGGTTCTCGGTGAACGACGAAGAGCAGGAGAAGCGCTTCCAGGAACGGATCCACAATCCGATCAAGCGCTGGAAGCTGAGCCCGATGGACATTGAATTACGCAAACATTGGAGCGAGTATTCCAAAGCCAAGGACACCATGTTCGCCGCCACCGACCGCAAGATCAGTCCGTGGTGGGTGGTGAACTCGGACAACAAGAAGCAGGCGCGCCTCAACTGCATCGCCCATCTTTTGCGGCAGGTTCCCTACGAGAACATGACGCCGGTCGCGATCGATGTGCCGCCGCGGCAGGGCGATATCGGCTACAAGCGCCCGAAAATGTCGAGCCAGCGCTTCGTTCCCAAGGTCTATTGACCGCGGCGCGTCGGCCCCCGGCCTGCCTCAGGCCAGCAGCTCGCGCATACTCCGGTTGACTTCGGCGCTGTGATGGCGCGCGGCCTTGTTGCTCGGGGCGAGCGGCTCGGCGTAGAAGAATTCGGGCAGCTCGTCGTCCTGCTCGGTGAAACCGGCCTGCTTGTTGAACTCCCACTCCATCTGCAGCGCTTCGCGCCCCAGGGTCTGCAGGAACGAGGTGTCGAGCTGGGTGCCGTGCGCGTCGTTGAGCGCGGTGACGATGAGCTCGGCGCTGACGTTGGTGACCGAGCGCCCGAAAATGCACAAGCCGAGCGAGTCGGCTGCGGCGCAGGCGATCTGGATCCCCAGGCTCGCCTCCGCTATTTGCGCCGTGGTCTTGTCTTTGCAATCGAACACCGGCAGGTTGCCCGCGGTATGGTCGGCGCCCTGCGCCGTGACCATCATGGAAACCCCGGTGACCTCGATCACCCGCGGATCGTAGGCGCTGATAGCCTGCCGTTTGATCACCGGCACGCGCGCGACCTTGTAATGCGCGCCAACGCGGGCGGCGCCCTGCGCGAAAATGCGGCCGCGCTCGCTGCCCCGGCGGATGTCGTCCAGGGCCGCCAACATGAAATCGACGTCGCCGAACTTGCCCAGGCCCGCATCCATCAGCACGGCCAGCGTGGCGCCCGCCTCTATGGTGTCTATGCCGAGGTCGTTGGCGACGGCGTTGACCGTGGCCACCTGGTCCGGGTGGGTCAGGCCGCAGTTGCTGCCCATCAGGCCGAGGGTTTCGTATTCGAGCGGCGACACCATCTCCTTGCCGTTCTCGTCGACGTAAACATTGCTGCATTCGATCATGCAACCCGGCATGCAGGCATGCGAGATGTGCCCGCCGCGGCTCGAATTCAACTCGCGGATATAGTCGCCGCCGAGCATCAGCGGGCCTTCGGAAGCTTCCACCAGGCGGCCGGCGCTGAAGTTGCGCACCGGCAGCCCGCCGATGCGGTTGGTGATGTCGCCCATCATCGCGGTGCCGGTGCTCTTGAACGTCGCGATCGCCGGCTCCTTCGACAAGCGCGCGCCGTATTCGCGGATCGCGCCCATGACTTTCTTGCGGTCGTGGAAAGTCGGCATCTTGTGCACGTCGATGACGATGGCCTTGACCTTCTTCGAGCCGAGGACGGCACCGACGCCGCCGCGCGCCGACAGGCGCGAGGGCCGCCCGTCGGTGTCGGTGAAGGCGATGCCTGACATCAGGCCCAGGTACTCGCCCACCGGGCCGCACAGCGCGAACGCGATTTTCTTGCCGTATTTCTCGAACAACAGTTCGGCGGCCTCGTTGTTGCCCTTGCCCATGAAGGGTTCGGCGGTTTCGTAGGTGATCGCGCCTTCCTTGGTGATGCGGATCACGGTCCACTCGTTCAGTGCGCCGTAGAGCGTGAAACCGGCGATTTCGAGCTGCCCCATGGCGAAGCCGAAAGTGCCGCCGGAATTGGCTTCCTTGATGCCGCCGGTGAGCGGGCTCTTGCAGCCTACGGAGAGGCGGTTGGCGTTGGAGAAGTTCGTCCCCGCGAACGGCCCGGCCGAAAAGATCAGCGGATTTTCCGGGGACAACGGCTCGACCTTGGCCGCGCCGAGTTGGAGCAGGGTTTTGCCGATGAAATGCCGGCCGGCGCGGATGATGTCCTCGCCGTTCAGTTCGTCCGTCCTGACCGAGCGCTCGCCGAGATTGATGTGCAGGTATTTGCGCATGGTGATGTCCCCCCCTGAATATATGAAGTCGAATTCCTATGTCGCGCGAATTTTACCCTGTTCGGCCGCGCCTGTTCCGCGGCCGGTGCGCAGCGCGCTTGCGTCAGGGCCGGAGTTTCTCGTGAAACGCCTTGCCGATCAGTTCCAGCGCTGCCGGACTGTCCCATTGGCGGGAGCCGCGGAACTTGCTCAACACGCGGCCTTTCGCGTCGACCAGGATGGTCAGCGGAATGGTGTCCGCGCCCAGCATGTTTTCCAGCAATTGCTTCCGGTCGAGATAATTGTTGAAAGTGATTCCCGCGCCGAAGAGGAAATTAGCCGCCGCACGCGCATCGTCGTCGGTGGATATGCCGATGATGTTGAACTGCTTGCCGCCGAAACGGCGCGACAGACGCTCGATCGACCCGATTTCCGCGCGGCAGGGGCCGCACCAACTGGCCCAGACGTTGATGATCAGCGGCTTGCCGCGCAGATCCGACAGCTTGCGGTAGTCCCCGGCGAAGCCGTATAGCGGCGCCTCGCGCAGCACACCGCCCACCACAACCTCGCCCGGCGTCTTGGCGAACGCGGTCGAAGATAGCGCCGACATGCAGAACAGGATCAGAAACAAGGTTTTCATATAGATCGTCACCTTAGCGGCCAGGCAATTCCAGGGCGGAGCGGCACTGGCGCCTGGGTTCCGCCCCCGGACCGTGACCCGGGAAAGGCATATTTTCGCACAGGCGGACTCCTTTTTTCGACGCGGCCGCCGTTTTCATTCAGGTCAGCGCGCAATCGAAACCCGCTTTTGCCGACACTAGCCGCCCCCCGCCCCATGCCCCGACACCTCCGCGCCGGCATCGGCGCGCAAGCGGACATGAAACAACAGCGAGCCGGCAGCGATCGCGCCCAAGGCCAGGAAAGCCGGCCAGAAATCCGACGCCTCGATGATGGCGTGTCCGTGCAGGCTGCTCGCCGCTTGCACCACGAACGCCCCGGTCACCACGCCCAGGCTTTGGCAGAGCCGCTGCGCCATGCTCGACAGGCTGGTCGCCTGGCTCATCGTCTGCCTGCTGACATCGGCAAAGGAGATGGCGTTCAGGCCGGTGAACTGGAGCGAACGCAGGCAGCCGCTGAACAGCAGCACGGCGATGATGACGAAATGCGGGGTGCCCGCGGTGAATAGCCCGTATCCCGCCGTCGCGCAGGCGGCCAGGACGGCGTTGACCATCAACACCCGGCGGAAGCCGTAACGCCTCAATATCCGGACTGTCAGCGTTTTCATGAACATCGCGCCCACCGCCGATGCGCAGGTCAGCAGCCCGGACTGAAACGGGTTGAGTCCGAAACCGAGCTGTAGCATGAGCGGCAACAGGAACGGCGTCGCGCCTACGCCAATCCGAAACAGGCCGCCGCCGATGACGCCGGTTTTGAACGTGGCGATGTTCAACAGATTCAGATTGATCAGGGGGTGTTCGGTACGCCGGGCGTGCCAGACATAAGCGCCCAGCGCGAGCACGCCGGCGACGACGCAGATTACAGGGATTTCGCCCGACACCAGATGCCGGCCGAGCATGGACAAACCCAGCACCAGGACCGACAGCCCGATTCCGGAGAGCAGAAAGCCCCTCAGGTCCAGCGAGTGGATCCCGGGTTCGCGTATATTCGGGATGTAACGCAGCACCAGCAAAAGACCGAGCATGCCGATCGGCAGGTTGATCAGGAAAACCCAGCGCCAGTTGAAATGCAGGGTGATGAATCCGCCCAGGGGCGGCCCCATGACCGGCCCCAGAAGCGCCGGAATGGTGAGATAGTTGAGCGCCGCGATCAGCTCGTTCTTCGGCACGGTTCTCAGCAACACCAGGCGGCCGACCGGCACCATCATCGCCCCGCCTATCCCCTGCAGGAAGCGCGCGGCGACGAAGGCCGCCAGGCCGCTCGACGCCGCACACAGCAGCGATCCGGCCATGAATACGACGATCGCCGCAGCAAAAACGCTGCGCGAGCCGTAGCGGTCGGCAACCCAGCCGCTGATCGGGATGAACACCGCCAGGCTGACAAGATAGGAGGTCAGCGCAAGATTGAGCGCAAGGGGATTCTGGTGCAGGTCCTGGGCGATCACCGGCAGCGAAGTCGTGATGATCGTCGAATCCATGTTCTCCATGAACAGGGCGCAGGCGACGATCAGCGGAATCAGAACAAAGCGGGACATGGCGGGAAGGAGCTGGCGACGCTATTCGCTCCCGCGCGCCGGTGCGGGGACGGCGGCCGCAAAAGAACAGCCCACTGCCGCGCCGGCGCTGCATCGCCTGTGCGCGGCCATGCGACTCACAATCTTGCCGCGCCCGCTCAGGCCTTCACCGGTGGTTTCGCGCGGTATTGGCCCTGCATCGCCAGCATCCAGCCGGGATACTCCGGCGGCAGCGCGCTCACTTTGTCCAGCTCGGCCATGTCCTCGTCGGACAACTGCAGGCGGGCGGCGCCAAGGTTGTCCTTGAGCTGATCCGGCGTCTTCGCGCCGACGATCACAGTGCTCACCTGCGGCCGCGCGAGCAGCCAAGCCAGCGCCACCTGCGCCACCGAGACCTGGTGGCGCGCGGCGATCGGGCGCATCGCGTCGACGCAGCGGAAGGCGCGCGCCTTGTCGACCACCGGAAAGTCGAAGCTTGCGCGGCGCGCACCCTCCGGCCCTTTCTCGTCGGGCTTGAACTTGCCGCTGAGCAGGCCACCGGCCAGCGGGCTCCACACCATGAGCCCGAGTTGCTGGTCCTGCAGCAGCGGCAGCACTTCGCGTTCCAAGTCGCGCCCGGCAATCGTGTAGTAGGCCTGCACGCTCTCGAACCGGGTCCAGCGGTTTTTTTCCGAGATCGCCAGGCTTTTCATGATCTGCCAGGCCGCCATATTGCACAGGCCGATGTAGCGCACCTTGCCCGAGCGCACCAGATCGTTCAGCGTGGAAAGCGCTTCCTCCAGCGGGGTGAGCGGATCGAAGCCGTGCAGCTGGTACAGGTCGATGTGCTCGAGCTGCAGCCGCTTGAGGCTCGCGTCCACCTGGTTCATCAGGTGGTAGCGCGACTGGCCGCGGCCGTTGGCCGCCGTTTCGTCCATGACGCCCGTGGCCTTGGTCGCCACGACGATCTCGTCGCGCGGCAGGCCGAGACGCTTGATCGCATTGCCCGTCAGCGTTTCGGACTCGCCCAGGGAATACACGTTGGCGGTATCGATGAAGTTCACGCCGGCGTCGAAGGCCTGCTTCACCAGCGCAGTGGCGCCGTCCTGCTCCAGGCCGCCCATCACCTTCCAGAAACCCTTGCCGCCGAAGGTCATCGTGCCCAGGCACAGTTCGGAAACATAGAGGCCGGTGCGGCCCAACAGACGATAGCGCATGACTTTCTCCTTGCTTAGTGGCAATGAATGGAAGGCCGGCACTTTAGCCGCCGCCCCGCACACCAGGGCAGCGACATCGGCATTGCGGCCGCCGAAGCCGGTTTAAGCTTCTTCCTGCAGCTCGCCGGCCTGCGTTTGCGTTTCGGTCTCGCCGGCAAAGCGCAAAGCCCAGCCGACGAGGGGCGGGCCGAGTAATTCGAAAACCGCGACCGCCGCCAGCACCGTCGCCGCGACCGGAGCCGCACTGGCCGGGAACAATCGTTCGCTGGTCTGCACCAGCCCGATTGCGAGGCCCGCCATAGGCAGTAGCACCAGTCCCGTGGACGCGGCCCGCCTGAACGGATGGCGGAAGGCGATGCCGCCGGCAAACGCGCCCAACCATTTGGCCAGCGACCGGGCCCCGACCAGCGCCAACACCGGCCAGCCGTAGTGCAATAAATCCTGCGGATGCAGGTTGGCGCCCGCAAACACGAACAGAACGATGAAAAACAGCTCGAACGCCTCGCCGAAGTCGAGGTTCGATACCAAGTCCTTGTGCTCCAGGTTTTTCACCACGATGCCCAGTACCAGCGGTGCGAACAGCGTGGACAGGTTCAATGTCCCCGCCGCGCCGAGCGTGAACATGATCGCCCCTGCAACCAGTGCAAGGTGGTACTGCGCGGCTTTCTTGGTCTGCCGCGCAAGGAAGTGCAGCAGGTAGCCGACCAGGGCCGCCAGCAGAATGGATCCGGCCAGCCGGTACAAGGGCTGGAACA
The DNA here is from genome assembly GCA_964601155.1 of uncultured Enterobacteriaceae bacterium. Classification (GTDB taxonomy): domain Bacteria; phylum Pseudomonadota; class Gammaproteobacteria; order Burkholderiales; family SG8-39; genus 2-12-FULL-64-23. Next base: position 14,150 of record CAZRMO010000065.1, read on the forward strand.
CGACCATTTGCCAGGGCGCAGCCGCTGCCGAGTGCAATGACGGCAGAAGCGCGGAGAACACCAGAAACGCGATCACATTGTTCAGGGCTACCAGCGACTGGGACGCGTCCGTGACCGGGCCGCTGGCGTTGGACTCGTGGGCGACGTGAAGCAGCACCGCGGGCGAGGAGGAAATCGCAATGGCCGCGATCAGCGCAGCCGGCAGGGCCGCCAAGCCGAAATGCGTAACAGTCAGGTAGACGGCCAGAAAGGTCGCCGCGCTTTCCAGCATCGAGGTGACGAGCAGCTGGGGCGCGCGCGCGATGACCCCCATATCGAGAGACAGTCCAAGGCGATACAGGATGAGTCCAAGCGCGATGTCGACCAGCACATGCGCCTCCGACAGCACTTCGGCTGTGAGCAGATTCAGGCCGCTTGGGCCGATGATCAGACCCACGAGCATGAATCCGGTGATGCTCGGCAACCACGGCCATTTGTGCGCCAGGAAGCCGCCGATGGCACCCGCTGCAAGCAGCATTCCAAACACCGCCAGGGTATTGGGCTCGAGCGGCCAGTTCGGAAGAAAGCCCATCAAAGCAGTTTACCGCATGCGCCCCGCCGATGCCGGTCACTGCCCAAGGACGCCGGCACTTCCGCTCCGATCGTTTTTGCAGGTCTTGATTCAGCCGGGCGATAGGCACGGACTGCTTCGGATTGACCGGCAGGCCATTGCCGATCGCGCTCGCGCGTATGAGCGCTTCAATTCCAGTCGCTGCCCCCTGAACTGTCGTCCCAGGAGGAACTGTCCGAGATGCCGAAGTCGGCGCCCCCCATGTCGTCCGGTGTGGCATCCCAGTCCGAAGACGCCGACGGCAAAATCTGCTCAGCCTGAGCCGAACTGCCGTCGGCAAAGTGATGCACCAGGGCCTCCCCGGCAACCATCCCGGCACCCAGCGCTGCGCCGGTCGCGAGCCCGCCGACTATGCCGGAGCCGATGCCTCCCGTAGCCGAACCCATCGGCGGAACCATGCCGGTCCCGTATGGCTGCATCCGCGCGCCAGGACCGAAACCTGCGCCATACGCAGGCACATTGCGCCGACTCATGGCGCGCACGAAGAAAACCAGGGCGGCGATCAAGGCGAAACCGACCAGCAATAGACCCATGGGAAATCCGCCGCCAGCCCGGGATTGCACACCGTAGCTCCCAGGAACCTGCCGCGTGGAAGCGCGTGCGGAGGCGATGCGCCGCTGCAGGTTCTGCACCGCCCCGGGTTTTGCGAACGGAAGGCCGGGAGCCAGACGCTCCGCCGTGCCCAGCTCCGCCGCGGCGCGCGCGAGGCGGCCCTGTTTCGCCAACAGCTGCGCCTCGACATAATGCGCTTTGCCGCTGTTGGGGTGGTCGCGCAAAACCTGATCCATCATGCCCTGCGCTTCGCTGAATCTTCCGGCGTCCGCGGCCTGATAGACCTGGTGCATCGTCGGGTCGGCGCCAGCGAGCGCAGTACCGGAAAACACGAGGCCCGTCAGCAACAGCAGGCCACTCAATAACGCGGTTCTAAACATGGTTTTTGAACTCCAGTAAGGTTTCCGGCAGGACGGGGATGGACATGCCACCACCGAACCGGCGACAAGGACCGCCGCCAAGGATACGCAGGTAGACCGCCGGATCTCGCAAGAGTTCCGGCGCGCGCAGCAAGGGACGAGCGCATCCGCAGTGAGCGGATTCAGCGCCGGCGGCGCGGCAGAAATATTTTCTTACACAATTCAGATTGAACCAGTGGAGCGCATACCGCATCATAGATACAAGTACTCGCGGCATGGCGCAAGAGACGGCTTCATCAGCCACGCGGCTTGGACCTCATGCGGTCTTGCAACATTTTTGAACGGGATGTCGACTACGCAAAATGACACAGGATGTACTCGACAAATTTTTCGCCGACTCGATAGCGCATTTGAGTCAGCAGCAGCCACAGGCGGCCGGCTCTTCTCCCCCTTGTTTTGATCCGGTCCGCCAGGAAGGCTCCCGATCCCTCCCTGTCGGGGGCCTTCCACCTTCTTCCGGAGACGCCGATCCCGCCGAATGAGGCAGGCCGACGCGCTCTGGATTCGGAAAGCCGCTGTGCGGAGCGTCCAGCCTCAGGACGCGACGCTGCCTGCAAGTGAGGCGACGCGAGCGCTAGCGCACCGGTCCTATCGCGCCCTCTGAGTCGAATCTGCTCGAGCCTGCCTGTTTCCGCCCAGCTTATGGCTTGGTCTAGCCCAGCACATCCCTTTCGATATCGTCCAGGGCCTTGCGTATTTCTTCCAGGATAAGTTTGTCCGCAGCGCCCTGGTCGATTTCCGGCACGTTCCAGTCGAATATTGCACGATACTTTCCGACCAGCTTTTTCACGTCGGCGATGATATGGCTGCGATGTTCATCCAGTTCGATCTGTTCGATTTTGGCCACGTCATTTTCTCCATGATGACGAGATAGCGGTGTCCGATTGCGCCTGATGCCGAAAGCTCAGGCGCGGTCTGCGCCTTCCTTCATCAGGGAGCTTCGGATCGACAGCAATTCCCGGCGCCGCTTTGCGTCGGTTTCGGGATAGCGCAGGTCGAGCGATTTGAAAGTGTCGACAATTATGCGGGAGACGATCAGCCCGCGCGTTCTCCTTGTCGTCGGCCGGAACCACATACCCGGGCGCCTTTGCCGTACTCGTCGCGCTCAGACAGGCCTCATAGGCGCGCATGTACTGCTTCCAGAATTTGCGCTCGCTAATGTCGGCGAGACTGAATTTCCAGTTCTTTTCCGGCTCGTCGATGCGATCGAGAAAGCGCTTTCGCTGCTCTTCCCCGGAAAGGTGCAGAAAGTACTTGATGATGCGCGTGCCGTTGCGATGCAGATGGCTCTCCAGGTCCACGATGGAGCGATATCGCTCCCGCCAGATGGTTTTCTCGTCGAGCTGCGCAGGCGGAAGTCCCTGGCTGCGCAGAATCTCCGGATGCACGCGGACGATCAATACCTCCTCGTAATAAGAGCGATTGAAACTGCCGATCCGGCCGCGCTCGGGCAGGGACCGGGTCGTGCGCCACAGAAAATCGTGCTCCAATTCAACGGCGCTCGGGTGCTTGAAACTGAACACCTGGCAGCCCTGTGGATTGACGCCGGACATGACGTGGCGAATGGTGCCGTCCTTGCCCGCCGCGTCCATCGCCTGGAAGATCAGCAATACCGCATAGCGGCCGGACGCGTAGTGCAGGTGTTGCAGCGCGCTTAGTTCGCTGACTTGTTGTTCGAGCAGCTTTTTATACTGCTGCTTTGACTTGTAGACCGGCTTCACCAGCGTCGGCCATTTGTTCAATTTCACCTTTTCGCCGGGCCGCACCCGGAAATCTTCGTTGTGTAATTTCATGTCTGCTCCTTTCGTTCATGCGCCGCTCGTTTCCATCGCGGCGCTGTATTCGCCCCGGCGCGCGGCCCGGTTGCACCTCCCCCGATGCAGCAGCGCTCGCTGTGCCGCCGGGGCGTTGGCGTCCTTGCCCTGCCAGATCTCCAGCGCCGGTTGCTGGATCGCGCGGGAGTACGAGAACGCCAAAGCCCAGGGTAGGCGCGATTTGAATCTGACATTCATCGCATTCAGGCGCGCCGAGGCCAGTTCGGGGGATTGGCCGCCCGACAGGAACGCAATCCCGGCAACGGCAGCGGGGACGGCGCGCAAGAAGCAATGCACCGTGGCGTCCGCCACTTCGTCCACCGTTTCCTGCGTGGGGCAGGCCAGTCCCGGGAGCACCATGTTGGGCTTGAGCAGCATGCCCTCGAGCAGAACGCGTTGCGTGCACAACTGGGCGAATACCGTGCGCAGGACTTCCTCCGTTACCTCGCGGCATCGCGCCAGGGTATGCCCGCCGTCCATGAGCACTTCGGGCTCGACGATCGGCACCAGCCCCGCTTCCTGGCACAAGGCCGCATAGCGTGCGAGCGCGTGCGCGTTGGCCTCGATGCACGCCCGGCTGGGAATGCCCGCGCCTATGGTGATCACCGCACGCCATTTGGCGAAGCGGGCACCCATCGCGGAATACTCCTCCAGGCGCTTGCGCAATCCGTCCAGGCCTTCGGTGATTTTCTCCCCCGCATGCGCCGCCATGTCCTTGGCGCCGGCGTCGACTTTGATGCCGGGAACGATGCCCGCAGCGATGAGCGCCTTGACCATGGGGGTGCCGTCCTTCTTTTGCTGGCGCATCGTCTCGTCGTATAGAATCGCGCCGCTGATGCATCCGCCGAGACCGGGCGTGGTCACGATCATCTCCCGATAGGCGCGCCGCGCCGCCTCGGTCTGCGGAATCCCCAACTTGGCGAAACGCTTGTGGCAGGTCGGATTGCTTTCATCCATCGCCAGCAGTCCCTTGTCGTTGGCGACCAGCTTGTTCGCGGTGTCCATAAGCCCCTGTGCATTCATTTGGCATGGCTCCATTTCCAGTTGCGGATTTGCGGCATGTCCTCGCCGCACTTGCTCACGTGCTGCCTGTGCTCGATCAGTTCGTCCCTCAACTGCTGGCAGTCACGCTTGCTTGCGACCGCCGAGCAGTTGAAGAAATCGGCTGTGGCGCGGACTGCTGTGCTCGATGTGGCGATACACCGCCAGCTTCGCCGCGTCCTCGATGAAAATCCAGACGATGCAATAGCCCCAGATCAGCCCGACGTCGAGCCAGCCGATCGGTGTCATCAGCCCGAAGGGAAAGACCACGAACAGGGTCGCAAGCACCTTGGTGACGATTGCCGACCACAGCAGCAGCGGCGCCGGGAAGGGGCGGCTCCAGACACGACGGTGGGTGCGCGCGACGAACAGCGTCAGGTGTCCGGCGACCGCAAGTTTGAGGAAGATGAAGGTCTGGATCTGACCCAGCGAAAGGTGCATCCACTCCCTGGCGATCCACAACAGGCCGAAGGTCTCGACCACGCCGATCAGGCCGAGCACGGTGGAGACGGTGAGCACGCGGTGCATTTCCCAGCGCACGGGCTTCGGGTCGAGCCAGGTGTTGTCGTAGGCGATGGCCATGATCGGAACGTCGTTGAAGAACGCGAGCAGGATGATCATGATCGCGGTGATCGGGTAGAACCTGAACACGATCATCGCCAGCACCACGAAGAACATGATGCGGATGGTCTCGACGATGCGGTAGATCGCGTAGGAGTTCATGCGTTCGAAGATGCGCCGCGCTTCCTCGACCGCGCTGATGATGGTCGACAGCCCGGGCGCGGTCAGCACCAGATCGGCGGCGGCGCGCGCCGCATCGGTGGCCCCGCTCACCGCGATGCCGACGTCGGCCTGCTTGAGCGCCGGCGCGTCGTTGACGCCGTCACCGGTCATCGCGACCAGGTGGCCGCGCTCCTGCAGCGCCTTGACGATGGCGTACTTGTGCTCGGGAAACACCTGCGCAAAACCGTCGGCGCGCTCGATGCGCTCGGCGGCGTCGGACGACAGGTGACTCTGGTTCGCCGCCGCGGCGAGCAGGTCTCCTGCGGGCTGGATCGCCGTGCCCAGATCGAGCTGGCCCGCGATCTGACGCGCGATCGCGGTGTTGTCGCCCGTGACCATCTTGACGGAAATGCCGTGCTCGCGCGCCCTGCGGATGGTCTCCTTCGAGTCTTCGCGCGGCGGATCGAACAGCGGCAGAATGCCCAGGAAATGCCAGGCGCCCGAGGCGTCGGTGCGCGCCACGCCGAGCGCGCGGTAGCCCTTGGCGGCGAGATCCTCGATCGATTTGTTCGCGCGTTCGGCGACTTTGTCCGCCACATGCGCGAGCTCGACGATCACCTGCGGCGCTCCCTTGGTGACCTTGAAGGTCTTGCCGTCGGAAGCTTCGATTTCCGCTTCGGTGCGCTTGCCCACCGGATCGAAGGGCACGAAGCGGGTCTGGGTATAGGATTCGAGCGCCTTGGGATCGGCGAGTCCGCCGATCACCGCGAGGTCGATCGCGTCCTTGTCCTCGGCCTTGGAGGCCAGCGCGCCCGCAAGCACCAGGTCACGCGCGTCGGCGGCTTCGAACACCTCCGGCTCGCCGAGCGTGAGCTTGTTCTGCGTCAGCGTGCCGGTCTTGTCCGAGCACAGGATGTCGACGCCGGCCATCTCCTCGATCGACTGCAACCGGGACACAATGGCCTTCATCTTCGACAGCGCGAGCGCGCCGACCGCCATCGTGACCGAGAGGACGGCCGGCATGGCGACCGGGATCGACGCGACGGTGAGAATCAGAGCGAATTGCAGCAGCTCGAACACCGGCGCGCGGCGAAACAGCTGCACGATGACCAGGATCGCAACCAAGGCCAGGCTGAGGTAGATCAGGTAGTCCCCGATCGCCAGCACCGCCTTCTGGAAGTGCGAGACCGCGCCCGCGCCCTGCACCAGCTTCGCGGTACGCCCGAAGAAAGTATCGCCGCCGGTTCCGGTCACGAGCGCGATCATTTCGCCTTGCTTGGCGACCGACCCGGAATAGGCGATCTCGCCCGCTTTCTTTTCCACCGGGAGCGACTCGCCGGTCAGCGCGGACTGATCCACCGAGAGATAGTCCCCCTCGACCAGCTTGGCGTCCGCCGGAATGATGTCGCCCAGGCGCAGGCGGATGACGTCGCCCGGCACCAGTTCCGCAGCGTCGACTTCGCCCCACTTGCCGTCGCGCAGCGCGCGCGCCTTCAACGCGAGCTGCCGCTTGAGCGCGTCCAGCGCGTTGGCCGCCTTGAACTCCTGCCAGAACCCGATCGCGGCGTTGAAGATCAGCAGCGCCAGGATGATGGTCAAATCGTCCCAGTGCCGCACCACGCCCGAGAGGATGGCCGCGACCTCGATCATCCAGGGAATCGGCCCCCAGAAATAGCTCAGGAACTTGCGCAGCGGGCTGACCTTCGTCTCTTCCAGCGCATTGCGACCGAACTGCTCGAGACGCTTTCGCGCCTCGGCGCCGGTCAGGCCCTTGGAAGAACTCTCCAGGCGCTTGAAGGCGTCGTCGACGCCCAGTTTTTCCATTTCCTTGCCATCGATGTGCTTGACCATGGGATATCTCCTTGCGGGGCTATCAATCAATTACGCGAGAGCCCGGTACAACTATTGAGAATTACCTTACTGCATGACAACTTGCAGGGCGCCTGCGCTACAGTGTCTCGTGGTCTGGCAATTCTCAATAGTACGACGACAGACCAATTTCGAAGTCGGTTCGCCCCGTAGTTGCAGGAGCGAGCAAGCTCGCACCTACGCCCTGTTGACATTCACCGCATGAGACGCGTTGTCTCCAAAAGCGGATGACTGCAAGACGCGCGACGAAGCCAAGGGCGGTTCCCTAGGCGAGCAGCGCAACCGGCGTGTGCGTATCGGGCCTCGTCATGATGTGGCCCATTTCCAGTTGCGGATTTCCGGCATGTCCTCGCCGTACTTGTCGATGTACTGCTTGTGCTCGATCAGCTTGTCCTTGAGCTGCTGCTTCAGGTAGATGCCCTTGTCGCCGGTCTGCGGCAGGCGGTCGATGGTGTCCATCACCAGGTGGAAGCGGTCCAGATCGTTCAGCACCGTCATGTCGAAGGGCGTGGTGATGGTGCCCTCCTCCTTGTAGCCGCGCACGTGGATGTTGTCGTGGT
>CAZRMO010000066.1:0-5523 GCA_964601155.1 uncultured Enterobacteriaceae bacterium
TCGCGCCGCACCGGCGCCGCGTGCTTCATCGCCGTGTGGTGGCTGGGCGCGAACATGAAGCCGACGCCGACCTCGTCTATGCACTGCGCCACCTGCGCCGGTCCGAGATTGATGTTGACCCCCAGGGCCTCGAGTGCGTCGGCGCTGCCCGACTGCGAGGACACGGCGCGCCCGCCGTGCTTGGCCACGCGCGCGCCGGCGGCGGCGGTGACGAAGATCGCGGCGGTCGAGATGTTGAAGGTGCGCGCGCCGTCGCCGCCGGTGCCGACCACGTCGACCAGATTGTGCGCGTCTTTCACCTCGACCCTGATCGCGAGCTCGCGCATCACCTGCGCCGCGGCGGTGATTTCGCCTATGGTTTCCTTTTTTACCCGCAGCGCGATGGTGAGTGCAGCGATCATCACCGGCGACATCTGGCCGCTCATGATTCTACGCATCAGATCGAGCATCTCGTCGTGGAAAATCTCGCGGTGCTCGATCACGCGCTGCAGCGCTTCCTGTGGCGTCATGGACATGGTCAATTTCCTATCGTAAAAAGTTCTTCAGCAGCGCGTGGCCGTGTTCGGTGAGTATCGATTCCGGGTGGAACTGCACGCCCTCGAGCGCGAACTGCCGGTGCTGCACCCCCATGATCTCGCCGTCTTCGCTCTCGGCGGTGATCTCGAGACAGTCCGGCAGGCTGGCGCGCTCGATCACCAGCGAATGATAGCGGGTCGCGCGGAACGGCGATGGCAGGCCGGCGAACACGCCCTTTCCGGCGTGGCGGATGTCCGAAGTCTTGCCGTGCATCACCCGGCCGGCGTGACCGATGCGGCCGCCGAATGCCTGCCCGATTGCCTGGTGCCCCAGGCACACGCCAAGGATGGGCAGCTTGCCCGCAAACTCGCGGACCAGCGACACGGAAACGCCGGCTTCGTTCGGCGTGCATGGCCCGGGAGAGATGACGATGCGCGCGGGTGCAAGTGCTGAGACACCCTTGATGTCGATGGCGTCGTTGCGCACCACGCGCACGTCCTCGCCGAGTTCGCCGAAATACTGCACCAGGTTGTAGGTGAAGGAATCGTAGTTGTCGATCATCAGCAGCATTATCAGTCCTCCAGCCGGGTATCAAGCCCGGCGGATGCCATTTCGGCGGCGCGCAGCACCGCGCGCGCCTTGGCCAGCGTTTCCTTCCATTCCGACGTCGGGTCGGAATCGGCGACGATGCCTGCGCCCGCCTGCATATAGAGCACCCCGTCCTTGATCAGCGCAGTGCGCAGCGCAATAGCGATATCCATGTCGCCGTGAAAACCGAGATAGCCGACAGCGCCAGCGTAGATGCCGCGTTTCACCGGCTCAAGTTCGTCGATGATTTCCATCGCGCGCACCTTGGGCGCGCCAGACACCGTGCCCGCGGGAAAGCTCGCGCGCAGCACCGCCATGGCATCCAGCCCTTCGCGCAGCCTGCCCTCGACGTTGGAGACGATGTGCATCACATGCGAATAGCGCTCGATCACCATGTTCTCGGTCACGCGCACGCTGCCGGTCGCAGCCACGCGCCCAACGTCGTTGCGGCCCAGATCCATCAGCATCACGTGTTCGGCGCGCTCCTTCGGATCGGCGAGGAGCTCGTCCGCCAGCGCCTCGTCCTCCTCGGCCGTCTTGCCGCGCGGACGCGTGCCGGCGATCGGCCGCAGCGTCACCTTGTCGCCTTCCAGCCGCACCAGGATTTCGGGCGAGGCGCCAACCACATGGAAGTCCTCGAAGTCGAAGTAGAACATGTAGGGCGAGGGATTGAGCGTGCGCAGCGCCCGGTACAGCGCCAGTGGCTCGGCTGCGAACGGCAGTGACAGGCGCTGCGACAGCACCACCTGCATCACGTCGCCGTCGTGGATGTATTGCTTGGCACGCACCACCGCCGCCTTGTAGCCCTCTTCGCCGAAGGCCGATTGGGGAGATTCGCTCGGTTGCCGCACCTCGGCCGGAATCTGCGCCGGCGCGCGCAGGGCGGCGAGCAGCTCGCGCAGCCGCGCGCGCGCCTTTTGATAGGCGCCAGGCACCTCCGGCTCGGCGTATACCACCAGCGTCAGTTTTCCCGAGAGGTTGTCTACGATGGCGACCTCCTCGGACAGCATCAGCAGGATGTCGGGCGTGCCCAACGTGTCCGGCGGCGCGGAATGCGCGAGGCGCGGCTCGATATGGCGCACCGTGTCATAACCGAAGCAGCCGACCAACCCGCCGCAGAAGCGCGGCAGGCCGGGCAAAGCGGCAACCTTGAAGCGCTTGAGATACGCGTTGATGAACGCCAGCGGATCGCCCGTGTCGGAGCGTTCGGCGATGCGGTTGCCCGACAATACCAGAACCGTCCCGTCGCGTACGTTGATACGCGTAGCCGAGGCCAGACCGATGAAGGAATAGCGGCCGAAACGCTCGCCGCCCTGCACCGATTCGAGCAGATAGGAAAAAGGCTTGTTGGCCAGCTTGAGATAGATCGACAGCGGCGTATCGAGATCGGCGAAAGTCTCGAGGACCACGGGGATGCGGTTGAAACCCTGCGCGGCGAGGCGCTTGAATTCGACTTCAGTCATGACAACTCCAAAAACGATCCGGCAAAAACGAAAAGCTACTGGGGTTGGGCGCGAAACGGCAGGCGCCCGGCGAACATGCCTAGGATCGCCAGCAGCGCCAGCTTTCCCAGGCGCAACGCGCCCATTTTGCGGATTGTTCGAGTATCACGATCGTGCGCTTCTTAGAATGTCTGCAACCTCTGAGAGGGATCCAACTATAGCATCACAGTCCAAGTCGTGCACGTCTGCGCCCTCGCTGTAGCCATAGGAAACGCACACCACCGGACAGCCGGCCGCGCGCGCCGCAAGCGCGTCATTGGCCGAGTCGCCGATCAGCAGCGCCTCCGGCGGTGCGAGCGCGAACTCGGCGCAGATGTGCGCGAGCTGCATCGGATCGGGCTTTTTGCGCGCCAGGGTATCGCCGCTCACCACCAATTCGAAAAAAGGCGCCAAGCCGACCTGTTCGAGCAGCGGCACGGTGAAGCGCGCGGCCTTGTTGGTGACGCAGGCAAGCCGCAGGCGCATTGCGCGAAAGCGCTCCAGGCCTTCGATCACGCCCGGATAGACCGTCGTGCGCCGGCCGGATTCCTCGAAATAGAAATCCTGAAACAAAGCCAGCGCCTCGGCCTGCAAGGCCTCGGCCCCTGTCTCGCCGGCGCTCGCCCGCAGACAACGCTGCACCAGATTGGGAATGCCCTTGCCGATGAAACTGCGGATTTCCTCCGCTCTGCGCTGGGTCAGCCCCAGCGCGGCTAGCATGCGCTCGGCCGCGGCGGCGAGGTCGGGTACCGTATCGAGCAAGGTACCGTCGAGGTCGACCATGACGGCGGCGATGCCGCGCGCGAGCGGCATGCCAGGACTAGACAGTCTGGATCGCCGCGCGCATCGCGGCGATCGTCGCCTTGTAGTTCCCGGCGCCGAAAATGGCGGAACCGGCGACGAAGGTGTCGGCCCCGGCGCGCGCGATCGCGGCAATGTTTTCCGCGTTGACGCCGCCGTCGATCTCAAGCATGACCTCGCGCCCGCCCTGGTCTATGCGCCGGCGTGCTTCGGCCAGCTTGGCGAGCGCATGCGGGATGAATTTCTGCCCGCCGAAACCGGGGTTGACCGACATGATCAGAACCAGGTCCAGGCGGTACAGCACGTGATCCAGATAATCGAGCGGCGTGCCCGGGTTGAACACCAGCCCGGCCTTGCAACCGTGCTCGTGGATCAGACCGATGGTGCGATCGATATGTTCGCTCGCTTCCGGGTGGAAGCTGATAATGTCGGCGCCGGCCCGCGCGAAGTCGGGCACGATGCGGTCCACCGGCTTCACCATCAGGTGCACGTCGATGGGCGCCTTGATCAGCGGCCGGATCGCTTCGCAGACCAGCGGACCTATGGTTAGGTTGGGCACGTAATGGTTGTCCATCACGTCGAAATGGATCATGTCGGCGCCGGCGGCGATCACGCCCGTCACCTCCTCGCCCAATCGGGCGAAGTCGGCGGAAAGTATGCTTGGCGCGATGCGGTAAGTAGTCATGGGGTGTGCTCGATGTCGGTCGCTGCCTGCGTGCATTTTACCCGCTCGTTCACGTGCACGCCAAAAAACGTTCAGCGCTGCCGGCGCAGTGTAAAATGGCCGCATGCAGTCCGCCAAAAAATACGCCGTTGACGTCTCTACCGAGACCCAATACCTCTCCGAGCAGTCGGACGAAACGAAAGACCGCTTCGTCTTCTCCTATACCGTCACCATCCGCAACAGCGGTGCCGTGCCGGCGCAGCTGATCAGCCGCCACTGGATCATCACCGATGCACATAACCAGGTGCAGGAAGTGCGCGGCCTGGGCGTGGTCGGCGCCCAGCCCCTGCTCAAGCCGGGCGAGCACTTCGCGTACACCAGCGGCACCGCACTCGCCACGCCGGTCGGCACCATGAGCGGCAGCTACCAGATGGTGGCCGAGGACGGCACCCAATTTGACGCGCCGATACCGGAATTCACCTTGTCGGTTCCGCGCGTGCTGCATTAGGTCGTGGTTCGTGGCAAGAAGATACGTTTTGCGTTGCTTGACTCTGTTTCCCATGATCTCGCGGATTGACCGCTGGCGCGCGTTCGCGGCGGCGGTGCTGCTCGCGTTGCTCGCCGCCTGCGCCACCGTGCGGCCGGTCGCGCCGACGGCGGTTAAGACCAGCCCCGCGGTTGCGTCCTGCCCCATCTGCCCGGTATGCCCGGCGCCCGCGCCCGCGCTGCCCAAGGCGCAGACCCTGAAGGCGGTGAGCTGGTCCGACCTGCCGGGCTGGACGGACGACGATCTGCGCGCCGCATGGCCGGCATTTTTGCGCAGTTGCACCCGACTCGAGGCACAAACGGCCTGGCACGAGAGCTGCGCACTGGCCGAGCGGCTGCCGAAAGCCGCCTCTGTGCGCAAGTTCTTCGAGTCGCAATTCCAGCCCTACCGGGTAGCCGACGCCGACGGCAGCGTGCAGGGACTTGCCACTGGTTACTACGAACCGCTGCTGCGCGGCAGCCGCATCAAGGAAGGGCCGTACCAGTATCCGATCTACGCTGCGCCCGATGACCTGCTGACCGTCGATCTGGCGGCGATCGACCCGCAATTGAAGCATCTGCGCCTGCGCGGACGGCTCGAAGGCCGGCGCGTGGTGCCGTATTACCCGCGCTCCGAGATCGAGCGCGGGCTGCCCTCCCTCGCCGGCAAGGTACTGCTCTGGGTGGACGACCCGATAGACCTGTTCTTTCTGCAGGTTCAGGGCTCTGGCCGGGTGCGGCTGCCCTCGGGCGAGTTGGTGCGCGTGGGATACGCCGACCAGAACGGCCAGCCGTACAAGTCCATCGGACGCTATTTGGTCAAGCAGGGTGAGTTGAAGCTGGAAGATGCCTCGATGCAGGGCATCAAGGCCTGGGGCGTGGCCCATCCGACAAAAGTACAAGCGCTGCTCGACCAGAACCCGAGCTACGTTTTCTTCCGCGAATTGC
>CAZRMO010000066.1:5623-12460 GCA_964601155.1 uncultured Enterobacteriaceae bacterium
TTTATTCCCTTGGGCGCACCTGTATTCCTGGCCACCAGCTGGCCTGGCAGTTCCTTACCACTGCAGCGACTGGTGCTGGCTCAGGATAGCGGCGGCGCGATCCGCGGCGCGGTGCGCGCCGATTACTTCTGGGGTTTCGGCGATACCGCGGGCGCGCAAGCTGGGCGCATGCGCCAGAGCGCCAGGATGTGGGTACTGCTGCCGCGGGATTATCCACTGCCGCAATAGGTGCGAACGGACCGGCGGGCGTGAAGGTGTTTCAGACCGCTCGACGGCTGCTGCAGTAGCAACGCACTATTTTTTTTCGTTCAGCGCGAGCATCTTCTCCAGCCGCTCCGCCGAAATCGCACCAGGCACGCGCTGGCCATTGGCGAATATGAGCGTCGGCGTGCCGGTGATGTTGTTCTTGCGCGCGAACGCCAGGTTTTTCGCGATCGGTGTGTCGCAGTTCGCCGCCGCCGGCACCTTGCCGTTCAGCATCCAATCGCTCCAAGCCTTGGACTTGTCGGCTGAGCACCAAATCGCCTGCGCCTTCTGGTGCGAATCCTGCGACAAGATGGGGAACAGGAAAGTGTAGACGGTGATGTTGTCGACCTTGACCAGTTCTTTCTCGAAATGCTTGCAATATGGACAGTTGGGGTCGACGAACACCGCCAGCACGCGCTTGCCGTTGCCGTGCACGGTTTTGAAAGCGGCATCGAGCGGCAAGTCATTCCACGAAATGGCGTTCAACTCGCTCAAGCGCTTCTGCGTCAGGTTCTGCATGGTCTTCACGTCAATGATGCTGCCGTTGAAAATGTAGCTCATCTTCGCGTCGGTGTAGATGATCTCGGGACCTATATGCACTTCGTACAGCCCGAGGTACGGGGTCTTGATCACCGATTCGATCTTGACCCCGCCCAAGCGATCTTCGAGAGTGTGTTTGATGACGTTCTCGGTGGCAAACTTGCCCGCGGGTTCGGCGGCCTGTGCCAGCGCCAGCGACGAGCCGAGAAGAACGAGGACTACTAAGCGCTTGAACATAAGATTCCTTTGAATAATGCCTCAACCCAGGGCGCGGCGGATCAGCAGGTTTTTTACGACTGTCAGTTCGTTGGTTAAGTTCAATCCCGCATTGCGCAGCTTGCCCGCAGCGGCGCCCGGCGCGGCGAACAGCCGCTGCAATCCATCGGTCACCCAGCCAAACGCAAGTATATCTTCGGCGCGTGCGCGCTCATAGCGCCGCAGCAGCCGAATTTCACCCGGGTCGCGGAATTGTTCACGCTGCAGCAGCACCTGGGCCAGAACACGGGCATCGCCGAAACCGAGATTGACGCCCTGCCCCGCCAGCGGATGCACCACGTGGCCGGCGTCGCCGATCAAGGCGACGCGCGGTGCGGCCAGGCGCGCCGCGCGCAGCCGCGCAAGCGGAAATTGCAGCGCGGGCGACAGCAGGCTGAGTTCCCCCAGCGCGCCTTTGCCGGCCTCGGCCACCCGTGCACAGAGCGCATCTGCCGAGAGATCGAGGAGTTCTGCGGCGTGGGCTTCGAGCGTAGACCACACCATCGACATGCGCTGCCCCGGCAGCGGCAGATAAGCGAGTATGCCGTCGCCGCGAAACCACTGGAACGCCGTGTTGCAGTGCGGCCGCGCGCAGGCGAAGTTCGCCACCAAACCCACCTGCCCATAGGCTTTTTGCTCTGCTGCGATCCCGGCCGCCTGCCGCACCCAGGAGCGCGCGCCATCAGCCGCGACCACCAGCCTCGCTTGCAGGGTTCTGCCGCTGGCCAGGCTGAGTTCGGCTGCGTCCTCGCGCAATTGCAGCGCCGTACAGCGTTCCGGGCAGATGAGTTCCAATTCGTGCTGGTGCTCCAGCCCCTGCCATAGCTCCGATTGCAGACGCCGGCTTTCGACGATGGCGGCGAGTTCGGCCACACCCACCTCGTAGGCGGAAAAGCGCAACTGCGCATTTGCGGCATCGCCGTGGATGTGCATTTCGTGCACAGCACCAACGCGCTTGCGATCCAGCCGCTTCCATACCCCCATACTCTGCAGGAACGCAACACTGCCGGGGCTGATGGCATAGACGCGGCTATCCCAGTCGTCGGCAACGGCTAGCGGCAGCTGCGCCTCGACCAGCGCCAGCTTGAGCCCGGCACCGCGCAGCGCCATGGCAAAACTCGCGCCGACCAAGCCCGCGCCGACAATGACTACATCAAAGTCCATATGCGATTCTAAACGCAAAGGTCGCAAACAAGCACAAAACGCGGCAACGATGGATCGGCTCAGGATTGCGCCACGTCCCCGGCAGATCCGCAGCCGGTCGCGCACGCTTATTTTTTCTTCCTGGATTCAGTCGCATAGCAAGCACGGCTCTTGACAGAAGCGGTACGGCGCGAGGATAATCCGCGCCTTCGCTTGGCGAATTAGCTCAGCCGGTTAGAGCGACGGAATCATAATCCGCAGGTCCCGTGTTCGAATCACGGATTCGCCACCAGATTTTATATGTCGCTGATGTATCTCGTAATTTAACGATATTTCAGCGATATGAACGCAGCTGCTACAGGCGTTTGCTAATCATCCTGTCTGCAGCCCGCAATGAGATACTCCGCCTTATTTCACCCTCCAGCAGCAGGCTCTATTCGCTGCATTGCGACTGCACTACGGCCCGTCACGGCGCCGCGCTTCATTTTGTAAATGCTTGGCCATGAGCCGGAAGCGCGCATGAAGGAGCCATCGCGGGTCATGTGACGTCGGATTTCTTCGGCTGACTAACGATTCGGGGCGCTAGGCGTCCTAGGCGCGCCGCGCTCCGGGGCGCTGACAAACGAATTGACAACCTCCTTCAGAAGAGGCAAGGCGTGTTGCACAACATTGCGCGCCGATGCGTGGTCAGTACGTTTGACCCCATGGAAGCGGTTTTTCCCAATGGTAAAAAGCACGGCGAGAATTTCCTTACCCAATTTGTCGATGCGCTCGCCTGTCCGCTCGCCGTTGAGGTAAGCGTAGTAGGAGCCCTGGTCAATGGGACACCAAACGGGATTGGCGGCATCAACCGTTCGGCCGATATTTAGCACCCCGTTCAAACTCTGACCCCGGGCGTCCACCGTCAACTCTTCCCCCTCAAATCGCGGCAGCCGGTTCACAAAAAACCGCGTGCTGCGGTGAAGGATCAGTTTTTCCGTTAACTGTGGCGAAAGCGCCTTGTAAACCGCATCAAGCTGCTCGCGTTCGTCCGGTAGGCGCACCTTGGGCATACTGAAATCCCAAATCCGCTCCAATTGCGGACGGCCGCCCGATGTCGGAAGCACCGGGCGGCATCCTTGTTCGTTCGCAATCGTGACACAGATATTGTTGAAGCCGACCCAGTAGCACATGTACTGCTCCAGCGGTTCCATTTCACCGGAGCGGCGTTGTTCGACCAGTCTCACCATTGCAATTGCCAGTTGAAATTGCCAAACCTTCGATGTCCAGAACAGCGGAATTGTATTTTGGTCAACACGTGGCATGGCGAACGCTCCCGTCGTGGTTTATTTAGGAAGGGCAACGCTCCACGACGGCTCTGCACACGGAGTGACGGTCCTCGACCGGCAACCACGCCGCCATGCGCTCTTGTTATCGAGCGTTTAGGCCGATAGCTTTGCGCCACCGCCTTTCGGCGGCTTTGCCCTTACTAGCTATTCAACGGCTGCGCGGAGGAGCCGTCAATAGACCAAATGGATGACTTGCAAAATTTGCCATAGAGCCATTCTATGATGCGAGCGATTGAACAACTACAGTCGCGCGATACCAGCCAGGCAGCTCCGGCATTGACGCCGCAAACAAGGACAAACAAGCAGGAGCGCGCGCGCTGAATTTGAAGCGTCCCCGGCACAAGCCGAGACCGACCATGAGGCGGCGCAGGTGCGACGGAATGCGGCGTCCTCCGAGCGGAACGAAGTCACCGCAGCCCTGCGCGAACTGAGGTAGCGCACGGAGAAAGGCATAAGCCCGCCGGGCTTGCAGGTCGGTCGGGCTTAGAACTATAGGTTTGTGCGCGGGACGGCGTCATACAAGCGTACGCGCGCCGCCGGGGGCGCGCAAACGGTACAAACAAAAAAGGGCGACATGACTGTCGCCCTCCTTGCCTTGTCTGGCGAAACTATTTCTTATGGCATTTCTTGCAATCGGCCGCACTCTTGGTGGTGAATGCCTTCGTGCCGTTATGGCAGGCGCCGCAAAACTTGCCTTCGTTAATGGCAGCCATGGTTATCTTGTCGCCACCTTTCTTCATTTGAAACAGCTTGGGCTTGATGTGACAGTCCGCGCATTTCAATCCTGCGTCCGCGTGTGCCTTCCCGCTGAAAGTCACCGTACCCATCGGACTCGAGAACTGCAGAGTCTTACCCGGCGGAACCGCCATGACATTCCCGATCGATAGCATCAGCGCCGCAAATACCCCCAAGATTATTCCCGCAAACTTCATATCGTCACCTTTTTGGCCATGTTAAGAAGAGAGAATTAACAATTAATATAAACGAACACACCAACAAAATGGTTGACCGAGATCAAACAATGACCCTTCTAAGGTTTCCCGCTTCAGTCCAAGCGCCGCACCTGGCTCCTGTTGAGATCCAGCATATGGCGACTCCGGACCAGGCGGCGCCGCGGTCTCGGGTTCACTCAGAATGGGACAGCAGTTCGAAATGCTCCACCACGGGCGGAGCGGCGAAATACGGGCCGACCAAGGCACGCCATTCCGCAAACGCGGCCGACTGACGAAAATCCACGGTGTGGTTCTCCAGCGTCTGCCAGAAGACCATCAATACGTAGCGCTCCGGCGATTCGATCCCCTTGTTGACCCTGTACCCCATGAAGCCTTTCGCCTTGTGGATTACATCGCCGACGCCCTTCGCGATGGCCACTTCGAACGCCGCCTGCGTTCCGGGTTTGACTCGGATGTCTGCTATTTCGAGGATCATGATTGAGGTCTCCAAACTTCGGTTGCAGGTCGAAGGACAGCTCGATGCGCGCGGGCACGATGCGAAGTGCCAGGCCGCGGACGCCGCCAAGCGCAGCCTACTACGAAGGCATCCGGAACGAAAGCCTTTACCGCCTGTAGCGCGACTCCGTTGTTGCGCCCGGCGCCGGCAAACCCGGTCGCGGGGGCTTCGTTTATAATTCAGCCCTTCTACTCACCGTTCCGGTGTCGCATCATGCGTACAAAGCTACTTGCCATGCTAATCTGCGCCGTGCTGCTGCCGGCGACCGCCACGGCCCAGTTGCGACCGATACCGGACCTCGCCAAACGCGGTCACATTGTCCAAATCGAGGGCCCCATCGTCGAAATCGACGGCGAGCGCATGCGCCTGTCCCCCGGTGCGCAGATCCGCAACCAGAATAATATGATCATTATGCCGGTGAGCGTGCCGCCCGGCACGCTGGTCAAGTACACGCTTGACGGCCTGGGCCAGATTCATCGTGTGTGGGTGCTTACGCCGAAGGAAGCCGCCGCACCCGACAAACCACCGCGGTGAGCATGGCGCGCAAGCTCTACATCAAAACGTTCGGTTGCCAGATGAACGAATACGACTCGGCCAAGATGGCCGACGTGCTTGCCGCGGCCGAAGGCATGGAATCCACCGCCGATCCCGGCGAAGCCGATGTCATCGTATTCAACACCTGTTCGGTGCGCGAGAAAGCGCAGGAGAAAGTGTTTCACGACCTGGGACGGGTGAAGCACCTGAAGCGGGCGCGTCCCGAGGTGATCATAGGCGTAGGCGGCTGCGTCGCCAGCCAGGAGGGCGCCGCCATCGTGGCGCGCGCACCATACGTCGACGTGGTGTTCGGTCCGCAGACGCTGCACCGCCTGCCCGCCCTGATCGCGGCGCGACAGCGCACGGGCCGGCCGCAGATCGACATTTCCTTTCCCGAAATCGAGAAGTTCGACTGCCTGCCGCCGGCGCGGGTCGAGGGCGTATCCGCCTTCGTCTCCATCATGGAAGGCTGCAGCAAGTACTGCAGCTTCTGCGTCGTTCCGTTCACGCGCGGCGAGGAAGTCTCGCGACCGTTCGACGATGTGCTCGGCGAAGTGGCGGAGCTGGCGCTGGCAGGCGTGAAGGAAGTCACGCTGCTGGGCCAGAACGTCAATGCCTACCGCGGAAACGTAGGCGGCGAGAGCGAAGGTGGTCGGCCCGAAAGCGCGGATTTCGCGCTGCTCCTGGAATACGTCGCGGAAATCCCAGGGATAGAGCGTATTCGCTATACCACCTCCCATCCCAAGGAATTCACCCAGCGCCTGATCGACGCCTACCGCCGCACGCCTCAGCTCGCAAGCCACGTGCATCTGCCGCTGCAGTCCGGCTCGGACCGCGTGCTCGCGGCGATGAAGCGCGGCTACACTGCGCTCGAATACAAGTCCATTGCGCGCCGGCTGCGCGCCGCGCGCCCCGATGTCTCGATTTCATCCGACTTCATCGTCGGCTTTCCCGGCGAAAGCGAGAGCGACTTCGAAGCGACCATGAAGCTCGCAGCCGAAATCGGGTTCGACGACTCCTATTCCTTCCTCTACAGCGCGCGGCCCGGCACACCCGCGGCGGAACTCGCCGACGACACGCCCCATGCGCTCAAGCAGGAAAGGCTGGCGCGACTGCAGGCGCAGATCGAAGCGCAAGCGGGCGCGATCAGCCGGTCCATGGTCGGCAGCGTTCAGCGGGTACTGGTCGAAGGCCCCGCAAAAAGGGATCCCGGCGAACTCTGCGGCCGCAGCAGCAACAACCGCATGGTGAACTTCGCCGGCCCGCCCGAACTCATCGGCCGCATGGTCGATGTCGAAATCACCGCCGCGCGATCGCATTCCCTACGCGGCGTATGCCGCGT
>CAZRMO010000066.1:12560-21654 GCA_964601155.1 uncultured Enterobacteriaceae bacterium
ATGCCGCGTGCCGGCAGCAGGCGGCGAAGATGACGCTGCGGCGGCGACCGGCGCAGCCCGCGCCGCTTGATGAAGCCCAAGCCCACGGAAATCACGCTGTCGCCGGTGGACAACCAGCGCCTCGCCGTCTTGTGCGGCGCCCTCGACGAGAACCTGCGCCAGATCGAAATCGCGCTCGATATCACGATCGCACGCCGCGGCGAGCGCTTCATTCTCAAAGGGCACCCGCGGCAAACCGCACGTGGAGCCGAAGTGCTCGAGCGCTTCTACAATCAGGCCAAGCGCGGCCTCACCATCGACGACGTGCAGCTCGGCCTGGTGGAAGTACGACAGAGCAGCTCGGATGTGGAAGCCCCTGCCCTACTGACGCGCAAACCGGACCTGCACGGGCGCACGCCGCGCCAGGTCGAGTACATAAAGAATATCCTCGAGCACGACATCACTTTCGGCATCGGTCCGGCCGGCACGGGAAAGACCTATCTGGCCGTGGCCTGCGCGGTGGACGCGCTGGAGCGCGACGCGGTGAAGCGCATCGTGCTGGTGCGCCCGGCGGTGGAGGCGGGCGAGCGTTTGGGCTTTCTCCCCGGCGACCTCGCGGAAAAAGTCAATCCCTATCTGCGCCCGCTGCACGACGCGCTCTACGACCTGATGGGCTTCGACAAGGTGGGAAGAATGTTCGAGCGCGGCGCGATCGAAATCGCCCCGCTTGCCTACATGCGCGGGCGCACGCTCAACCACTCCTTCATCATCCTCGACGAAGCGCAGAACACCACGCCGGAGCAGATGAAAATGTTCCTCACGCGCATCGGTTTCGGCAGCAAGGCGGTGGTCACCGGGGACGTCACCCAGATCGACCTGCCGCACGGCAACAAGAGCGGTTTGATCGAGGCGCGCCGCATACTCGCCGGGGTGCGCGGCCTCGCCTTCACCCAGTTTCTGGCCGAGGACGTGGTACGCCACCCGCTGGTGCAGCGCATCGTCAACGCCTATGAGCGCCAACAGAGCGAAACCTGAGAACCCGCTGCAAAGTGAAATTTTGCAACGGGCCGATATAGGGGGGGGATGAATGGAGACGCCCCGAAGGAAGTCCCCGAAGGGGATATCCTCTCATTTCGATATGAGCTCTGAACGCGACGCGGCAACACTGGAGCTGACCGTGCAGGTGGCGGTAAACTCCCCGGGTCTGCCTACCAAAGCCGAACTGCGCCGCTGGCTGGCGGCGTCCCTGGGACAGGACGCGGTGATCACCGTGCGCTTCGTCGGCACTGTCGAGGGGCGAACGCTCAACCGCAGCTACCGCGAGCGTGACTACGCCACCAACGTGCTCAGCTTCGGCTACGGCGCCAGCGGGCACCGGCAGCTACTTGCCGGCGACATCGTGCTGTGCGTACCGGTGCTGCGGCGCGAAGCGCGCGCGCAAGGCAAGACGCTCCGGGCGCACGTCGCCCACCTGACGGTGCACGGCGCGCTGCACCTGAAGGGGCACGATCACCAGACGCCGCGCGCGGCGGCGCGGATGGAAGGGCTGGAAAAGAAGATCCTCGCCAAGCTCAGGTTCCCCGACCCTTACGCCGTCGCTGCCCGATGAACTGGGCGATGGTAGGATAGTTAGGCCACACAATCGCCCATTTCGAGCCACCGACACCCTATGCAAGACGACAAAAACCATAAACCCTCGCTGCTCGAACGCCTGTCGGCGCTGCTCCTGCGCGAGCCGGAAGACCGCGAACAGCTGCTGCGACTGCTGCACTCGGCCTACTCACACAACCTGCTCGACGCCGAGGCGCTGTCGATGATCGAGGGCGTGCTGCAGGTATCGGAGATGCAGGTGCGCGACATCATGATTCCGCGCGCCCAAATGGACGTGGTCGACATCGGCGAGACACCGGACGAGTTCATCCCGACGGTGATCTCGACGGCACATTCACGTTTCCCCGTGATCGACCGCGAGCGCGACAACGTGCTCGGCATCCTGCTTGCCAAGGACCTGCTCCACTATTATGCCGGCGAGGAAGAATTCGACGTGCGCGAAATGCTGCGGCCGGCGGTGTTCGTGCCAGAATCCAAGCGCCTCAACATACTGCTGCGCGAATTTCGCGCCAGCCGCAACCACATGGCCATCGTGGTCGACGAGTACGGCGGCGTCGCCGGCCTGGTGACCATCGAAGACGTGCTGGAGCAGATCGTCGGCGACATCGAGGACGAATACGACTTCGACGAAACCGAAGACAACATCCTGCCGGAGTCCAGCGGCCAGTACCGGGTCAAGGCGCGCACCGAAATCATCGATTTCAACGAAAAATTCGGCACCAGCTTCGACGACGAAGCCTACGACACCGTGGGCGGACTGGTGATCAGCCGTTTCGGCCGCGTGCCCAAGCGCGGCGAGAGCATCGCGGTCGGCGGATTGAAATTCCAGGTGATGCGCGCCGACAGCCGCCGCGTGCACACCCTGCTGGTGCAAAAGCCGCGCGATCAATGAATCGCGCAGTATTGCGGCAGGCGCTCGCTCCGCTAGCGGCATTCCTGCTCGGCGCAGCCGCGGTGGCGGGCTTCGCGCCGATCGGCTTCTACCCGCTGACCTTTATTAGCGCGGCCGGCCTGCTCTGGCTGTGGCAGGAGACGCCCGCGCCGCGCCGCGCCGCCGCGCTCGGCTTCGCCTTCGGGCTGGGCTTGTTTCTCGCCGGCGTCAGTTGGGTGTATATCAGCCTGCACAAATACGGCGCCATGCCAGCGCCGCTGGCCGCGCTTGCCACCCTGCTGTTTTGCGCCGTGCTCGCGCTGTATCCGGCCCTGGCCGGCTACTTGCAGGCGCAGCTCGCCGGGCCGGTCGCGGCGCGGCAAATGCTGCTCATCCCGGCGCTGTGGGTATTCACCGAATGGCTGCGCGACTGGCTATTCACCGGCTTTCCCTGGCTCACCCTGGGTTATTCGCAAGCCGACTCGCCGCTTGGCGGCTACGCCCCGATCACCGGCGTGTTCGGTCTGTCCTGGCTGGTATGGTTGTGTGCGGCACTGCTGCTTGCCCTGCTGCGCGCCAAGGGGCGCAGCAGGGCACTCGCCGCGCTGGTGCTCATCCTGGGGCTAGGCTACGCCCTGAAACACGTCGAGTGGACGCGGCCGCAAGGCGCGCCGATCACGGTGAGCCTGCTGCAGGGGAACATCGCGCAGGACCTCAAATGGGACCCGCTGCGCTACGCCGCCACGGTGCAACTGTACCGGCGCATGATCGAGCACTCAAAAGCGCAGCTTACCGTCCTGCCCGAGACCGCCATTCCGCGCTTTCTCGATACGCTCGATCCCGCGCTCGTGCGCGAACTGGCAAAGAGCGCGCGCGACCACGGCGGCGACCTGATCATCGGCGTGCCGATCCGCGATGCGCGCGGTCACTATTACAACAGCGCGATCAGCCTCGGCGCCTCGCGCAGCCAGCGCTACGACAAAATTCACCTGGTTCCTTTCGGCGAATTCATTCCGCGCGGCTTCGGCTGGGTCCTGTCGGTTCTGAAAATTCCCCTCGCCGATTTTTCGCACGGCAGTTCCACGCAGCCG
The DNA here is from genome assembly GCA_964601155.1 of uncultured Enterobacteriaceae bacterium. Classification (GTDB taxonomy): domain Bacteria; phylum Pseudomonadota; class Gammaproteobacteria; order Burkholderiales; family SG8-39; genus 2-12-FULL-64-23. The sequence goes on from CAZRMO010000066.1 coordinate 16,113, forward strand.
CCGCTTGAACTCGCGGGGCAGAAGATCGCCGTCGATATCTGCTACGAAGACGCTTTCGGCGAGGAAATCATCCGCGCGCTGCCCGAGGCAACGCTGCTGGTCAACATCAGCAACCTCGCCTGGTTCGGCGACTCGCTGGCGCCGCACCAACATCTGCAGATTGCGCAGCTGCGCGCGCTGGAGACCGGCCGCACCATGCTGCGCGCCACCAACACCGGCATGACCTCCATCATCGACTATCACGGCCGCATCGTCTCCGTTTTGCCCGCCTTCACCCAGGGCACGCTCGAGGGCCGCGCCCAGGGGCGCAGCGGCGCCACGCCCTATGTGCGCTGGGGCAACGCGCCGGTGCTGTTGCTGATGCTGTTGGCGTGTGGCGTTTTCGCGCTGCGCTATCGAAAAGCGGCGCCGCCGTCCGCATGAGCCCGATACCCGCGGCGTCCGCGAAGCGGCATAATCGCCATTTGCCGCATCCGCGGTTCGACAACGCTTCACCTACGCTGAACTAGAACACAAGGACACACATGAACCTGCGCCTCGGCGTATTGGACCAGTCGCCGATCATCAGCGGCCACACGCCCGCGCGCGCCGTCGCGGAAACCGTCAAGCTGGCGCAGGCGGCCGACGCGCTCGGCTATCACCGCTACTGGCTCGCCGAGCACCATGCCGTGGCCGCGCTTGCCGACCCCTGCCCGGAAATCCTGCTCACCCGCGTCGCCGGCGCAACCGCGCGCATCCGCGTCGGCACGGGCGGCGTGCTGCTGCCCTACTACAGCGCGCTCAAGGTGGCGGAGGTGTTCCGCATGCTCGAAGCGCTGTTTCCCGGGCGCGTCGACCTCGGCCTCGGCCGCGCCCCCGGCGGCGACCGGCTCACTGCGCAGGCGCTCTCAAGCGGCCAATACTCGGCCGCCGATCAGTTCGCCGAGCAGGTGCAGGATCTGGTCGGTTTCCTCGACGACACGCTTGCGGCCGAGCACGCGTACGCGCGGGTAAAGGCGATGCCGGCGGGACCGGCAGCGCCGCCGGTCTGGCTACTCGGCTCATCGGACTACAGCGGCGCGCTCGCAGCGCATCTGGGCTTGCGCTTCGCCTTCGCCCATTTCATCAACCCGCAGGGCGGCGACCTCGTGGCGCGCGACTACAGAGCGCGCTTCCACGCGTCGGCGCGCGAATCCGCACCCCACGCCATCGTCTGCGCGTTCGTCATTTGCGCCGAGACCGCAGCCGAAGCGGAGAAGTTGGCCAGCTGCGTGGACCTGCGCCGGCTGCACATGGCGCAGGGTTTGAACACGCCGATCCCGACGCTGGCGCAGGCCGAGGCGCAGACTTATTCCGAACGCGAACTTGCCTACATCCGCTCGCAGCGCGCGCGCACTGTGATCGGCGACCCATCCCAAGTGCGCGAGCGGCTACTGCAGCTACGCGAGCAGTTCGAAGCCGACGAGCTGATGATTTTGACCATCACCGGCGACTACACCAGCCGCCTGCGCTCCTACGAGTTGCTAGCGCGGGAATTCGGGCTACAGTGAAAGCTGCGCGCAAGCTGACGCTCAGGCTCGCCGCGCCCGCAGACGCGGCGCCGATCGCGGCGATGTCGCGCGAATTGATCGAGGCCGGCCTGCCCTGGTCGTGGACGCCCGAGCGCGTGGCGCGCAATCTCGCCCGGCCGGATACGCTGGTGCTGACGGCGCGTGACGGCGCGCCGCTCGCCGGCTTCGCCATCATGCAGTTCGGCGACGAGCGCGCGCATCTTTCGCTGCTCGCAGTGCGGGCCGACTGCTGGCGCCAAGGCATCGCGCGGCGCATGCTCGAATGGCTCACCGCATCGGCGCTTACCGCCGGCATCGCCAGCATCCATCTGGAACTGCGCGAAACCAACCGCGACGCGCGCCACTTCTACATCAAGCAGGGCTTTGCCGAAACCGCGCGTATCCCCCGCTATTATCAGAACGTCGAAACCGCGCTGCGCATGCAGCGCGACATCCGTATCAAACCCTAGGGCTGCAGGCGCCATTGTGGGAGCGAGCTCGCTCCTACATCGAAATCGAGCCCTCGCGAAAGTCAGTCTTGTCCAGCCACACATTGACCAGCACCGGCTTGCCCGCCTGGGCCGCGGCGCGCGCGCGCGCCAGCGCCGCGTTCACCTCTGCCATCTTGGTCACCAGGATGCCTTCGGCGCCGAAGCCCGCCGCGACTTCGTGATAGGCGGTGCGCGCCAGCACCGTGGCTACATCGTCATGCAGCATTTTCACCTGCTCGCGCGCGATCTGGGTCCAGCCGGCGTCGTTGCCGATGACGGCGATAACCGGAATGCCATGGCGTACGAAAGTGTCGAACTCGACCAGGCCGTAGCCGCAGGCGCCGTCACCGTAAATGATCCAGACCTCGCTCCCCGGTCGGCACAGCGCCGCGCCGAGCGCGAAGCCGGCGCCTACGCCCAGGGTTCCGAACACGCCGGGATCTAGCCAGGAGAGCGGCGAGCGCGGATGCACAATGTAAGAAGCGGTGGCGACGAAATCGCCGCCATCGGCCACCATCACCGCAGTTTCGCCTGCCGCCTGCTCGAGTGCGCGCAAAAATGCGATCGGATTCACATGCTCTCCGGCCGCCCCGGCTTGTTTCTCGATATCGACCTCGCGCTGCAGATCGCGCGTGCGCAGTTCCTCGATCCAGGAAGTCCAGCGGCGGCCTGCCTGCGCCAGCGGCGCGACCAGGCTCTCGATAAACATACCAGCGTCGCCGATCGCCGCGATGTCCGGCCGCCGGTTCATGCGTGCCTCCTTCGCGCTACGGTTCGCGGCGATCAGCGTGGCGCTGCGGCGCACGTGACGGCCGTAATCGAGGCGGAAGTCGCAGGGCACACCCGCAAGCAGCACGCAATCGGATTCGCGCAGTGCGGCGCGGCGCTGATGCCGCATTTGCAGCACGTGGTCGCGCCCGAGCAGACCGCGCGCCATGCCCGACAGATACACCGGGATGCCGAGCTGCGCCACCGCAGCGGCAATGCGCGGCGCCTCTGCTGCAAGCGCGAGCGCCTGGCTGCCGATCACGATCAGGGGCCGCTCGGCCCGCGCCAGCGCAGCCGCCGCTGCCGCCAGGCTGCTGGCGCTCGCAGCCGGAGGCGATACCGCCGCCACCTGCGGCGGGGCTTCGGCGCCCCCGGCGAACATTTTCGCCACATGCCGTTCGAGATAAAAGCGCAGCAGCCGCTCGGGGATGGACTTGCCCTTGCCCGCGGCGTCGGCGTACCACTGGCGAATGCTCGCCTCGTCGTAGAGCAGGTCGACAGGACACTCGATGCACACAGGCCCCGGCACGCCGGCGCGCGCCACGGCGAACGCTTCGTCCACCGCCGGCCCCAGATCGCGCACGCGCCGGACCTTGGTGAACAGCTTGACGTGCGGCTCGATCAGGGGGCGCTGGTCGATGTCCTGCAAGGCTCCGCGGCCCTGCAGCGCGGTGGGCGCGGCGCCGCCGAACAATATGACCGGCGACTGCGCGAGCTGCGCGTTTTTCAGCGCGGTGATAGCGTTCGCAAGCCCGGGGCCGGCGGTCACCGCGGCGACGCCGGGCACGCCGGTGAGGCGCGCCACCGCATCGGCGGCGAACACCGCGGTCGCCTCGTCGCGCACGTCGATGATGCGCATGCCGCGCGCCTTCGAGGCGGTGAGTATGGGCGAGATGTGGCCGCCGCACAGGGTGAACACGAAGCGCACGCCCTGGGCCGCCAGCGACGCGGCGACGCGGTCGCCGCCGTGGCTCGCAATCGCTTCCATTTTCATTTAGTTGGTCTCCTTGGCGTTCCGTCTCGCCGAGTGTTCCTGCACCAGCAGCTTGTAGTCTATCTTGCCCACGCGGGTCTTCGGCAGTTCGGCGCAAAACTCAATTTCTCGCGGGCAGGACCATTTGATCAGCTGCGCGCGGCAGTGCTCGATCAGGATGCGCTCGGTATCGGCGTTGGCCCGCGCCGCATCCTTGAGCACGACGAAGGCCTGCACCCGTTCCACCTGCGCCGGATCGGGCACGCCGGCGACGCAGGCCTCGGCGACCAGCGGATGCTGGTACAGGACCGCCTCTACCTGTGCCGGGTAAACGTTGAAGCCGGAGGATTTGATCATACGCTTTGCGCGCACGGTGAAATAGAAAAACCCGTCCGCATCCATCCTGCCGAGGTCGCCGGTATGCAGCCAGGTGCGGCCATCGGCATGCACCTTCAGGGTCTCGCGTGTCGCCGCGGGGTCGTCGAGATAGCCGAGCATCACCGCCGGCCCGCTGACGCAAATTTCGCCCTCTTCGCCCGGCCCGAGTTCTTCCCCGCTCCCCGCGCGGCAGATCTTCGCCAGCATATCGGGAAAGGGAATGCCGATGGAGCCCTCGCGATACTCGTCCAGCGGCATCGCCATGATCGCGGTGACCGCCTCGGTGAGACCGTAGCCCTCGAGCAATTTCACCCGGCCGCCGCGCTCGGCCACGAGTTTCTCGAATCGCTCCTTCACCGGCCGCGGCAGGGTATCGGCGCCGGAGAAGGTCGCCCGCAGGCAGGACAAATCGGCCCTCGCCAAGGACGGGTCGCGCGTGAGCGCTTCGTACAGCGTGGGTACGCCCACCAGCAGGTTCGGGCGCTTCGCGCGCAGCAGCTTCGCCACAATTTCAGCACTGAACATCGGAACGAGGATCGATTTGCCGCTGGCCATAAAGGCTGCGTTGACGCAGACCCCCAGGCCGAAGCCGTGGAATATCGGCAGGAGAGCGAGAATCGAGTGGCCTTGCGCCATGCCGCCCCAGGCCGCGGCCTGCATGCCCTCGGCGATGAAATTACGGTTCGACAGCAGGATCCCCTTGGGCGTACCGGTGGTTCCGCCGGAGAACAAGATCGCTGCCGGGTCGTTCGTAGTCGCGCCGCTGCGCAGCACCGCGGGGTACGCGCCGGCCATCAGATCGGACCACCGGCGCACGCGCGCATCCGCGGGCACCCTGGCGATCTTGCGCCCTTTGGTGAGCCAGAAGCCGAATTTCTTCAGCGGTGAAAGATAGTCGGGAATACGAGCGAGTATCAGCGTCTGCAGCGGCTGCTTTGGCTTAAGCGAGGCGAAACGCTCGTAGAACGCGTCCAGCGTGAGGGCGATGCGCGCGCGGCTGGCGTTGAGGTAATACTCGATTTCGGGCGCCGTAGACAGGGGATGGATCAGCGCGGGCACAGCGCCGAGTTTGTTCGCCGCGTAGAAGGCGATCACGCCCTGGGGCGAGGTCGGCATCGAGATCAGTATGCGCTCGCCCGGCGCAAGGCCGAGCGCGGCCAGCGCGTTTGCGCAACGGTCGATGGAGGCGAGAAACATGCGGTAGGTCGAGGTCGTGTCGAAAAAATCCCAGGCGATGTCGTCGGGCACACGCGCGGCCGTCGCCGCCACGGCCTGGTACAAGGTGATCTCGGGGTAGTTCAAGCTCTGAGGCAGCTGGCCGTAAAAGCGCAGCCAGGGTCGGTTCTCGGTCATCAAAGCCTCGATCGCGGGAAAATGCCGGCACGGCAATCGCGCCGGCAGGG
>CAZRMO010000067.1:0-21061 GCA_964601155.1 uncultured Enterobacteriaceae bacterium
GAACCCTCGTCGTAAGCTTGGAAGGCTTCTGCTCTACCATTGAGCTACACCCGCGTTTCACGACCGAACCCCATCGCCACCCAGTGGCAAACTGCCAACCCGCGCCGCAACAAAAGCTTGGTGGAGGAGGTTGGATTCGAACCAACGTAGGCGCAAGGCCAACAGATTTACAGTCTGCCCCCTTTAACCACTCGGGCACCCCTCCAAACGAAACGCGCAATTATGCTCGTTTTCCGACCCTCCGTCAAACGAGACTGCGATGCATTAGCGGGGGCGACCTTGCCGATCGGTTGATGCTAGCATTCCCCCTATGCCAGGTTTCCTCTTCGACAGCACCCGATACCCTGGGCTAGCCAGACTGCCGAAAACCGCCTTGGCACCGGCTAAGCACACGGTATCAGCGCCGGAACCTGGCCATAACCTCTTCTCCGAAAAGACGATTTTGAGGCCCCGTTTATGAAAAGCACCTCCCTCGTATTGGTTCCCGGCCTACTCTGCGACGCGCAGCTTTGGCAGCCTCAAATCGAAAACCTAGCCGACATCGCGAACATCTGGATCGCAGACCATACGCGTTCCGACACCATGGCCGGCGTGGCGCGCGACGTACTCGCCGACGCGCCGTTCGCAAGCTTCGCGCTCGCCGGCCTGTCGATGGGCGGCTATATCGCGCTGGAAATTATGCGCCAGGCGCCGCAGCGCGTCACCCGGCTTGGGCTGCTCGATACCTCCGCCCGCGCCGAACTGCCCGAGCAAACGCAAAGGCGCATGGATTTGATCGCGCTGGCCGGACGCGGCGAGTTCCCCGCGGTGACCGAAATCCTGTTGCCGCTGCTCATGCACCCGTCGCGGCTCGAACAAGCCGCACTTGCCGACGTCGTCAGGTCGATGGCGAACAGCATCGGCGAGGAAGCGTTCGTGCGCCAGCAAAAAGCGATCATGAGCCGGAGCGACAGCCTAGGGCTGCTCCCCGCGATCGACTGCCCGACGCTGGCGCTATGCGGCCGGCAGGATGCGCTGACGCCCCTCGCCCGGCATCAGGAAATCGCGGCCGGCATAAAGGGCGCGCGGCTCGAAGTCATTGAAGACTGCGGCCACCTCTCCACGCTGGAAAGACCGGCCGAAGTGAACGCGGCCCTGCGCCGCTGGCTCGCCGCCTAGGTACGCTCAGAACTGCGCCGCGTATTGAGTGGGATCGATTTGCGCGCCTATGAGCAGCGGACGATCCTTGGCGCGCGTCGCGGCGAGCACGCTTTCGAGCGCCTTGACGCTGTCCACATTGACGCCGTCGCAGCCCATGGCGCGGGCCAGCAGGCTCATGTCGCTCGCATCGATCACGGTTCCCCAGCTGGGATAATGGCGCGCCATTTGCTTCAACTCGATCCGGTTCAGACTGTTGTCGCAGAACACGACGATGACGGGGTCGATCTTCAGACTGGCGGCGACGCGCAGCTCGCCCTGGACCATGGCGAGACCGCCGTCGCCGATGAAGCAGACGACCGGCTTGTCCGGATGCACCAGCTTGGCGGCAATGGCGGCAGGCAGCGAAAACCCCATCGAGGAAAGACCGTTGGTCATTAACAGCGTGCGCGGCGCATAGGTCGTCCAGCCCTGCCCGACCAAGAGCTTGTGCGAGCCTACGTCGGCGGATGCCACGGTGTCGCGCGGCATTTGCGCGCGCACCGCGTTCACCACATCCGTCGGGTTCAGATGCGCGTGCACCCGTCCGGCATAATATAGCGCCTTCAGCTTTCCCAGATGCGCGGCGATCTCGCCCGCGCTCCAGCGCTCGAGGCTGCCGCTTGCCGCGGCGATTGCTTCCAGTATGTGCGCAATGTCGCCTACGATTTCCAGGTCGGACCGATAGATCTGGTCGGTGTTGGGGACGGTGTCGATATGGATGACAGTCGCGGCGAGCGGCCAGGGCTTGATCAGTTCGACCGCATCGAAGCCGACGGCCAGCAGCAGATCGGCGCCCTTGAGAAAATCCCAGATGAATTTGTTGCACGCCATGTCGAGCGTGCCCGCATAGTAGCGGTGATCCTCGGGCATCACGCCCTTGGCCATCGGCGTCACGACCACCGGTGCGCCTATGGTCTCGGCCAGATGGACGAGCGACGCGGTTGATCCGCTCCACACCGCCGAGATGCCTGCGAGAATCACCGGCCGACCTGCGGATTGGAGCAGTTTGATCGGATCGGCTTCGGCAGCGCCGACCGAAAACATCTGCGGTGTGCGCAACACGCGCATCGGCGGCAGCTTGATTTCGTCGTCGCTCGCCTCGGCGCCGACCACATCCGCCGCGGTGGTGAGATGCACCGGCCCGGGGCGCTCGGCGCATGCGATGCGCAGCGCCTTGCGCATGACGGTGCCGACGGTGTCCGGCTGCACCGCGACCGTCCATTTGCAGATCGGCGAGAACAGACGGTTGTGATCGACCACTTGATGGGTAAAATAGGGCTCGCGCTTGCGCTCGATCTGGCCCGAGATTGCCAGCATCGGAACCCGGTCGAGATAGGCATTCGCCACGGCATTGACGAGGTTGGTCGCGCCCGGGCCGAGCGTGGACAGGCAGACGCCGGTACGCCCGGTGAGTTGGCCGTAGGCTTCGGCCATCAGGCCGGCGGTTCCCTCGCGCGAGCAGAGGACGAAGCGCATGCCTTCACGGCGCGCCGCCTCGAGGAATTCGACCGAGGGATCCCCCGGGTAGCCGAAAATGTGGCGGATGCCGGCGGCGGCAAGATATTGGATGATGACTTGAGAGGTGTTCATGCTGGATTTTTCGGCCGACGACGATGATCCGTTAATGCCATTCGTAATCCCCAATCGTCCTATATCGAAGCACGAAAAGGCAAGATATTTCCGAGCCTCCGGCATATACTAGCTGTCCAAAAAATACGACGCCCATATTCTGTGGCGATCGGTTCATCGGCAAGGAGATCACGAATGAACGCCCCAGCAAAATTCAACGAAGTCACACTCGACGACAAGTACACGTTGGCTTCGGGCCGCGTCTTCCTCACCGGCACCCAGGCGCTGGTGCGCCTGCCCATGCTGCAGCGCGAACGCGACCTCGCCGCCGGCCTCAACACCGCTGGCTTCATCTCCGGCTACCGCGGCTCGCCGCTGGGCGGGATCGACCAGGGCATGCACGGGGCGAAGAAACACCTCGAGGCCCACCACATCAAATTCCAGCCCGGCGTGAACGAGGACCTCGCGGCGACCGCGATCTGGGGCACGCAGCAGCTCAATCTGTTCAACGACGCCAAGTACGACGGCGTGTTCTCGATCTGGTACGGCAAAGGCCCGGGCGTGGACCGCTGCGGCGACGTATTCAAACACGGCAACTCCTCCGGCACCTCCAAATACGGCGGCGTGCTGGTGCTCGCCGGCGACGATCACGCGGCCAAGTCCTCCACGCTGGCGCACCAGAGCGAACACATACTCAAAGCCTGCTGCATCCCGGTGCTGAACCCTGCGAACGTGCAGGAATATCTGGACTACGGCCTGCACGGCTTCGCCATGTCGCGCTACGCCAGCCTGTGGGTCGGCTTCAAATGCGTCACCGACGTGGTCGAATCGGGCGCATCGGTGTATGTCGACCCGCATCGGGTGCAGGTGAAGATTCCGACAGACTTCGTGCTGCCGCCGGACGGCCTCGGCATCCGTTGGCCTGACGGCATCCTCGAGCAGGAAGTGCGCCTGCTCAATTACAAGCTCTATGCCGCGCTCGCCTACGTGCGCGCCAACGGCCTCGACCGCATCATCTGGGACTCCCCGCGCGCGCGACTGGGCATCGTCACCACCGGCAAGTCGCACGGCGACACCATGCAGGCGCTGGCTGACCTGGGCATAGACGAAAACGCCGCGCGCGAGCTCGGCATCCGTGTGTACAAAGTCGCCATGAGCTGGCCGCTGGAGCCGCAGGGCGCGCGCAAATTCGCGCAAGGCCTGGAAGAAATCCTGGTGGTCGAGGAAAAGCGCCAGCTGATCGAATACCAGATCAAGGAAGAACTGTACGACTGGCGCGAGGGACAAAGACCGCCGCGCGTGGTGGGCAAATTCGACGACAACGGCGAATGGAGCCACGCAGCGGGCCAGCCCGCCGGCACCTGGCTGTTGCCGGCGAGCTACGAGCTATCGCCGGCGATCATCGCCAAGGCGATCGCCAGCCGGCTGGCGAAGCTCGGCATGGACCGTGAGCTGGGCGGACGCTATCGCGAGCGTCTTGCGTTTCTCGAATTCAAGGAGAAAGCGCTGGCGCGGCCGCACGTCGTGACCCTGCGCCAGCCCTATTTCTGCTCCGGCTGCCCGCACAATACGTCGACGCGCGTGCCCGAAGGCAGCCGCGCCACCGCCGGCATCGGCTGCCACTTCATGGCGGTATGGATGGACCGCAGCACCTCGACCTTCACCCACATGGGCGGCGAAGGCGCGCCGTGGATCGGCCAGGCGCCGTTCTCGAACACCAAGCACATCTTCGCCAACCTCGGCGACGGCACTTACTACCACTCCGGGCTGATGGCGATACGCGCGGCCTGCGCAGCCAAGGTCAGCATGACCTACAAGATCCTGTACAACGACGCCGTGGCGATGACCGGCGGCCAGAAGCACGACGGGCCGATCGATCCCGCGTCGATCTCGCGCCAGATCGCCGCCGAAGGCGTGAACCCCATCGTCATCGTTACCGACGAGCCGGAAAAATATCCCGCGGGCTACAACTGGGCGCCGGGCGTGACCGTGCGTCACCGCGACCAGCTCGATGCCGTGCAGCGCGAACTGCGCGAGCTGCCTGGCGTATCGGCCATCATCTACGACCAGACCTGCGCCTCGGAAAAGCGCCGCCGCCGCAAGCGCGGCGCGTTTCCCGATCCGGCCAAGCGCGCCGTCATCAACGAAATGGTGTGCGAGGGCTGCGGCGACTGCAGCGACAAATCCAACTGCCTGTCGGTGGAACCGCTGGAGACCGAATACGGGCGCAAGCGCAGCATCAACCAATCCACCTGCAACAAGGATTATTCCTGCGTCAAGGGATTCTGCCCCAGCTTCGTCACGGTGGAAGGCGGCAAGCTGAAGAAGGGCAAGGCGGGCGCGGCGAAGTCGGCCGACGATTTTCCGGCGCTGCCGGAACCGGCGCCGGCGGCGATCGACGGCGCCTACGGCGTGCTCGTGACCGGCATCGGCGGCACCGGCGTGGTCACCATCGGCCAGATCCTGGCAATGGCCGCGCACGTCGAAGGCAAGGGCGTGACCGTGCTCGACATGTCGGGGCTGGCGCAAAAAGGCGGACCAGTGATGTCGCATGTGCGCATCGCGAACCACCCCGAAGACCTGCATGCGGCACGCATCGGCACCGGAGCGGCGAGCCTGGTGATCGGCTGCGACCTGGTGGTCGCGGCGAGCCCGGATGCGCTGGCCAAGATGCGCGATCCCGACACGCGCGCCGTGATCAACGCCACCACCGCGCCGACCGCGGATTTTGTGAAGAACCCGAACTGGCGACTTCCTGGCAGCGACCTGCTGCACGACATCGCCGAAACCTGCGGCAAGAACGACGTCGACTTCGTCGCCGCGGGCAATATTTCCACCAGCCTGATGGGCGACTCCATCGCCACCAACATGTTCATGCTCGGCTATGCCCTGCAAAAAGGCTGGGTGCCGGTTTCCGCCGCCGCGGTGGAGAAGGCGATCGAACTGAACGGAATAGCGGTCGAATTCAATCTGAAGAGCTTCGTCTGGGGCCGGCGGGCGGCGGTCGATCTGGCGCGCGTAGAAAAGATCGCCACGCCCGGCGAGATCATTCCCATCAGCCAGCATCTGTCGCGCAACCTCGACGAGCTCATAGCCAACCGCGTCGAATTCCTCACCGCCTACCAGGACGCGGCCTACGCGGCGCGCTACAAGGCACTGGTGGAGAAAGTGCGGCGCATCGAGTCCGAAAAAATCGGCGGCACCAAGCTCGCCGAAGCGGTCGCGCGCTACTACGCCAAGCTCATGGCCTACAAGGACGAGTACGAGGTCGCGCGTCTGCACTCCGACCCCGCGTTCATGCAGAAGATCGAGGGCATGTTCGAGGGCGACTACAAGGTGGTATTCCATCTCGCACCGCCTTTGTTGAACAAACCCGACCCGGCCACCGGCGAAGCGAAGAAATCCACTTTCGGCCCGTGGATGATCCACACCTTCAGGCTGCTGGCCAAGTTCAAAGGCCTGCGCGGCACGGCGCTCGACGTATTCGGCAGGACCGAGGAGCGCAGGACCGAGCGCGCGCTGATCGATGAATACGCCGCCACGGTGGAAGAGTTGTTGGCCAAGCTCACGCCCCCCAAGCACGCGCTTGCCGTCGAAATCGCAAGCGTCCCCGAAACGATCCGCGGCTACGGGCACGTGAAAATGCGCCACCTCAAGCAGGCGCAGCAGCAGCGCGCCGAACTGTTGGCGAAGTTCAACGCACCGGTGGAGCGCACGGCGAGGGCCGCGTAAACTCCAAAGCGGCATGAGCCTCACCCGCATCGACCTCGAACGCGACCGTGTCCGCCAGGAGCTGGCGCTGACGCCGCTGGGCCCGCATCTGCTCAGCGGCGCGGAGCTGGACGAATCGCTGTGGCAGATTCTGCAGCAGGCGGAACCCGGCGCAGATTGCTGGGTGTTCGGCTATGGCTCGCTGGTGTGGAATCCTCTGTTTCATTTCGAGGAAAAGCGCGTGGTCACGACCAACGGCTATCATCGCAGTTTCTGCCTGTGGTCGCGCATCAACCGCGGCACCCTGGACCGCCCGGGGCTGGTGCTGGGCCTGGACCGCGGCGGGCGCTGCCGCGGCGTCGCCTACCGCATCGCCGCGGAGCGCGCCGAGAATGAGCTGCGCCTCATCTGGCGGCGCGAGATGATGACGGGCGCGTACGTGCCACGCTGGGTACAGGTCAGCGACGGCGGCACCGCGTTCCGCGCCATCACCTTTACCATCAACCGCGCCGGCGCGTCCTACGCCGGCCGCCTGTCGCCCGAGACCATCATCGATCGGCTGACGACCTGCCATGGCCGCATGGGGCCGGGCATAGACTACCTGCTGCACACTGCGGAAGCGCTGCGCGCCTGCGGCATCGCCGACCGCCACCTGCAACAATTGTGCGATCTCGCCCAGGCCAGGAAGGCACAAGGCTGACCCGACCCGGTGCGACGTTTAGACTGCTCGTTACTCATCTGCTAGTCGCCGTCTGCGCTCGCGATCTGGCCTGAGTCGCGCTGCTCGAAAACAATCCCTGGTCGAGGAAATGCTCCCACAAGCGCGCCCATGTCTTCCAATCGTGGCCGCCCCGCGTCGCCGTTACACATTCGGCCGGCAAACGTTGCGCCAACATTTCGCTGGCGGCGGCGAAGCGATCGTCCGTTCCATACCCGAGGTGGATTGCCGGCAACGCAGGCGTTCCGGAGCAGTGCGCCTTGAGCCACGCCAGAAGCGTTTGCTCGCCGTCTTCCGGATTGATCCCACCCGGTTGCCAGGCGTCGAGACCACCGCGGCGCACAAGCTCGGCAATTGTCCCGCGGTTGGCGAGATATGGCGCGAGCAGGATTACGCCGTCGATTTCGGCCGGATGGTCGCGCGCGCAGATCAGCGCGCCCATGCCGCCCAGCGAAATGCCCATCAGCCAGATTTGCCGGTAATGGGCAGCGCGCGCGGGGAGCATGACGTCCTTTGCCAGTCGCTCGCCGATGCTGCGCTCAAGGTAATAGTCCGCGTGGGCATCTACCAGCATTGCGTCGACGGGCAGCCGCCGTTCCCGTAACGCCCGGACAAACCCATGCTGGAGAAGGTCTTCCGGCACATGCGTTGCGCCCGGCAACATCACGAGCAGGACGCGATTCGCACCATCTTGCCGCGGCGCGCGATCGTGGATTGTGTTCATCGGCCCGCCAGCCTGATAGGTCATTGCAGTCCCACCGTTCTGCTTCGCACCCGGGCAAACAAAACGGCTGAGAACACCAGGCACGCGCTTGCGCCGATACTCTCGGTCGAGCGCCCAACGTTTGGTGCGCAATGTTCCCAGAATGATGCAGCGGCGCGCGGGTCTTTGCCGATAAGGCGGGCGTGATCGAATGCAAGGCTGGCACTGAGCAAAACGGTTCTCTCTTCGCGGGACGTGGGCAGGGCCCGGCGCTGGCGCCGAGATGCCAAGCAAGTGTAGTCCACGGTAGTAGCGCCCGCAATCCGAAGGGCAACTCATGCTGGACAGGATAGGTGTGCTCGATTAGCAGTAAAACGATACAATCCGCGTAACAACCGGCTTCGATAGCAGAGCAACACGCGATTCACCGACCCAATTCATGGTCTCGGCACCTCGAGCCGCATCGATTACTCACTTGTTCCAGGCGTCTCTATAAACACCATGGCAGATGATCAGAAACCCACTGTCACTAGTACAGCCGATTTACAGCGTGAAGTCGGTGAGCTGATGGTCGAGTGTCTAAACCTCGAGATCACCGCGGACCAAATCGCCCCCGACGCCCCGTTGTATGGCGAGGGCCTGGGCCTGGACTCGATTGATGTGCTCGAAGTCGCCTTGGAGGTCTCCAAGCGTTATGGTCTGCAACTGCGTAGCGACAGCGAAGACAACAAAACCATTTTCAGCTCGCTACGCAGCCTCTCCGACTATATCGCAGCGCAGAGAACCCGCTAATGACACGCCGCATCGTGCCCTGGCTGGGCATTGCTGCGCTGCTGATTGGCTATCCGCTGCTGGCGCATTACACCAACGAGTCCGCGCACAGCGGCAACCTTGGCGCGTTGGTGGCCATCGCGCCGGTGGTATTGATTGCGCTGGTGCTCGCCTGGAGGTCGCCTCGGCGCTTCATCATGCTGGGTGTGCTGGCGCTGTCATGTATTGCACTGTGGGCAGAATGGCCGGCGCTTGAGCAGCATTTTGGGCTGGTTTACTGGCTGCAAAATGTGGCCATGCAGCTGATACTGTTCATGACTTTTGGCCGCACTTTGATCGCCGGACGCCAACCGCTCTGCACCCGCTTCGCCCATACCGTGCATGGACCAATTACGCCGCAGCATGAAACTTACACGCGTCAGGTGACGATCGCCTGGACCCTGTTTTTTGCCGCGATGGCGCTGGTTTCCACCCTGCTCTTTTTCCTGGCACCATTGGCCACATGGTCGGTTTTTGCGAACTTACTGACACTGCCTTTGGTCGCACTGATGTTCATTGGCGAATATTGGGTACGCAGGTGGGCGCTTCCCGAGATGCGGCATATGCACATTCTCGATGCAGTGCGGGCGTTCCGGAACACCCCGGCGCGTCCACGCTAGCTGTTACAGCCCTGATCATGCCTTCACTGCCGCTGGTATCGCACACGTCCCCGGACAGCATCATTGCCTGGCGCGCCGATGGCGCCGTCAGGCTGCGCCAGTTCCTGGCCGAGGTCAGACAGCTGGTCGCCCTGTTTCCAGCAGGGACTCATCTGCTCAATATGTGCAGCGATCGCTACCGTTTCAGCGTGGGTCTGGCGGCTGCGATAACGGGCGGCAAAGTCAGCCTGCTGCCGTCTACGCCCACGCCGGAAGTGGTGCGCCAAATCAAGGCTTTTGCGCCGGATGTGTTCTGTCTGACCGATAGCGACCTGTGCACGGTGAATCTGCCGCAACTGCGCTACCCGGACATGGCCATTGGCCAAACGGGGGCATTCGCGATTCCGCAGATCGATAGCCGGCAGCGCGTCGCGGTGGTATTTACCTCAGGCTCGACTGGCGACCCGCAGCCGCACCCCAAAACCTGGGGTGCGCTGGTCAGCTGTGTACAGGCTGAAGCATCGCATCTAGGGCTGCAGCAGGATGCAGCCTGCTGCATCATTGGCACAGTACCGCCGCAACACATGTACGGGTTTGAATCCACGGTACTGATGGCATGGCACAGCGGCAATGCACTCAGCCACGCACAGCCGTTTTACCCGGCCGACATTTGCGCAGCGCTGGCAACTGTGCCCATGCCACGCGTGTTGGTGTCATCACCCGTGCATCTGCGTGCCTTGCTGGATGCGGGGCTGGCGCTGCCGGAGATCGCACGGGTGGTATGCGCCACGGCGCCGCTGTCGGTTCAACTCGCACAGGAGGTTGAAACGCGCTGCCATGCGCCGCTGATGGAAATCTATGGCAGCACCGAAACCGGCCAGATTGCTTCGCGTCGCTCCACCCAAACTGCAGAATGGCGGCTGTTTCCCGGGATCAAATTCATCGCGGAAGGTGATTGCGTCCGCGCCAGCGGCGGTCACATCGAGTCATCGGTCACGATGAACGACGTCATCGAGCCGGTTACTGACGAGCATTTCTTGCTGCACGGGCGCATCGCCGATCTGGTGAATATCGCGGGCAAAAGGCATTCGCTGGACGGCCTCAACCACCTGCTCAATAGCATTCCCGGCGTGGTGGATGGCGCTTTTTACATGCCGGACGAAACCGGGGACGAGCGCATTACGCGGCTTGCCGCGTGCGTGGTGGCGCCGGGTATGGATGCGGCGCAACTGCTGGCGGCGCTGCGTGAGCATATAGACCCGGTTTTCCTGCCGCGCCCCCTGCTGTTTGTCGATACACTGCCCCGCAACCGCACTGGAAAATTGCCGCGCGCGGTGCTGCAGGCCCTGTTTCAGAAGCACGCCGCACGGAAGTTCGCATGAATAGCGCCACGCACTGGACTGTTCCGCCAGATCACCCCGTCTTTGCCGGGCACTTTCCCGGCACGCCCATAGTCCCTGGTGCGATGTTGATGGACGTCGTGCTACGCGCAATCGCCGCCGCCACCGGAACCGCACTGGATGTTTGCGCGATCAACTCGGTGAAATTTCTGAGTCCGGCGGGTCCGGGCGAAGAACTGGTGATCCGGCACACCCTCTCGGCCAGCGGCACGATACGCTTCGATATCGTGGCGGGTATGCGCAAGATTGCCAGCGGCAGTATTGTGCCGGGATCGCCAGTCTGACACCGCGTCCGACAGCCGGCCCAGCCGCCTGGGCGCATACCCCGGAGCGCAGCAACATGTTCATGCTGCGCATCATGACGTGGATTTCACTGCGCCTGGGGCGGCGCGCCGGGCGCGTCGTACTGCACCTGATTAGCGCTTATTTTCTGTTGTTTGTACCCGCCGGTCGTCGTGCTTCAGCCAGTTATCTCAAGCGTGCCCTGGGCCGCCCTCCCCGCTGGCGCGATCTGTATCGTCATTTTTTTACCTTTGCCGCCACCATCCATGACCGCGTCTATCTGATCAACCGCCGCTTCGAATTGTTCGATATTGAAGTGCACGGCGAGGACACGCTGCTGCGCCTGCTCGCCGGCGGCAAAGGCCTGTTCCTGATGGGATCGCACCTGGGCAGCTTTGAAGTGGTCCGCGCGATCGGCCGCAATCAGCCGGATTTGCGCGTCGCCATGGTCATGCACCAGGATAACGCACGCAAGCTCAACGCCATGCTGGCTGCCATAAATCCCGCAGCGGTGGAGGACATCATCGGACTGGGGAAGGTCGATTCCATGCTCCAGCTGCGGCAGCGCCTGGACGAAGGCGCTGCCGTGGGCATGTTGGCCGATCGCACCCCGGGCGACGACAAGCTGCACCCGGTGCAAATCCTCGGCGCTGGCGCGAACTTGCCCAGCGGCCCATTCCGCATCGCCGCGTTGCTGCGCCGCCCGGTGATATTCATGACCGGGCTGTATCTGGGCGGCAACCGCTATGCTATCCACTTCGATCCTCTGGCGGATTTTTCTACCGTTGCGCGCGATCAACGCGACGCCGCCCTGGATGCGGCCATCACCCGTTATGCCGCACTGCTGGATCAATACTGCCGCAAGGCGCCATACAACTGGTTTAATTTTTTCGACTTCTGGCAACCCGCGCCCCCAGCAACGCCTCCCAAAACATGATGCCCCGGCCCGCCGTCCCTGCCCTTTCGCTGCGCGGCTTGCGCCATGTGCTTATCGCATCGGCGCTGATGCTGACACCTGTCATCGGTCACGCCGCCGGGTGGAGCATTGACCAACTCATGCGCGGCCTGGCGCAGATCCGCTCCGACCATGCCAGCTTTGTCGAGAAAAAATTCATCGCCATGCTCGACAAACCGGTGGAATCCTCGGGAGAGTTGTTCTACACCGCACCTGACCACCTGGAAAAGCGCACGATCAAACCCAAACCCGAATCCATGATCCTGGATCACGGCACGCTGGTAATCGAGCGCGGCCACCAAAGGCATGAGCTGCAATTGTCGGACTACCCGGAGCTGGCGGCTTTCATCGACAGCATTCGCGGCACCCTTGCTGGCGATCGCAAGGCGCTGGAGCGCAATTACCGCCTGAGCCTGGAGGGCACAGCCGAGCATTGGACGCTGCAACTGCTGCCGCTGGATGAAAAAGTGCAGGCCGTGATAAAGCGCATCCGGATTACAGGCGTGCGCGACGCAGTGCACAGCATAGAAATCACCCAGGCCGATGGTGACAGCTCGCTCATGCGCATCGAAAAGCTGCCCACACCGTGAAACAAGCCCCGACGCGGCGCGGACGGACAGCGATAGCCCTGTGGCTGACGTTCGTTCTCGCCTGCGGCCTCATCATCAGCCGCAGCCAGTTCACCACTGATCTATCGGCCTTCTTACCACGCAGCCCGACGCCGGCACAGCAGGTGCTCCTGGAGCAGCTACGCAACGGACTGGCCTCGCGCCTGATACTGGTGGGCATTGAAGGCGCCGACGCGCCCACCCGCGCCCGGCTTTCCAAACAGATTGCCCGGCGCCTGCGCGCCGATCCTGCTTTTGTCACCGTCAACAATGGCGAGCCCGTCAACGCCAAGCGCGACCGCGCTTTTCTGTTCAACCATCGCTACTTGCTGAGCCCCGCAGTAACGCCTGCCCACTTCAGCGTCGCCGGCCTGCATGCCGCTTTGAGCGACAGCATCGACCTGCTCGCCTCTCCCGCCGGGCTGCTGGTCAAGTCGCTGCTGCCGCGCGACCCGACCGGCGAAATGCTGCGATTGCTCGACCGGCTCGACAGCGGCTCCCGGCCGCGGATGATCGATGGCGCATGGGCATCACGCGACGGGGCGCGTGCCCTGATGCTGATGCAGACGCGCGCCTCGGGCTCCGATATCGACGCCCAGCAACGCGCGATGGCCGCCATCCGGCAGGCGTTCGACGCGGTATCCGGCGCAAGCGCTTCCGCTAAGCTGGTGATGACCGGCCCCGGTGTGTTTTCGGTGACCTCACGCGACGCGATCAAGAGTCAGGTCACCCGTCTGTCCATGATCAGCGTCGCGCTCATCGCCACACTGTTATTGCTGGTCTATCGTTCCTTCACTGCACTGGCATTGGGTTTCTTGCCCGTTGTCAGCGGCGCCTTGGCAGGCATCGCGGCGGTCAGCCTGGGCTTCGGGGTAGTACATGGCATCACCCTGGGATTCGGCACCGCGTTGCTCGGCGAGGCGGTGGACTATTCCATCTACTTGTTCGTGCAATCAGAACAGGGCGGATCGGACGGGCGGAACTGGATCAAGCGCTTCTGGCCCACCGTCCGTCTCGGTGTGCTGACCTCGATATTCGGCTTTGCTTCGCTGCTGCTGTCCGGCTTTCCCGGTCTGGCACAACTCGGCCTGTATTCGATTGCCGGCCTGATCGCCGCCGCAGCGGTGACCCGCTTCGTCTTGCCTCATCTGCTGCCGACGAACTTTCGCATTCATGACTTATCGGCTATCGGTGTCGTCCTGTCCCGTCTGGTACAGCGCGCTGCCGCACTGCGATGGGCGGCGGCAATACTGCTGCTGGCAGCCTGTGCAATCCTCGCCTTGCATCGCGGCAGTTTGTGGAATGACAAAATATCCTCCTTAAGTCCAGTATCGCAAGCCGATATCGCGCTGGATGCAAGCCTGCGCGCCGACCTGGGCGCGCCTGATGTACGTTATCTGGTGGTGGTATCAGGCGCGAGCCGGGAATCCGTACTAAGGTCTTCCGAACAAGTTTCCGCGATACTGCAAACGCAAGTCGATCAAGGCGAACTCGCCGGATTCGAAAGTCCCAGCCGCTATCTCCCCAGCACAGCGACGCAGCGGGCGCGCCAGGCCAGCTTGCCCTCCTCCACCGAGCTGCGCGCGCGGCTGGCACAAGCTGTCAAGGGCTTACCGGTGCGCGCGCAACTGTTTGCGCCGTTTCTTGCCGATGTCGCAGCCGCGCGCAGCCAGCCCTTGCTGCAAGCGGCCGATCTTGATCAAACCTCAATGGCCATGGCGGTCGCCGCACTGCTCACCGAGCAAGGCCACCATTGGACTGCCTTGTTGCCGCTTACTGCGCCTAAGGGTGCCGGCATCAATGCAAATCGAATTCGTGCTGCGTTGAGCACGACAGGTTTGCCCAATGTTCTGTTTGTGGATATGAAAGCCGAGTCCGATCACCTGTATTCCGGCTACCTGCATGAAGCCATCCTGTTGTCGCTGGGCGGGCTGGCTGCCATTATCGGATTGCTGCTGCTGGTTCTGCGCTCGCCCATGCGCGTGATACGAATCATCGCGCCGCTGGCGGCCGCGGTCATCACCGTCACCGCCGGATTGACCCTGTTTGGCCAACAGATGATTATTTTGCATCTGGTGGGCTTGCTGCTGGTGGCCGCGGTAGGCTCCAATTACGCCCTGTTTTTCGACCGGTCCGATCACCGTCTCCTGCCGGCAAACGAGGCAACGGACAAAGCCAACCCGAGCGACCAGGCCATCCCCCCCCGCACCCTCGCGTCGATGCTGTTCGCCAGCCTCACTACCGTCGCAGGTTTCGGCCTGCTTTCGTTTTCCAGCGTGTCGATATTGCAGGCGATGGGCGTGACGGTGGCACCGGGTGTCATCCTGGCGCTGATTTATTCGGCGATTTTCGCCAGGCAAACCAATGGCTAAGCGGCCATTTCAGAACGACCGAAATGGCCCCCGGATTAGGGGAAAATGAGGGGATACATCCCCTCATTTTGAAATGAACTCTAAGTCGCATTGGCAACCCACGCCGTTGATCCGCGCATCCATTGCGCTGCATCTGCTGGCCTTGATGGCCGTCATCGCCGAACCCGGGCTGTGGCCCTGGGCGCTGGGCGCCGTGCTTGCCGATCACGGTCTGATCACGCTCGTCGGGCTGTGGCCACGCAGCCGCTGGCTGGGACCGAACTGGACGCAGCTGCCCGCCGCAACCGCCGCCAGGAACGGAATCGCCCTCACCATCGACGACGGCCCCGATCCCGTGGTTACGCCGCAGGTGCTCGATACGCTGGATCGCTACGCTGCGCAGGTCACCTTTTTTTGCATCGGGGAAAAAGCCGCGCGTTACCCGGACTTGTGCCGGGAAATCGTGCGCCGTGGCCATGCCGTGGAAAACCACAGCCAGCATCACCGTCACTATTTTGCGCTTATGGGGCCGGCCGGCCTCATGCGTGAATTGCAGGCCGCCCAGGACACGCTCACTACGATTTCCGGCCAGCAGCCCTTGTTCTTTCGCGCCCCGGCCGGCTTGCGCAATCCTTTTCTCGACCCGGTGCTCGCCCGGCTGGGACTGCGGCTTGCCAGCTGGTCGGCACGCGGATTCGACACGCGAATCTGCGATGTCGCTCGCGTCAAGAACAGCCTGTTGCGCGGCCTGCGGGCAGGCGCCATTTTGCTGTTGCACGATGGCAACGCCGCACGCACGCCCGATGGCATTCCTGTTATCTTAGAAGTGCTCCCCGCAGTTTTGGCCGCAGCCAGAGCAGCCAACCTGCGTTTTGTTACCTTGCGTCAGGCCCTCGCATGACTCGTTTCGGTACTGCCGCATCCCATGGAGAGCAAGTCTTGAATCAAGATTGTGCGCAGACGCCCTGGTATCGTCAGGCCGCGGCGGTAATCCCCAGGCACTTCTATCTCAAGAGCATCGGAACGACGCTTTTCATCGGCCTGTTTTTCGGCGCTTACTTTTACCTGCTCAAGGAGCCGGC
Organism: uncultured Enterobacteriaceae bacterium; assembly: GCA_964601155.1. GTDB lineage: Bacteria > Pseudomonadota > Gammaproteobacteria > Burkholderiales > SG8-39 > 2-12-FULL-64-23. The sequence continues at coordinate 15,968 of CAZRMO010000067.1, forward strand.
CTACCCGACGACGGTGATGCCCGTCATCTTCCTGGATCGCCTGATCGCGTTTCAGCCCCTGGCCTTGCCCATGTACCTGTCATTGTGGGTCTACGTTTCCCTTCCCCCGGCCTTGCTGGCGACGCGGCGCGAGCTATATGGCTATGCTATGGCGATGGCCGGGACCTGCCTCGCGGGGCTGATCGTGTTCTACTTCTGGCCCACCGCAGTGCCCGCAGCCCATATCGACTGGGCGCGGTATCCCGACGTGGCTTTTCTCAAAAGCATGGATGCTTCCGGCAACGCCTGCCCTTCGCTTCATGTTGTCACAGCCGTCTTTTCGGGCATCTGGTTACATCATTTGCTGCGCCGCTTGGGCGCGCCGCTGTGGATACTCATCATCAATTGGACCTGGTGCATCGGCATCGTCTATTCCGCCATGGCTACACGCCAGCATGTGGCGGTGGATGTGTTGGCCGGTCTGGCGCTGGGGATGCTGGCCGCCACGCTGTCACTACGGCAGCGCGTGGACATGGACGCGATCGGCGAAGTCCGCCACCCTTCTGCTTGATCCGAGCCCGCCACAGGAACTTGCTAGAATTGTCTTCCACTTGCGATCGGCTCCCTCCTAATTGAACCCGCTCTGGCTGTCCCATTTCACTGCGACCAGCAGCATCGGTCGCGGCCTCGACCAGACGCTGGCGGCGCTGCGCCAGCGTCGCGGCGGGCTGGCGCCGTGCGCGTTCGAAACGGTGGATCTGGCGACATTCATCGGCGAGGTGGCGGAGGTGGATGCGGTGCAACTTCCCGCGCACCTGGCCGACTTCGATTGCCGCAACAACCGGCTCGCGTTGCTGGGATTGACGCAGGATGGCTTTGCCGAGGCGGTGCGCGCCGCCATCGGAAAATATGGGGCGCAGCGCATCGGCTTGTTGCTGGGCACAAGCACCTCGGGCATTCTGCAGACCGAACTGGCCTACCGGCGACGCGACCCGGCTACCGGCGCACTCCCCGCCGATTTCAATTATCGCAGCACGCAGAATTCTTTCTCCGTCGCAGACTTCGCGCGCCATTATTTTGGTCTGACCGGTCCGGCGGTCGTGGTATCGTCGGCGTGCTCGTCCAGCGCCAAAGTGTTTGCCTCGGCGCGACGCATGATGGCGGCGGGGCTGATAGACGCGGCCGTCGTGGGAGGCGTGGATTCGCTGTGCCTGACGACGCTGTATGGCTTCAACTCGCTTGGCCTGATTTCCGACCAGGCATGTCGCCCATTCGATGCACGGCGCAACGGCATCTCGATAGGCGAAGCGGCCGCCTTCGCGCTGCTGGAAAACGCCCCGGAACACCTCGATGCGGATGCCGTGCTGCTGCGCGGCATCGGCGAATCCAGCGATGCCTATCACATGTCATCGCCGCATCCGGACGGCCTGGGCGCGCGCATGGCGATGCAGGATGCGCTCAAAACGGCGGGTTTGAAGCCCTCTGCAATCGACTATATCCACCTGCACGGCACCGCCACCCAAAGCAACGACGCGGCGGAGTGTAAGGCGGTTCAGGATGTATTCGGCCCGGGCACGCCGTGCAGCTCCACCAAAGGCACGACCGGCCACACCCTGGGCGCCGCCGGCGGCGTGGGCGCTGTCATTTGCGCGCTGGGGCTGCAACACGGCTTGATGCCCGCCGGATTGAACACCGAGCAACTCGACCCGGCGCTGAACCTCGACTACCTACTGGAAAATCGCGAGCAGCCGGTGACGCGCGTGCTGACCAATTCGTTTGGATTCGGCGGCACCAATTGCAGCCTGGTTTTGGCGCGCGCGGATTAGACCCATGGCCACGCTCACCGCATACATCGAAGGCATCGGCTTACTCGGGCCTGGTCTGCCCGACTGGCCGAGCGCTCAGGCCGTCCTTAGCGGGCGCGAGCCCTACCAGCCACGCAAGACGCTGCTGCCGCCACCCGCGCTGTTGCCCGCGGCAGAACGCCGGCGCAGCTGCGCGATCGTCAAACTCACACTTGCAACCGGGCTGGAAGCCATCGCAGCGGCCGGACTCGACGCGGCCAGTTTACCCAGCGTGTTTTCCGCGTCCGGCGGCGATGGGGAAAACTGTCACATCATTTGTGAAATGCTCGCCTCGGACGACCGGCAAATCTCCCCGACCCGCTTTCATAACTCCGTGCATAACGTTGCCGCCGGGTACTGGGGTATCGCCACCGGCGCGATGACGACATCATCGGTGCTGAGCGCCTATGACGCCAGCTTCGGCGCGGGTCTGCTGGAAGCGCTGACCCAGGCCGTGGTAGATGACACACGCACCGTTTTGCTCGCTTGCGACACCGCTTATCCGGAACCACTGCACAGCGCCCGTCCCATCCCCGATGCGTTTGGCATTGCACTGGTGCTGGCACCGCAACCGAGCGCACGGGCGCTGGCGCAGATCGCCGTCAGCCTGACCGAAGCCGGTGCAGACCGGCTCGACGATTCTGCGCTCGAACACCTGCGCCTAGGCGTCCCCGCCGCGCGCGGATTGCCGCTGCTGCGCAGCATCGCCCTGCGGCAAAACCAACAGGTGGTGCTGGATTACCTCGACAACCTGCGCCTCTCCGCGGCAGTCACGTTGTGCTGAATCAAGACACGCCAGACCACGCCTGGATTGCCCGCCACATCCCGCATCAGGGCAGCATGTGCCTGCTGGATCGTGTGGAGGCATGGGATGAGCAGCGCATCCGCTGTCGCGCGAGCAGCCACCGCGCCGCCGACAACCCCTTGCGCGCTTACGGCCGGCTAGGCGCCGCCTGCGGCATCGAATACGCGGCACAGGCCATGGCCGTGCACGGTGCTTTACTGGCGCCACTGGACAGTACCGGTGCGCGCGTCGGTTATCTGGTCAGCGTGCGCGGTGCACAGCTGCATGTGCCGCGGCTGGACGACATTGCCGCCGATCTGCTGGTGGAAGCCGCCTGCATCACGCGCAGTGAAAGCAATGTACTCTATCAGTTCAGCGTGAGTGCAGCGGGTCGCCTGCTGCTGGATGGACGCGCCGCGGTCATGCTCGACGCTGACGCACTCAAACCCACTGCAGGGGAGGCGCCATGAAAAACGCCCTGGTCACCGGCGGCAGTGGCGGAATCGGGGCGGCCATTTGCCGCCGTCTTGCTGCTGATGGCTGCCATGTGTACATTCATGCTCATCGCGGGCTGCAAGCTGCGCAGACGCTGGCCGATGCAATTTGTGCAGGCGGCGGCAGTGCGCAGGTGCTGGCATTCGACGTGACCGACCGCGCGGCGGTGGCCGATGCGCTGACCCCCCTTGTCGAAAACCAGCCAATCCAGATTTTGGTCAACAATGCCGGTATCCATGACGACGTCGTGTTTCCGGGCATGCGCGCCGAGCAGTGGCACCGGGTGATCGACGTGTCGGTCAACGGTTTTTTCAACGTCACCCAGCCGCTGATGATGCCGATGATACGCAGCCGCTGGGGGCGCATTATCAATGTATCTTCCATCGCCGCCCTGACCGGCAATCGCGGCCAGGTCAATTATTCCGCCGCCAAAGGCGCGCTCAATTCAGCCACGAAGTCGCTGGCGCAGGAAGTCGCCAGCCGGGGCATCACCGTCAATGCGGTTGCGCCGGGGATTATCGACACCCCCATGAGCAAATCCGCGTTCGACGCCCAGGAAATCGCGCGGATGGTGCCGATGAAACGCGCCGGCACCCCCGACGAAGTCGCCGACCTGATCGGGTTTCTCGCCTCGACGCAGGCAGCCTATATCACCGGGCAGATTATCTCCATCAACGGCGGCATCATTTAACGATCAGGGCAATATGAACCCGACCAAACCCGCTCCAGTGCATGCACCGCATATCCCGCTGACCGATTACTACCAAACAGAGCAGGATCGGCAAACCTATTTACGCGAGATGTTCGACAAGACCGCGGCGGATTACGACCATATCGAGGCAATATTTGCTTTGGGATCGGGTTCCCGCTATCGGCGCCAGGCGCTCGTTCGTGGCGGATTGAAAGCGGGCATGAAGGTACTGGACGTCGGCGTGGGCACCGGTCTGCTTGCAGCGCAAGCCTGCATTCTGACCGGTGATGCCGCCTTGGTGACCGGGGTCGATCCCAGCCCCGGCATGATGGCGGCCGCAAAGTTACCTGCCACAATGGTGTTGATGGAAGGCCGCGCTGAGTCTTTGCCTTTTCCGGACGACCATTTCGATTTCTTGAGCATGGGCTATGCGCTGCGCCATATCAGCGATCTGGGCGTGGCCTTTGCAGAGTTTGAGCGGGTGTTGAAGCCCGGCGGCCGTTTATGCCTGCTTGAAATTACCCCGGCGCAAAACCGCTTTGGGCGATGGCTGCTTAAAACCTATATGCGCAGCGTGCTACCGTTCCTGACGCGGTTCGTTTCCAGGCAAAAAGATACCGCGACGATCTGGCGCTATCACTGGGATAGCATAGAAGCCTGTGTACCTCCAGAACAAGTCGTCGCGGCGCTAAGCGCTTCCGGGCTGACGCGGGTTAAGCGGCACTTGGAACTCGGCGTGTTTTCAGAATATCAGGCGGTCAAGGCCGATAGATGAAAAGCGTGAACTTAAAATCGTCCCCGCGCACGCCTTAGTAGCAAAACGGGTAAGCGCAACACAAAGCCGACGAATAGGCGCGTATGCATCCAGGTCAGTAACACGTTGTCGCGCAGGTAGCGGAAATGCGAAACGCCGCCCTCGGCCGCACTGTAGTAGCGCACCGGAGCGGGCAGATTGACCGGCCTAACCCCGCGCCAGCACAGGCGCACCACCGCCTCTGGGTCGAAATCGAAGTGGCGCATCCACGGCTGAGCGCGCATCACCCGCCGCAACGCCTCGACCGGATACACGCGGAACCCGAACAGCGAATCGCCAATGCCCGACCACAGCGTTTCCAGGTTGGCCCACCAGTTGGATACGCGCCGCCCTTTAACGCGCAAGCCCGGCGCGCTGGCATCGAATACCGGCACGCCCAATATCATGGCCGCCGGCTGTCTGGACGATTCCGCCATGAACGCGGCGATGCATTCGGCTGGGTGCTGGCCATCCGAATCCATGGTCAATACGTGACTGAATCCCGCCG
>CAZRMO010000068.1:0-20530 GCA_964601155.1 uncultured Enterobacteriaceae bacterium
GCGCGGCTCGGCCATCTGGTCGTAGACCTTGCGCAGCGCCGGCGCCATCTTGTTGCACAGCGTGCCGGCGACGATCATCACGTCCGACTGGCGTGGACTCGGGCGGAACACGATGCCGAAGCGGTCGAGATCGTAGCGCGCGGCACCGGAGTGCATCATCTCGATCGCACAGCAAGCCAACCCGAAGGTCATCGGCCACATCGACCCGGTGCGGGTCCAGTTGATCAGCTTGTCCGCAGTAGTGGTGACAAAGCCTTCCTGTAGTATTCCTTCTATTCCCATTCCAGAGCCCCCTTCATCCATTCGTAGATGAAGCCAACCACCAGAATGCCGAGGAAGATCATCATCGACACAAAGCCGAACAGCCCGATTTTATTGAGCACGATCGCCCAGGGAAACAGAAATGCGATTTCGAGGTCGAACAGGATGAATAGAATCGCCACCAGGTAATAGCGCACGTCGAACTTCATGCGCGCGTCCTCGAATGCCTCGAAGCCGCACTCGTAGGGAGAAAGCTTTTCGCTGTCGGGACGATGCGGTCCCAGAATCGCGCCGGTGACGATCGGCCCGATGCCGACTGCGAGACCGACGAAAATGAACAACAGAACGGGAAAGTAATTTTCGAGCACGAAGAGCTATATTCTCGAGTTGATATTCAGCGGGTTGGTTAAATTAGTTTGTTCAATTTTTCAAACAGGCGACATGGTCCACTATTGAGCGCGTTATGGAATTGACCTAGATCAAACGCCCTCTTTTTGCATAAAGCTGTTTCAATCGCGACGTATCCCGATACAGACCAGAAAGCAACTCCATAGGTTCCGCTCGGTTCACGCTCCAAACCAACTAATCCTAAAACTGGTGCCGACGGCGAGACTCGAACTCGCACAGCTTTCGCCACTACCCCCTCAAGATAGCGTGTCTACCAATTTCACCACGTCGGCAGCCTAGGTACTAGAGACTAGATGAACCTCCGCATTCTCATTCTCGGGGTTTCCAGTCTTTAGCCACTGGTTTCTACTTCGGCACTTCGTTCGCCCCCGAACCAGCCGGCACCTTGGCCGGTTTGGGCGTGTCAGCCGGTTGAGGCACGTCTCCCGCCGGCCGCGGTGCTGCCGCGGGTGGCGGCGCGCTCACGCCCTGCATCACGCTGCCCCCGGTGGTCTGAGGTCTATGCGTCGCCATATACGCCAAGCCCAGGCTGGTGAGGAAAAACACCGTCGCCAGCGCCGCCGTTGTGCGGGAAAGAAAATTGGCCGAACCGGTGGCGCCGAACAGGCTACCCGAGGAACCGCCGCCGAAGGCAGCACCCATGTCCGCGCCCTTGCCATGCTGCAGCAGCACCAGAAAAATGAGGGTTAGCGCCACCAGCACGTGTACCGTCAAAACTACAGTCACCCAGATGTCCATTCCTCGCTCGCTGAAGCTCACCCGCCGTATGACGGATGCTAAATGTTCGCACAACCGATGACGCGCCGATCAACCGAACCGCGCATCCCCATGACCCGCGCCGCTCAAGCCGTGCTCGCCGCAGCGCAAATTGCAATGAATTCTTCCGCCATCAACGCAGCACCGCCGATAAGGCCGCCGTCTATATCCGGCATGGCGAACAACTCCTTCGCATTGGCCGCCTTGACACTGCCGCCATACTGGATCGTCAAGCCTGCTGCCAACTTGGCATCCTGCCGGCCGACGACACCGCGAATGAACGCGTGTACAGCCTGCGCTTGCTGCGGCGTCGCGGTCCTGCCGGTACCGATCGCCCACAGCGGCTCATAGGCGATCACCGCGTTGGCCAGAGCCCCAACGCCGCTCGAGTCGAGCACCGCTGCGAGTTGACGTCCGACTACGATTTCGGTAACCCCGCCTTCACGCTCCTGCAGCGTTTCCCCTACGCAGAGTATGGGAATCAATCCCGCCCCTTGCGCGGCCTGAAACTTTGCCGCCACCTGCTTGTCGGTCTCCCCGTAAAGCGCCCTGCGTTCGGAATGACCGACGATGACATGGCGGCAGCCAAATTCCCGCAGCATTGCACCCGACACCTCGCCGGTATAGGCGCCCTGCGGCCATTCGCTTAAATTTTGCGCGCCCCAGGCGATGCAAGTGCCGGTCAAATCCGCCTCTACCTGCGCCAGGTAGGGGTAAGGCACGCACACCGTGTACTGCACCCCAGCCACGGCCTTCAGGCCGGACTTCAGCCCTTCGAGCAAGTGCCGGTTCGCGGCCAGGCTACCGTGCATTTTCCAATTACCCGCGACCAAGCGCCTGCGCATCGACCTGATTCCCAAGTGGCCGCCCATAAGGCGTCGTCAGAAACGCGTGATTTTACAGGGTTTGGACCAAGCCGGCAAACAATTGCAGCTCTTGGCGCGGCGGGCTCAGCTCAGTTCCGAATCGGGCTCACCGCCACGGTCGCGGCAATGGCGCGGCCCTGCAGCTTCGCGTCACCCCTCAGGGGTGACGATCTGAATGTGATCGAGGCTCACGTTGATGAACTTGGCGTTTAGCACATGGCGGTTGCCCAGTTCCCATACCTCGGCGTCCGTCACTGCTATGAAATCCTTGGATTCCACCAGGTAATCGGTCACCCGCGCGCCTGGGAGAAGGTCGATATAACCCTTGACGCGGTAAGTTCCGGTCAGAATGGTCACCTTCGTCTTCTTTTCGTGCATGGTCATAAGTATGCTCCGTGCCCGCCACTGTATCGGATTTTGTGAAACTGTGGGAGGAGTCCGTGTTGGACGCAGCGAGGGGATTTAGCGAACTTCATGCCAAAAAAAGGCGAGCAACGGGAACTGGGTCACCGGTTCAACTAGCGCACGATGATGTTTTTGAATTGCCAGGGATCCTCGACATCGATGTCTTCCGGAAACAGGCCCTGCACGCGGTTGTCCAGCGGAGTCCAGTCCGTATAGGCACCGACCAACTTGCCGAGATACGGGTCCTGGATCGACAGAATGCGATCGTGATCGAGTTCGTCGGCGTCGACCACGCCGCGGCGCGGGTTCTCGATCGCCCAGATCATGCCCGCCACCACCGCCGACGTTACCTGCAGGCCGGTGGCGTTCTGGTACGGGGCGACGGCTCGCGCTTGGTGGATGCTCAGCTGACTGCCATACCAGAACGCGTTCCTCGGATGGCCGTAGAGCAGCACGCCCAGTTCGTCCATGCCGTCGACGATCTCGTCGTTCATCAGCCTCACGCGGGATTGCTGGCGCATGTTACGCCCCTGCAGCTCGTGCAGGCTGAGGATAGTGTCGTCGCAGGGGTGATAGGCGTAATGCACGGTCGGGCGGTAGACCGCCTCGCCGTCCTTCTCCACGGTCAGATAGTCGGCGATCGAGATCGATTCGTTGTGCGTGATCAGGTATCCCTGGATGGGTCCCGCTTTCGGCGTCCAACTGCGCACGCGCGTTCCTGCACCGGGCCGCGTCAAGTAGATCGCCGCCCTGCATCCGGTCTCGTGGAAACTAGCCTCCGCCGGCACGTGCTTTTCGTGCGTACCCCAGCCGAGCTCGGCGGGCTGCAGGCCTTCGCTGAGAAAGCCGTCGATGGACCAGGTATTGACGAATTCGTCCGCCTGCTTGGGTATGTCCGCCCACTGGGTATCGCGCTCGGCGATGTGCATGCCTTTCACGCCCATTTCCATCGCCAAGGTCGCCCAGGCTTCGCGCGTGGTGGGCGCGACGGTATGGCCCATGTCGGCCGCGAGATGCACCAGCGCGCGCTTGAAGAGATGGCTGACCATTCCCGGGTTCGCGCCGTGGGCCACCACTGCGGTCGGTCCGTTGCCGCGGATTTTCCGCACTTCCTCGCGCAGCGCGTAGTTGGTGCGTTGGGCAAGCGGTATGCCGGCATCGACGTAACCTCCCGCCCAGGGCTCGATGCAGGTATCGATATACAGGGCGTTGAGTTCCCGGCACAGACCGATCAGCGCCACCGAGGACACATCGACAGAGAGGTTGACGACGAAACCGCCCGCGATCAGCGGAGTGAGCACGCTACGGTAGTTGTCCGGGCGCAGGGCGAGCTTCTCGAAGCGCACGCCCTCCAGCTCGGCCAGCCGGCGGCACGAGTCGTCGGGCGAGATCACCACCATTTTCGAGCGCGGCGTGCGTACGTGGCGCAGGATCAGCGGCAGCGCACCTTTGCCGATGGAGCCGAAGCCGATGATGACGATCGGGCCGGGAAAATCGATCTGGTCGGGAACCACGCGCATTTGAGAGTCCTCTTTGAATCGTCGATCGTAATGCATCCACGCATCGGATTGTTGAGCCACATCACACGCAATTGTATTCACTGGAGGGAAGAGATGACCAGCCAGACATATCGGCGCAGCGCCACATGCGCGCCACGCATGCTCCCTGCGCCTAGTGCACGAACAGCGCGTACAGTGAAAGCAGGATCTCCAGCACGATAAGAATCACGATGTACCACTCCACTCGCAGAGTATGACGGCTGGAAAGCAGCTCGAGCAGGGTGTGCGAAGTCTGCGAGATGAGGCCGAGCTTGCGCTCGATCGCGGTGTGACGCTCGCGCAGCTCGAACTCGTCCTCGAGACGTGCGAACAGGCCTTCGAGCCCGGGATTGTCCCACAGGATCTCGGGCTTCTCGGTGATCTCGGCGCGCCCCACCATTCGCTGCTCGACCAGCAGAAGCGTCCCTATCTTCTTCAGGAACTCCGGGCCTTTGCCGGGAATGCGGCCGGTGCCCTGAAGCTCGGTGGCGAGTTGCTCCACGCGATCGAACTCGTCCGATATCTGCTTCTCGTATAAGGACAGCAAGGCGCTCTTGGAAAGGATGTCGGCAATGACCTGCAGGCGCTCGATCGCCGCGTCCTCCAGATAGATCACGCCGGCCTTGACCGCCTCCTTGGAGCCCGGCTCGAGTTGCACCTCCAGCTCCTCGATCTCGGGCGCGCCGTAGGCATTGACGATGAGCGGCTGGAGTTGGCGCAGGAAGGCAATCTCCTCCATCGGGGTAACCGCGAAGAACACGACCACGCCGAAACGGAACAGGCTGGCGCCGCCGCCGCCCCGAACCGCGACCGTAAGCGGATTGACCGCCAAGGCGTCCACCACCCCCATCGCCTTCACGTCGATGCGCTCGCCGACCAGGACGGCACGTGCGCGAAAATGGGGGTCGCTGGTGGCGAGGGTTCTGCGCATACGCTAGGCGGCTCTCGAGTCCGAAGATTGAAATTGTAATCCGTTTGCCTTCCTCGCAACTGTGGTCGCGCGCGCCGTTGCCGCAGAGATCTTGTATTTGCATATTTATGATGCTTCCGTCGATTATGGTTTAGGTGGCCAGGTCTTTTGGCGCTCAAGCAAGAAGTCGGTACGGATCCGCAGATGAAATCATGTATCGGGACCAAGGGATCAATTGCCCGATGATTTGAGTCAAAAGGATGGCGGATTATCTCGCTACACTCGATCCTTCTGAATGTCGGGAGCAAGCCATGCTTATCGGAGTGCCAAGGGAGATCAAGAGCCAGGAATACCGCGTCGGACTCACGCCGGCGAGCGTGCACGAGCTCACCGCGCATGGCCACCACGTGCTCGTCGAGCACGAGGCGGGCGCAGGCATCAATGCGGCGGACAGCGTCTATGAGGCGGCAGGCGCAAACATCGTCGTCGATGCCGAAGAAGTCTTCGCGCGGGCGGAAATGATCGTCAAGGTGAAGGAGCCGCAGGCAGTCGAGCGCAGGCGCCTGCGGCCGGGGCAGATACTGTTCACCTACCTGCATCTCGCGCCCGACCCGGAGCAGGCCAGGGACTTGCTCGAGAGCGGCGCGATCTGCATCGCTTATGAAACGGTCACTGCGCCCGGAGGCGGACTGCCCCTGCTCGCACCCATGTCCGAAGTCGCGGGGCGCATGTCGATACAGGCCGGAGCGCACAACCTGGAAAAGCCGCAAGGCGGCATGGGCATACTGCTCGGCGGGGTTGCCGGCGTGCCGCCGGCGAAGATCGTCATCCTCGGTGCCGGCGTGGTCGGTTTGAACGCCGCGCAAATGGCCGTCGGCAGCGGCGCCCAGGTGGTCGTGCTGGACCGCAATATCGATGCGCTGCGGCGCATCGAAGCCCTGCTGGGCGCACGCGCGACCACGGTCTTCTCCAACCGCGACAACCTAGAGCGCCATGTAGTTTCGGCAGACCTGGTAATAGGCGGAGTGCTGATTCCCGGCGCGGCAGCGCCTAAACTGGTATCGGGCGAAATGGTGCGCGCGATGAAGCCCGGGGCCGTGGTGGTGGACGTCGCCATAGACCAGGGCGGCTGTTTTGAGACTTCACGACCGACCACCCACGCCGAGCCGACCTATATCGTCGACCGGGTGGTGCACTACTGCGTCGCCAACATGCCCGGCGGGGTGCCGCGGACTTCGAACTTCGCCCTGAACAACGCCACGCTGCCCTATGTGCTCATGCTCGCGGATCGGGGTTACCAGAAGGCGCTGCAGGACGATGCGCACCTGCGCGCAGGGCTTAACGTGTGCAAGGGCAGGCTCACCTGCCGCGAAGTCGCCGACGCCCTGCGCCACCCCTACCACGATCCGCTGCAGGCCCTGGCCGCCTGAATCTTGCTCGGTAGCGGGCTTCGCGAGCTCGCCGACCGTACAGCGATCGGTCTCCCGCAGAATAGCGGCCATCTGCTCCGCAGCAAGTCGCCTCTGTTTCATCGGCTCCATCGACCGTTGCCGACCTGTCGGACAGCTTAATGAAAGCGTCATATTGGTCTCATATGATCCTCTCACCCATGCGACCACGACAGGCTCGATCTTAAGTGATGAACGACCATCACTCGTCCTTTGACTGGTGGCAGGTACCGTAAGCATACCCATTCGATTAGGAGAAATTTAATGCTGCCAAGAAGAACATTCATCAGAACTTTGGGAACCGCGGCCGTGGCTCTCTCCTTCGGCTTCAGCCCAGCCCAAGCCAGCGCCACCGCAATCACAGGCGCAGGCAGCAGTTGGGTATACCCCCTGGTGTCAAAATGGGCCCAGGTCTATGCCCAAAAGACCGGCATTCAGGTCAATTACCAGTCCATCGGCTCCGGTGGGGGAATCCGGCAGATCAAGGCCGGAACGGTGGCTTTTGGGGCGAGTGACATGCCCCTCACACCCGAGCAACTCAAGGCAAGCGGACTGATCCAGTTTCCCACCGCCATTGCCGGAGAGGACATCATTTACAACATACCCGGCATCGGCCCCGGCAAGTTGATCCTGAGCGGGCCCGTGGTCGCCAAGATCTACATGGGTGAAATCACAAAATGGAACGACCCCGCCATTGCCGCCCTCAACAAAGGGCTGAAGCTTCCGGACATGGCGATAAATGTGGTGCATCGCTCCGACGGCTCCGGCACGACCTTCACCTTTGCCAATTACCTGTCCAAGGTCAGCCCGGAATGGAAAGAGAAGATCGGCGCAGACACGTCGATCAACTGGCCCACGGGCATCGGCGGCAAGGGCAATGAAGGCGTGGCCAGCTTCGTGAAGCAGCTTCGCGGCTCGATCGGATACGTGGAATATGCCTACATTCTGGAAAACAAGCTGAGCTACGCGCGCCTGTACAACCAGGATGGCAAGCTGGTCAGCCCCAGCCTTAAAGGCTTCCAGGCTGCCGCCGCGAACGTGGACTTTACGAAGGCCCGGGATTTCTACGTAATTCTCACGGATCAGCCCGGCGCCGAAAGCTGGCCCATTTCCGGCAGTACCTGGCAGATTCTGCGCAAGAATGCGCCCAAGGAAACGAACGAGGAAGTCACGAAATTCTTCGACTGGGGCTTCACCCATGGCCAAGCGCAGGCCAAGGCCATTGCCTTTGGACCTCTCCCCAAGAGCACGGTCACGGCAATCAAGGCTTACTGGAAGTCCGAGCTGGGAATCTGATTCACCACCGTCTTGTCGGACCCTGCCGCGGTGGCAGGCTTAAAAGGCAAGGGCCGGATGGCCTTTGCCTTTGTTTCTTGCGTCCTCGCGCAGCAAATTCGAGAGCCCGGGCGTCACCGGCGATCCAGCATGCGCCCTGATGTAATATCCGTGTAACAAAGCCGCCATAATATGTATGACGCCTTGGCGCCCGCTGGAAGGGCAGCAACGCCCAAAAACACTTAAGGGAGACTGTCTGATGAAACTAAGCTATCGTATGTTCACGCCGGCGCTATTGGCTCTGGGCATTTGCGCCGCGACGACCGCAACGGCCGCCAATATCACCGGCGCGGGCGCTACCTTCCCCTATCCGATTTACGCAAAATGGGCCCAGGCCTACAGGGCCAAGACAGGCATCGGCATGAATTACCAGTCGATCGGTTCCGGCGGCGGGATCAAGCAGATCACTGCCAACACCGTCGATTTCGGCGCCTCGGATATGCCGCTCAAGCCGGACGTCCTGGAAAAAGACGGTCTGGTCCAATTTCCGACGGTGATGGGCGGCGTAGTGCCGGTGGTCAACATCAAAGGGGTCAAACCCGGAGAAATGAAACTGAGCGGAAAAGTGCTGGCCGACATTTATCTGGGCAAGATCAAGAAATGGAGCGACCCGGCCATCGCCGCGCTCAACCAGGGCGTGAAGCTGCCGGATACCGAGATCACCGCGGTGAACCGCTCGGACGGCTCGGGTACCACCTTCATCTTCACCAACTACCTGTCCAAGATCAGCCCGGAATGGAAAGACAAGGTCGGCAACGCCGTGTCGGTGGCCTGGCCTGCGCCGAACGCCGCAGGGGGCAAGGGCAACGAAGGCGTCGCCTCGTTCGTGCAGCGCCTGCATAACTCGATCGGCTATGTCGAGTACGCCTATGCCAAACAGAACAACATGGCATACGTTCTGCTGGAAAACCGGGAAGGCCACTTCGTCAGGCCCTATGACAAGGCGTTCCAGGCCGCAGCCGCAGGCGCCGACTGGAAACACGCGCCCGGCTTCTATGAGATCCTGACCGATGAACCGGGCAAGGACAGCTGGCCCATCACCGGCGCCACCTTCATTCTGATGCACAAGAGCCAGGCGCACCCGGAAAAAGCCAAAGAAGTGCTCAAGTTCTTCGACTGGGCCTACAAGAACGGTGACCAGATGGCGGAAAGCCTGGATTACATCCCCATGCCGGACGCCGTTGTGGGGCTGATCCACGGCGAGTGGAAAAACAAAATCAAGGACATGAACGGCAAGCCGGTCTGGTAAGCTCTGTGACAAGGGCTGCCCAGGGAAGGTAAAATGGACGCCGTTGACCACACTTTGGAGGCCCCGCCAGGGGCCTCTGTTCCAGTAGCCATGTTACGCAGCATCCCGGACGCGCTACTCAAGCGGCAGCGCATGTATGATTTCGCCTTCCGCGGCGTCACGCGGATGTTTGCTTTCCTGGTGCTGGCATGTCTGATCGGAATACTGATCTCACTCCTTATCGGCGCCTGGCCCGCGATCAAGGCGTTCGGCCCCGGCTTCCTCGTCAGCGATCAATGGAACCCGGTAACCGTGAAGTTCGGCGCCCTGGTACCGATCTACGGCACTGTCGTCACCTCGTTCATCGCGATGCTGATCGGCATTCCGGTCAGCTTCGGCATCGCGGTGTTTCTCACCGAACTGTCGCCGCTGTGGCTGCGGCGGCCCATCGGTACCGCGATCGAACTGCTCGCAGCGATCCCGAGCATCATCTACGGCATGTGGGGTCTGTTCGTGTTCGCTCCGGTCTTCGCCGACCATATCCAGCCGTGGCTGATCGATCACCTCGGGCCGATCTGGCTCATAGGCCCGCTGTTCAAGGGTGCGCCGCAGGGCATAGGCATGCTCAGCGCCGGTCTCATACTCGCGATCATGGTGATACCGTTCATCTCGTCGGTGATGCGCGATGTGTTCGAGATCGTTCCGCCGATGCTGAGGGAATCGGCCTACGCGGTCGGCGCGACGACCTGGGAAGTGGTGTGGAACGTCGTGCTGCCGTTCACCAAGATCGGCGTGGTCGGCGGCGTACTGCTGGGCTTGGGCCGCGCCCTGGGCGAAACCATGGCCGTAACCTTCGTCATCGGCAATGCCCACAGGCTGGGAACCTCGCTGTTTGCGCCGGGCAACAGCATCGCCTCCGCCCTCGCCAACGAATTCACCGAAGCGGTCGGTCCCGTATATACCGCGGCATTGATAGAACTCGGACTGATCCTGTTTCTGATCACTTTCATCGTGCTGGCACTGTCCAAGGTCATGCTATATCAACTGGCCAAGCGCGAGGGTACGCGTACATGAATCGCTCATGAACAGAGAGGCACTTTACCGCCGCAGGCGCGTCGTCAACTTCATCAATCTCGGCATTTCGATGCTGGCGGTGCTGTTCGGATTGTTCTGGCTGGCCTGGATACTGTGGACCCTGTTCTACGAGGGATTCCACGGCCTCAATCTGACCCTGTTCACCCAAAGCACGCCGCCCCCGGGGAGCGCGGGCGGCCTTGCCAACGCCATCTTCGGCAGCCTGCTGATGTCACTGATGGCCACGCTGATAGGCACGCCGGTCGGCATTCTCGCCGGCACGTATGTGGCCGAATACGGCCGACGGGGCTGGCTCGGTCCGTCAACGCGCTTCATCAACGACATTCTGCTGAGCGCCCCCTCCATCGTCATCGGCCTGTTCGTGTATGCGATATATGTTGCCAATGTCAACCACTTTTCCGGCTGGGCCGGTGCCTTCGCGCTGGCGCTGATCGTCATACCCGTAGTGCTGAAGACCACCGAAAACATGCTGCGGCTGGTGCCCGATACCATGCGCGAAGCCGCCGCCGCGCTGGGGGCGCCGCAATGGATAGTCGTCTCGTTCGTAACCCTGCGCGCAGCGCGCGCTGGCATCATCACCGGGATACTGCTGGCGGTCGCCCGGATCAGCGGCGAGACTGCGCCCTTACTGTTCACCGCGCTCAATAACCAGTTCTGGTCCGGCAACATGAACGCGCCCATGGCCAATCTGCCTGTGGTCATATTCCAGTTTGCCATGAGCCCCTACCAGGACTGGCAGACGCTCGCCTGGGCCGGAGCCCTGCTGATCACGCTGAGCGTATTGACGCTGAATATCGTCGCGCGCGTCCTGTTCCCGCGAAAATCAACGCTGGCCTAACCAATTCGATACGCAAAACGAGACCATGGACGCCTCTGATCAAACCTCGCAGGACACGAGCATCCAGGCGCCGCCTGCCGCAAGCAAAATCAGGGTCCGCAACCTGAATTTTTACTACGGCACGTTTCAAGCGCTGACCAACGTCAATCTGGAAATCGCGGAAAAGCGCATCACCGCCTTCATCGGCCCCTCGGGCTGCGGCAAATCGACCCTGCTGCGCATCTTCAATCGCATGTACGATCTGTATCCGGGTCAGTATGCGACTGGCGAAATCATGCTCAATGGCAAAAACATCCTCGACTCGAAGCAGGATGTGATCGCGCTGCGCGCCAGAGTGGGCATGGTGTTCCAGAAGCCGACGCCGTTTCCGATGTCGATCTACGAGAACATCGCCTTCGGCGTCAGGCTGTACGAACGGCTCAGCCGCGGCGAGATGGATGAACGCGTCGAATGGGCGCTGCATCAGGCGGCGCTGTGGGAAGAAACCAAGGACAAGCTGCGGCAAAGCGGACTGAGCCTTTCCGGGGGGCAGCAACAGCGCCTGTGCATCGCCCGCGCGGTCGCCGTCAAACCCGAAGTGCTGCTGCTGGACGAGCCGACTTCGGCGCTGGATCCCATTTCCACCGCGAAGATCGAGGAATTGGTGAACGAGCTCAAATCGGACTACACCATCGCCATCGTCACCCACAACATGCAGCAGGCGGCGCGGGTGTCCGACTACACCGCCTATATGTACCTGGGCGAATTGATCGAATTCGATATTACCGACAAGATTTTCATCAACCCCGGCAAAAAAGAGACCGAGGACTACATTACTGGCCGATTCGGCTAATCGGCTAGTAATGTAGCGGCGCAGGCTAACTTGCGCAAAGCGCAAGTTAAGGGCTGAAAGCCCGGCCGAAGCCACTACATCACGGGTCGTTTCGGCTGAAACAAGGTCCGCTTACGCTTGCGCGGCAGCGCGCACGCTTTCGGCCAGCATCGCCGCCAACGCCTCCACCTTGGCGCCATCCTCGCCTTCGACCATGACGCGCAGCACCGGCTCGGTGCCCGAAGGCCGCAACAGCACCCGCCCGGCTTTGCCCAGTTCGTGCTCGGCCGCTTCCTTGGCACTGCCGACCGCCGCATTCGCCTCCCAGGCAAAGCCTTTACTTACACGCACGTTGACCAGCTTCTGCGGGTAAAGCGTCAGACCGCGGCACAGATCACCCAGCGTCGCATCGCTCACACGCATCGCCGTGAGCACCTGCAGCGCCGACACCAAAGCATCGCCGGTGGTATGTTTGTCCAGGCAGATGATGTGGCCGGAATTCTCGCCGCCCAGCTGCCAGCCCTTCTCCTGCATCAGCTCGAGCACGTAGCGATCGCCTACCCTGGCGCGGACGAAAGCGATGCCGGCTCCCTCCAGCGCGCGCTCGAGCGCCAGGTTGCTCATCAATGTGCCGACTACGCCGGATAGCGCGCCCTGCCCGGCGCGCATGCGCGCGATCACATACAGCAGCTGGTCGCCGTCGTAGGTGCTGCCGCGCTCATCCACCATCAGCAAACGGTCGCCGTCCCCGTCCACGGCGACGCCCAAATCCGCCTTATGTTGCTTCACCGCCGCCTGCAGCGACTGCGGATGGGTAGCGCCGAACATGTCGTTGATATTGAGCCCGTCGGGCTCGACGCCTATCGCCACCACGTCGGCGCCGAGCTCGTGAAACACATGCGGCCCGATATGATAAGCCGCGCCGTTGGCGCAATCGACCACGATTTTCAGTCCGCGCAGATCGCGCCTGTTGGGAAAGGTGCTTTTGCAGAACTCGATATAGCGGCCCGCGGCGTCGTCGATGCGCCGCGCCTTGCCCAGCTGTGCCGAGGGGCGGCAGCGCATCGGCTGCTCCAGTTGCGCCTCGATCTGGGCCTCCACCGCATCGGGGAGCTTGTTGCCGTCGCCGGAAAAAAACTTGATGCCGTTGTCCGGATACGGATTGTGCGAGGCGCTGATCACCACCCCTGCCTGTAGCCGTAGCGCGCGCGTCAGATAGGCCACCGCCGGCGTAGGCATCGGGCCGGACAGCATCACGTCGACGCCCGCCGCGGCAAATCCCGCCTCGAGCGAGGCCTCGAGCATATAACCGGAAATGCGCGTGTCCTTGCCGATCAGTACCGCCGGCCGCAGGCCCGGGGACAACTGCGTACGGCGCACCAGCACTTCACCCGCGGCATAACCCAGGCGCACCATGAAATCCGGCGTGATCGGCGGCTCGCCCACCAGGCCGCGGATGCCATCGGTTCCAAAGTATCTTCTTGTCATTTTTGGCCTTTCACCGCCGCAAGCACCGAAAGCGCGTCGCGCGTTGCCGCGACGTCGTGCACACGCAGGATTGCGGCGCCATTTTGCGCCGCAATAAGTGCCGCGGCAATGCTCGCGGCAAGGCGCTCGCCGGCGGGCTTGCCGGTGATCTTGCCGAGCGAGGACTTGCGCGACCAGCCGGCGAGCACGGGCGCCCCGAGCGCAGCGAATTCGCCCAAGTGGCGCAGCAGCTCGAGATTGTGATCCAGTGTCTTGCCGAAGCCGAAGCCCGGGTCGATGACGACGCGCTCCAATGCGATCCCCGCCGCGCAGACGCTGTCGATGCGCTCCTGCAGGAACGCCTTCACCTCGGCCACCACGTCGGCGTAGCTCGGATGTTCCTGCATGGTGCCGGGACTGCCCTGCATGTGCATCAAGCACACGGCGGCATCGCCCGCCGCCACCACATTCAGCGCGCCGGGAGCACGCAAGGCGTTGATGTCGTTGATCATGGCCGCACCCTCGGCCAGCGCGACGCGCATCACCTCGGGCTTGACGGTGTCCACAGACAGAGGCAGGTCGCGCAGGGCCCGCAGCACCGGCAGCAGCCGGCGCAGTTCCTCGTCCGCGTTCACCACCGCGGCGGCGCCAGGCCGACTGGACTCCGCACCGAAGTCGATGAGGTCCGCGCCCTCGTCAATCAAGCTGCGCGCATGCGCAATGGCGGCCGCAGGGTCGAGAAAGCGGCCGCCGTCGGAGAACGAATCGGGCGTGATGTTGACCACGCCCATGATGAGCGGTCGATCCAGCGGCAGCATAAACCGCCCGCAGCGCAGCAGCCGGCCGGACGAAGAGCGGGAAGCGAGTGTCGGAAGGGGCGGCGGCACAGCGGCGATACTACCCGTCACCGGTCACTGCTTAAGCGCTCATGCACGACCCACGAGCAACGAACCACGACCTTAGGTGGCCGCGGGTGCCGCAGCGCCGGTGGTGCCGTCCTTCTGCGGTGGCGGGGGCGGCGTGGTCCCGGACTGCTTTGGCTTGGGATCGCGCGGCGGCTTGCCTTCCATGATGTCGGTCAACTGGTCGGAGTCCAGGGTTTCCCACTCGAGCAGCGCGCCGGCCATGACCTCGACCTTGTCCCGGTTCTCCTCGATCAGGCGCCGCGCCAGCGCATACTGTTCGTCGATGATGCGGCGGATCTCCGCGTCGACCTTCTGCATGGTCACCTCGGAGACGTTCTTGTGCGTGGTGACCGAGCGCCCAAGGAACACTTCGCCATCGTTCTCGCCATAGACCATCGGGCCCAATGCATCGGACATGCCCCATTGCGTCACCATGCGCCGCGCCATCTCGGTGGCGCGTTCGAAATCGTTCGATGCGCCGGTGGTCATCTGGTGCATGAAGATCTCTTCGGCGATGCGTCCGCCGAACAACACCGCGATCGTCGAAAGCAGCCGCTCGCGGTCCATGCTGTAGCGGTCTTCCACCGGCAACTGCATGGTCACGCCCAGCGCGCGCCCGCGCGGGATGATGGTGACCTTGTGCACCGGATCGGTCTTGGGCAGCAGCTTCGCCACCACCGTGTGGCCAGATTCGTGATAGGCGGTATTGCGCCGCTCTTCCTCCGGCATCACCAGCGAGCGCCGTTCCGCGCCCATGATGATCTTGTCCTTGGCGCGCTCGAAATCGTCCATGTCGACCAGACGCTTGCTCTGGCGCGCCGCGAACAGTGCCGCCTCGTTGACAAGATTTGCGAGGTCTGCGCCGGAAAATCCGGGGCAGCCGCGCGCGATGATGTCGGCCTTGACGTCGGGCGCCATCGGCACTTTGCGCATATGCACCAGCAGGATCTGCTCGCGCCCGCGGATGTCGGGCAGCGGCACCACCACCTGGCGGTCGAAGCGGCCTGGGCGCATCAGCGCCGGGTCGAGCACGTCGGGACGGTTGGTGGCCGCGATGACGATCACGCCGGCCGTGGCCTCGAACCCGTCCATCTCCACCAGCAATTGGTTCAGCGTCTGCTCGCGCTCGTCGTTGCCTCCGCCCAGGCCCGCGCCGCGCTGGCGGCCGACCGCGTCGATTTCGTCGATGAACACGATGCAGGGAGCATGCTTTTTCGCCTGTTCGAACATGTCGCGCACGCGCGCCGCGCCCACGCCGACGAACATCTCGACAAAGTCGGAGCCGGAAATCGAGAAAAACGGCACCTTGGCTTCGCCGGCAATCGCGCGCGCCAGCAGCGTCTTGCCGGTGCCAGGATTACCGACCATCAGCACACCCTTCGGGATGCGCCCGCCGAGCTTCTGGAACTTGCTTGGGTCGCGCAGGAAATCGACCAGTTCCGACACTTCCTCCTTGGCCTCCTCGCAGCCGGCCACGTCGGCGAAGGTGACGGTATTGGTCGATTCGTCCAACATGCGCGCGCGCGACTTGCCGAAGGAAAAGGCGCCGCCACGGCCGCCGCCCTGCATCTGGCGCATGAAGAACACCCAGACGCCGATCAGCAACAGCATCGGAAACCAGGAAACGAAGATGTTCATCAGCAGCGACGGCTCTTCCTCCGGCTTCGCCTTGACCTTGACGCCGTATTTCAACAGGTCGGAAATAAGCCAGATGTCGCCCGGCGAGTAGCTGGTGATGGTCTTGCCGTCCGTCGTCCTGGCCTTGATGTTGCGGCCCTCGAGCGTCACCTCGGCGATGTTGCCGGCCTTGACCTCGTTGTAGAACTGGGAATAGTCCACCGACGCCTGGACCGTATGGCGCGTGTTGAACTGGTTGAATACGGTCATCAGCACCATGCCGATCACCAGCCAGATCACCAAGTTCTTAAACATGTTGTTCATTTGGTCCCTATATAACTATTGCCGCTCGTTTGCCATTTTACAGGGTTACGGGAACAGGGGTTGGCGCCCGCGACGCCGGGGTTTTGCGCCCATGCCTGAACCTTAGCCCAACAGCCCTTTTCCCAGCAGGTACAACTCGCTCGAGCGCCCGCGCGACGCTTCGGGCTTGCGCGACCCCACCTTGGCAAAGGCCTTGCGCATCATTCCCAGAAACTCGGTGAAACCGGCCCCCTGGAAGACCTTGACCAGCAGCGAGCCGCCCGGCTTCAGGCATTGCCGGGCAAATTCCAGCGCCAGTTCGGCCAAATACATTACTCGCGCCTGATCGCTCACCGCGATACCTGAGATATTGGGGGCGAGGTCGCAGATTACAAGGTCCGCCTTGGTTCCACCCAAGGCAAGCAGAAGCGCATCCAGTACCGCCTGCTCGCGGAAATCGCCTTGGATGAATCGAACGCCCGGCAGCGGCTCCATCGGCAGCAGGTCCACGGCCACGACGCGGCCCCGGGGACCCAGCTTTGCCGCCGCCACCTGCGACCAGCTCCCGGGCGCAGCCCCCAGATCGACCACCAACTGCCCGGGCGCGAGCAGCCTATCCCTTTTGTCCAATTCCAGCAGCTTATAGGCAGCGCGCGAACGGTAGCCCTCGGCCTTGGCCTTTTGCACATAAGGATCGCTGACATGCTCGCGCATCCACGCTTTGCTGGTCTTGCTGCGGCTCACTGTTTGATCCGCCTGTTACAATTCAGTTTTGCCATTGCGTTCATTATGAAAATTCTCTCTCCCGCCGAACGCAAGTTGCTTAAGGCAAGGGCGCACGCGCTCAAGCCCGTGGTCACGGTGGGCAACGAACGCCTATCGGCCTCGGTACTCCGGGAAATAGAGACCAGCCTCAAGGCGCACGAGCTAATCAAGATTCGCGTAACAGGCGACGACCGTGAAGCCCGCGTAGCCTTGCTCGACGAGATCTGCGATCGCAGCGGCGCCAGCCCGGTGCAGCACATCGGCAAGATCCTGGTCGTGTACCGAAAAAATCCGGAGCAGCCGGCAAGCGCGCCGAAGAAACGCCCTGCGCGCAAACAACCGTGGCGAACGAAAAAAAGCTACCAGAGCGAGTGATGCGCAATCGGCGAGGCAGGGCGCGACCGATTTCACCAACACGGGCGACCGCCCTTATTCGTAGCGCACCTCGATAATCTCGAATTCGCGCACGCCCCCGGGTGCCTGTACTTCGACCAGGTCGCCCGCGTATTTGCCAATCAGCGCCCGGGCGATGGGTGAGCCGATGGAAATCTTGCCGTCCTTGATGTCGGCTTCGTCGTCGCCGACGATCTGGTAGGTCACCTTGTCGCCACTCGCCTGCTCCTGCAGATCCACCGTGGCACCGAATACGCAGCGCCCGTCGGCATCGAGCAGCTTGGGATCGATAACCTGCGCATTGGCGAGCTTGCCTTCTACCTCGGCGATGCGCCCTTCGATGAAACTCTGCCGCTCCTTGGCCGCGTCGTACTCGGCGTTCTCCGACAGATCGCCATGCGAGCGCGCCTCGGCGATCGAGGCGATCACGCTGTGCCGGTCTACCGTTTTCAGCCGTTGCAGCTCGGCACGCAACGACTCGGCGCCTTTCACAGTAAGGGGGGTCTTGCTCATGTTCGTCAAATCCTTAGCCGGACAAGCCGGAAGCAAACAGGGTGTTTTCAGCAGGGGCCAAAACCCCTATCCAATGATCAAGGAGCGGCCTCCACGGACGGGCTTGGACCGTTCCGTTCCCGCCCGGCCCCTTGTCCCACGAGGCGACTTTGCCCGCAAGGTCGATCGAGACCTCCGGGGCTCAAGGCCCACGGCGTATGCGGGGTTGCCCCCGCACCTTGTCTTATTCTATCAACTCTTGGCTGATAGGGGCTGATTAAACCAACTCTTGGTGCAGGGCCTGCAAAGCATAGGGAACCAGGCCTTGCAGGTGGCGCATGCCGGTGCAGGCCGCGCGTGCCCCGGCAATAGTAGTGTAATACGTGACCCGGCCCTGCAGTGCGCCATTTCGTATCGCCCACGAGTCCTGCACCGCACTGCGTTTCTCGTCCACGGTGTTCACGATCAGGCTGACCTCGCCATTCTTGATCATGTCCAGGATGTGCGGCCGGCCCTCCCCTACCTTATTGACCGTCGTCGCACTAATCCCGTTCTCGTTGAGGGCCTGGGAAGTACCGCGCGTGGCCAGCAGGCTAAAGCCCAATTCCAGCAATTCGCGCCCGACCTGCTCCGCCGCGTGCTTGTCGCTGTTCCTCACGCTGATGAAGGCCTTGCCGGCTTTGGGCAGCTTCACCCCGGCGGCCAGCTGCGACTTGACGAATGCCTCGCCGAAAGTCTGGCCCACGCCCATGACCTCGCCGGTGGATTTCATCTCGGGCCCGAGGATGGTATCGACGCCGGGGAATTTGATGAACGGGAACACCGCCTCCTTCACCGAATAATAGGGCGGGACCACTTCGTGCATCACCCCCTGCGCATCCAGGCTCATGCCCGCCATGCAGCGGGCCGCAATCTTGGCCAGCGGCAGGCCGGTCGCCTTGGACACGAAGGGCACGGTGCGCGAGGCGCGCGGGTTCACTTCGAGCACGAACACCGTGCCGTTCTGGATCGCGAACTGCACGTTCATCAGGCCCACGACGTTCAGCGCCAAGGCCATTTGCACCGTCTGCGCCCGCAGCGCCTGCTGCTTCTCCGCCGAAAGGGAGTACGGCGGCAGCGAGCAGGCCGAATCGCCGGAGTGCACGCCCGCCTCCTCGATGTGCTCCATGATGCCGCCGATCAGCACGCGCGTGCCGTCGCAGATCGCATCCACGTCCACTTCGATCGCGTCGTTGAGGAAGCGATCGAGCAGCACCGGCGAATCGTTTGAGACCTTCACCGCCTCGCGCATGTAGCGCTCCAGATCGCGCTGTTCGTGCACGATCTCCATGGCGCGGCCGCCGAGCACATAGCTCGGCCGCACCACCAGCGGATAACCGATATCCGCGGCAAGCTTTATCGCGTCGGCCTCGTTGCGCGCGGTGCGGTTCGGCGGCTGCTTCAGCTTGAGCTCATGCAACAGCTTCTGGAAGCGCTCTCGGTCTTCGGCCACGTCGATCATGTCCGGGCTGGTGCCGATGATGGGCACGCCGTTCGCCTCGAGGGCACGCGCGAGCTTCAGCGGCGTCTGCCCGCCGTACTGCACTATCACGCCCTCGGGCTTTTCCTTGTCCACGATTTCGAGCACGTCTTCGAGCGTGAGCGGCTCGAAATACAACCGGTCGGAGGTATCGTAGTCGGTCGACACGGTCTCGGGATTGCAATTGACCATGATGGTCTCGAAACCGTCTTCGCGCAGCGCAAGCGCGGCGTGCACGCAGCAGTAGTCGAACTCGATCCCCTGGCCGATGCGGTTGGGGCCGCCGCCCAGCACCATGATCTTCCTGCGGTCGCTGGGGTTCGCTTCGCACTCCTCCTCGTAGGTGGAGTACATGTAAGCGGTATTGGTTGCGAATTCCGCGGCGCAGGTATCGACGCGCTTGTACACCGGCCTCACCCCGAGCGCATGGCGGCGCTCGCGCACCTTGCGGTCGGTGCTGCCGAGCAGCGTGGCCAAGCGCCGGTCGGAAAAGCCGTTGCGCTTGAGGGTGAGCAGCGCGCGCGCATCCAGTCCGTCCAGGCGCAGTCCCTTCAAATCCCTTTCCTGCCGAATCAAGTCTTCGATTTGCGCCAGAAACCAGGGATCGATGCGCGTATCGGCCTGGATCTGCTCGAACGAGAGGCCGCAGCGGAACGCATCCGCGACATACCAGATGCGCTCCGGCCCCGGATCGCCGAGTTCGTCCTCGATCACCTCCGGGTCGGTGGTCTTCTCGTCCAGACCGTCGGTACCTGTTTCCAGGCCGCGCAGCGCCTTCTGGAACGATTCCTGGAAGGTGCGACCAATGGCCATCACCTCGCCCACCGACTTCATTTGCGTGGTCAGGCGGCTGTCGGCCTGCGGGAACTTCTCGAACGCGAAGCGCGGAATCTTGGTGACCACGTAATCGATGCTGGGCTCGAACGAGGCCGGCGTCGCGCCGCCGGTGATTTCGTTGGCGAGCTCGTCCAGCGTGTAGCCCACGGCGAGCTTGGCCGCGATCTTGGCAATCGGAAACCCGGTCGCCTTCGAAGCGAGTGCGGAGGAGCGCGACACGCGCGGGTTCATCTCGATCACCACCATCTTGCCGTCGGCCGGATTGATCGCGAACTGCACGTTCGAGCCGCCGGTCTCGACCCCGATCTCGCGCAGCACCGCGATCGAGGCGTT
>CAZRMO010000069.1:0-20296 GCA_964601155.1 uncultured Enterobacteriaceae bacterium
ATTTTGACCGAGTTCTGCAGATCGGCGACCATGACCGCCAGCGGGGTCAGTACCGGCAGGCGTTTTCGCATCAGATCGCGGATCACTTTGTCCCGCTGGCTGAGAAATTCGAGCAGCGTCGCGTTGTATTGCTGCGCCGGGATATAGACCACAAAAATCCCTTCGCGGAAGAACGAGGCGAACACGCGCCAGTTTTCCGCATGGCCGGCCACGTCGATCAGGTCGACCGAAAAATCGAGAATGGGCTTTCTTTCGGATGTGGCCACCGATTCTTCATACAACTGCTCCGCCAGCGCCAGCGCCTCACGGTCCAGACCGCGCAATAGCCCGAACACGCCGTTTTTCGCCAAGCGGTTCTTGGCCAGAGCGAGATGCACACGCAGCAGTTCGGCGCCGAAATGACTCGTCTTTTCGGAAACGGACTGAAACAGCAGCAGGAACAGGTTGCGCGCCTCGCTTTGCGCCGGGAGATCGTCCAGGCCGGAGAGAATGCGCGTGTGCGCCTCATCGTTGTACCAGGTCAACTCGAAATTGTAGTTCACCATGTAGGCCGGATAGCGGACATCCTCCAAGGTAACGCGCACGCCGCGGCGCTTGTCCTCCGCCACATCCTGCGCGGCGGCCGCTGGCGGGCTAGCAGGCGCGGGAATTAGCTGTTCGGCAGCCGCCTGCTCGGAACGCGCTGGCACTTGGGCATTCCCGATGCGCGCGACGACCTCGGCCATAGTCAGACCTTCCCTTTTCAATCGCTGGACTTCTTCTATTCGATCTATCGCCTCCTCGGAGAAATAGCCTAGCATTCTTGCATCGCCTTCTTCCGGCTGGGGCTGCTTGAGGACGGGCTTGGACAGTATTCCTACCTTAATGTAATTATTTAGAGTAGCCCTGGAAATCCCTGTTTTTTCTATAATCTCTTTGCTAGATATCATTCTGATTAAGATGCGCGCCCAAGATAGGATTTGCGTCTTTCCTTTATATTTATACTGTATAAGGCAGTAACTTAGACAGTAGTATAAATTTTGTCAAGAACTATTTGGACAGTATAAATTGCATCGCTAACCTGTCTTTCGCACGCGCGCCGTCACCATGCGGCGACCGAGCCGGTCGCGGCGCACATCGTTGGCGCTTGCCTCGCAGCGCTGAGAAGCGCAAGGCAGCTCCGACTGCCGCTCGTCTACCCGGGCCGGCGCTATGACGGATGTCAAACGTCTCCAGGCCGCGTGGCGCTAATCTGATTTACACCGTTTTTTTACGCGAGCAGTCATGGCGGCCCTATCCAGATTTCGCGCCCTGCCCCGAATCCGGCAATGGAGCAGGCTCATCGGTGCTCAGCTTCCCTGTCAAGCGCACCCAGCCGGGAGCATCCACGCATGAGTGCCGCCACGCCCTTGCCGGCGGAACAACTTGCGCACCGCTGCGATGTGCGGCAATTCAAGTTCGCCAGCACCGACGAACTCGAGGACATAGCTGCTATACCCGGCCAGGAGCGCGCCACGGAGGCGATCGAACTGGCAGTCGGAATCGAACGCGAGGGTTACAACCTGTTCGTCATGGGCCCGGCGGGCTGCGGCCGGCACACCCTCGTGCGCCAGCGCATTGAGGCGCGGGCCGAGAGCGCGCCGCGGCCGTCCGACTGGGTCTACGTGAACAACTTCGTCCAGCCGCATCGTCCCATCGCCATCGAGTTGCCGAGCGGCCAGGGCGCCGGCCTGAGCAAGGACATGCAGCGCCTGGTGGAGGAATTGCGCAGCAACATCCCGGCGGTATTCGAGGGCGACGAATACCGCTCCAAGATCGACAGCATCGACGCCGAATTCAAGGAGCGCCACGAGAAGGCGTTTTCGGCGCTGGGCGACGAATCCATGGCCCAGGGCGTCGCGCTGTTGCGCACGCCGGCCGGGTTTTCCTTCGCGCCAGTCAAGGACGGCGAAGTGGTGGGCGCGGAAGAGTTTGCGAAGTTGCCACCGGCCGAGCAAGAGCGCGTCAAGAATGCGATCGAGGCATTGCAGACCAAGCTCGAGCGGCTCATTCGCGACACCATGCGCTGGCGCAAGGAGCGCCTGGAGCGCATACGCGAACTGAACCGGGAGATGACGCTGTATGCGGTGGGTCACGTCGTGGATGAACTGAAACAGCGCTACGCCGCCTGGCCGCGGGTAGTGGAGTATCTGGATGCGGTGCAGCACGACGTGATCGAGAACGCCGACGATTTCCGCAAGCCGGACGAGGAGCCCTCGCCGATGGCGCGGCTGATGCAGCAGGAAGAGCCCTCGCTGCGACGCTATCAGGTCAACGTGCTGGTGGATAACGGTGCGCCTGACGGTTCGCCGGTGGTCTATGCCGACCACCCGACCCTGCAGAACCTGGTAGGCCGCATCGACCATATCTCGCGCTTGGGAACGCTGGTCACGGACTTCGGGCTGATCAAGCCCGGTGCCCTGCACCGCGCCAACGGCGGCTATCTGCTGCTGGACGCGGTCAGGCTGCTGACCCAGCCGTTCGCCTGGGAAGGATTGAAGCGCGCGCTCTTGCGCCATCAAATCCGCATCGAATCCCCGGGCGAGGCCTATGGGCTGGTAAGCACGCTGTCGCTCGAACCTGAGCCGGTCCCGCTTAAAGTGAAGGTGGTGCTCGTCGGCGAACGGCTGCTGTTTTATCTGCTGCAGGCCTACGACCCGGATTTCAGCAAGCTGTTTCGGGTGGCGGCGGACTTCGAGGAGCACGTGGAACGCACCCCGGAAACCAGCTTGTTGTTCGCCCGCTTCATCGCCACCAGGGCGCGTGCCGATAAGCTGTTGCCGCTGGCGCGCGATGCAGTCGCGCGCGCGCTCGATTTCGGCTCGCGTGCCGCAGGCGACACGCGCAAGATCACAGCCGATGTCGAGAGCATAGTCGAACTGCTGCACGAAGCCGACCACAGGGCGCGCCACGCAGGCGGCGCGACGATCGGCGTTGCCGACGTTCAAGGAGCGATCGATGCACAGCGCCACCGCGCCGGCCGCCTGCGCGCCGAAGTGCAGGAAGCCATCCTGCGTGGCAAGGTGCTGATCGATACCGCCGGCGCGGCCGTCGGCCAGGTAAACGGACTATCGGTATTCGATCTGGGCGATTTCGCCTTTGGCGAGCCGGTGCGCATCACCGCCACCACCCGCCTGGGCGAAGGCCAGGTGATCGACATCCAGCGGGAAGTCGAACTCGGCGGCGCGATCCACTCGAAAGGTGTGATGATCCTGTCCTCGTTCCTCGCAGCGCGCTTTTCCGGCAACCTGCCGCATTCGCTGGCGGCGAGCCTCGTGTTCGAGCAAACCTACGGCCATGTGGACGGCGACAGCGCCTCGCTCGCCGAGCTGTGCGCCCTGCTCTCTTCGCTGGCCGACGCGCCGATCCGCCAAGGATTTGCGGTCACGGGCTCGATCAACCAGCTGGGCGAGGTGCAGCCCATCGGCGCCGTGAACGAGAAGATAGAAGGCTTTTTCGACATCTGCCAGGCGCGCGGGCTCAATGGCGAACAAGGCGTGCTGATTCCCGCCACCAACGTCGACCACTTGATGCTGCGCGACGAGGTGGTGGACGCCGCCGCGGACGGAAAATTCCATGTCTATGCGGTGCGCACCGTGGACGAAGCCATCGAACTCTTAACCGGCATGCCTGCCGGCCTGCCGCATGACGCCGATGCCGGGGCGCTACGTACCTTGAATGGCCGCGTCGCAGCACGCCTGCGCGATCTGGCGGCCTTGCGCCGCGAGCACCCGCGCCCGGGCCAGATAAAGCGGATTGCGCGCTCGCGCGCCAAACACGATGCCCACTGAGGCCGGGAAAGTCCGCCGCATCGTCATGGCGTTGGACACAGCCTCTTCGGTCCTGCCTGCGATCGAGGCCGCAGCCGGTCTGGCGCTAGGGCTGCACGCGGAACTGGCCGGCCTGTTCATCGAAGACGAGCGGCTGCTGCGTTTTGCCGGCCTGCCGTTTGCACGCGAATTCGGCTTCGCCTCGGCGCGCGCGCGTCCCCTGGCCCCAACCTCCGTTGAACATGCGCTGCGTGCGCAGGCGGAACAACTGCGGCGCACGCTCGCTGCCACAGCCAAACAGCTATCCCTCAGCTGGACGCTCGAAGTCGTGCGCGGCGAAATGCTGCGCAGCGTGCTGGCACATGCCAGCGCTGCCGACCTGCTGGTGCTCGGCCGCTCGGAATACGCATGGCCGGGCGCATACCGCCGCAGCGATCCTGCGCAGCGCTTCCCCGCGCTGGCTGCGCACCCCATAGCGGTGGTGTTCGATGGCTCCGCCGCAGCGCTGCGCGCCCTGTCCATAGGCAATACCCTCGCCGGGATCACAGGCAGTGAACTGACCGTACTCATCCCGGTCACCGGAACGCAGACTTTCAACGATCTGCGGCAGCAGGCGGCGCAGCAGCTGGCCGGCCGTGCCAGCGCAAGTTACTTCTACCTGCCCGACAACGCGCCCGGAAACATTATCCGTACGGCGCGCAGCCGCCATTTCAGCGTGCTGCTGTGGCCGGGGTGCATGGATAATCTCAAGCCGGCGCAACTGTCCGAGCTGCCCTGTGCGGTGGTTACTTTTTCGTAGCGTGCCGGCTTTGTCGCGGGCGAATTGTGCGAGTGGCCAGGGGCGCGCTTTGCTCCCGGACCCGGCTGACGCACTGCCTTTCTTCGA
This sequence comes from uncultured Enterobacteriaceae bacterium, assembly GCA_964601155.1. Taxonomy (GTDB): domain Bacteria; phylum Pseudomonadota; class Gammaproteobacteria; order Burkholderiales; family SG8-39; genus 2-12-FULL-64-23. The sequence goes on from CAZRMO010000069.1 coordinate 4,675, forward strand.
CCGCTTCCTGCAAGCCGATTGAAGCAGGCTATGGTTCTCGACTAATCCTTCGAATACCGGCAAGCACTCAATACCCGGTTCCGGGCGTCAGCCGGCCGTGCGCAGGATCTCCCGCGCGCGCGCGAGAAACTCCTCGGCCTTCTTCTCGTCAATCGTGAGCCGCATGAGCTTGTGGCATGCGACTACGGCTGCCTCCAGACCGTCGCGCGAGTTGGGCGCTTCATTCAACTTGGCCACGACCTTGTCCGCGCCTTGACCGACCAGCGCCTGCATGAGCTGAACTAGTTGCAGCTTCGGGCTGCCCCCCCCGGGAGGCGAAATGGAGGCAGGGCGCGTCCCAGCGGTGCCGAACGGCTCGATGAAGCCATGCTGTTCGAGATACGCAAGGGCTTCAGTGAGCTTCGTCTGCTCTCCCCCCTTGCTCACCAGCTCCTCTACAGTGGAGCGCCCGTCGACAAGAATCAACGGCACCCGGATCGCCGGAGGAAGCTTATTCTGACGGGTGCGAATTTCTTCTTCGCCCTTGGCGGTTTTGACGAAGACGGTCATACGATGCATCGCCGATCAGGCAAGCTCTTCGATCACCCGATAGATGAGCTTCACTGTCACCACGACGTAGATCGCCCCGAAGAAGAAAATCAGCGCCACGATGAGCTTCATGAACTCGGCGGGCAGCATGCCGAAGAACGGCGTGCACAGGTAACCGAGGGTGAAGAAACTCACAAGTATGATGAGCAGGCGCCAGGTCCGGCCGACGATTCCGCCCGGGATCCGCGACTTCAGCGACAGCACCAGCCACAGGCAATAGAACATCACAACGATGGAGCAGATGCTGATAATGACTGCGATGTCGAACTGCATGCTTTTCCCCCTTCTTTCTCAGTGCGTAAGTCTAAGCCAGCGCGAGCCTAAGCGATAGGTAAAAGTGGGTGGATGACACGCCTTTTTGCGGTACGGGAGGCATTTTTCAACAGCCTGTTGGCATACAGCAACATCGGCCAACGTCTTTGCGGTTCAGCCGCCAGTCCGGCTCTGGCGGCGCGCGGCGGGCACGGGCTGTACAAGGCAAAATAATCTGCGCCGGACATCGCAGTCAAATCCACGCTTCAAGAACGCCAAGCGAGGAATGGATTGCTCACGGGGGGATCGAAAAAATCCACCTGGACAAACTGCCCAAATTTCCGGATACTGTATAAAAATACAGTTTTGGAGATCCTATGCCCGGCCTTGCCGCCGAACTCGATCAGCATCCCGGCATCTGGCGCGGCAGCGAACTCGCGCGCAGCGCCTGTCCGGGCGTTGCCACCGGTTTTGCATCGCTGGATGCCGAACTGCCGGGCGGCGGCTGGCCCTGCGGCGCGCTCAGCGAAATCCTGCCGCAGCACGAAGGCATAGGCGAACTGCGCATTCTCGGTCCGGCGCTGGCGCAGCTTGCTGCACAGGGCAAATTCATCGCCTGGATCGCTCCGCCCTACCTGCCCTATGCGCCGGCACTCGCCGCCGCCGGCATCGCCCTCGAGCGCATAGTCATCGTCAAAACGACCAATGACAGTGACAGCCTATGGGCGGCGGAACAGGCGCTGCGCTCGGCGGCCTGCGGCGGCGTGCTCGCTTGGCCGCGAGGAATACGCTACGCCCAATTGCGGCGCCTGCAGCTCGCTGCCGAGGGCGGCCGCTGTCTCGCCGTGCTGTTCCGTCCCACCCAGGCCGCGCGCGAACCTTCGCCCGCGGTGCTGCGCATTGCGCTCGCCACTTCTGCCGGCGGGCTCGCGCTATCGATTCTGAAACGCCGGGGAGCGCCGCTCTCCCGATCCATTTTTCTGCCGGCACTGTCAGCGACAGAGAGCAACCCTCATCCCCGATCCGATGCCCATGTTGTGGATAGCACTACATCTGCCGCAGCTGCCGCTGGAAGCATTTCAGCGCGGCTTGCCCTCGCCTGAGCCGCGCGCGGTCGCCGAGCGCCAGCGCATCGTCGTCTGCGACGCCAAGGCGGCCGCGCGCGGCCTGCGCACGGGCATGCCGGTCGCAGCGGCACTCGCGCTCGCACCGAACCTGCGCCTGCGCGAACGCGAGACCGCGGCAGAAACCGAAGCCCTGCTCGGCATCGCCGCCTGGGCGATGCAATGCACGCCCAGTGTCGCGCTCGATTTCCCCGACCTGCTGCTGCTCGAAGTCTCGGGCAGCCTGAAACTGTTCGGCGGCCTGGCGCAAATAGTGGCGAGACTGCGCCAAGGGCTCGCCGCCATGGGCTACAGCGCGCGCCTCGCCGCCGCGCCCACGCCGCGCGCTGCATCCTGGTTTGCACGCGCCGGCAAATCTTGTCTGATCGCCGATGCCGCCATGCTCGAAGGCGAACTGTCCGCCCTGCCGCTGTCGGTGCTGCAGAGCGGAGAGGAAGAAGCCCTGTCCTCCATAGGTGCCGGCAGCATCGGCGATCTGCTGGCACTGCCGCGCGCCGGGCTCGCGCGCCGTTTTGGCCAGGGTCTGCTCAATGCGCTGGACCAGGCTCTGGGCCGCCTGCCCGACCCGCGCGGCTTTTGCGTCCTGCCGGAGAAATTCGGCGCCGCGATCGAACTGCCGGCCGAAGCCACGCAGGCCGAAGCCCTGCTGTTCGCGGCCAAACGGCTGCTGGCGCAGCTCGAAGGCTTTCTTGCGGCGCGCGCCGCGGGCACGCGGCGGCTGCGGCTCAGCCTGTCGCATCGCGCCGCGCCCGCCACCCGCCTCGAACTGGGTCTGGTCGCATCCTGCCGCGAGGCCGCGCACTTCGCGCTGCTGCTGCGCGAGCGGCTGCAGCAGACGGCGCTGCCCGAGCCGGTGCGCGCCATCGCGCTGGAAGTGCAGGCGGTCGAGCCGCTGGCGCATTCGAACCAGAATCTCTTTGCCGATGAATTGAGCGAGGAGAGCAATTGGCCGCGCCTGATCGAGCGCCTGCGCTCGCGCCTGGGTGCCACAGCCGTGCACGGCATCGCCCTGTGCGCCGACCATCGTCCGGAACGCGCCAGCGCTCGGGTCGAACCCGGCGCAAAGCAGCTCGCCCTCGATTTCGAGCTGCGCCCGTTCTGGCTGCTGCCGCGGCCGCAAGCGCTGGAAGAACACGAGGCTATCCCCTGTCACCACGGGCCGCTCAAATTGTTGGCGGGGCCGGAGCGGATCGAGTCGGGATGGTGGGACGACGCTGAGGTGGCGCGCGATTATTTCATCGCCCGCGCTACCGACGCAGCGCTGCTGTGGGTCTACCGCGAGCGCAGTGCCGCTGGTGCCTGGTATCTGCACGGCATTTTTTCCTGAGGGTCAATTGCAACACGAATCAGCCAGCATTTGTCATTCCGAGCGCAGCGAGGAATCTGCTATTGGTGCAAACCAGAAGCAGATTCCTCGTCCCCCAAGAGGACTTCCTTCGGGGCGTCGCTTACGCTCCTCGGAATGACAAAAGATGGCGCGCTCCCAGCCTATGCGGAGCTGCACTGCCTGTCGAATTTCAGCTTTCTGCGCGGCGCTTCACATCCGGAGGAACTCGTCGCCCGGGCGCATCAGCTCGGCTACAGCGCGCTGGCCCTCACCGACGAATGCTCGTTCGCGGGCGTAGTACGCGCGCATGGTGCCGCCAAGGAGCGCGGCCTGCCGCTGATCATCGGCAGCGAAATCCGTCTCGCCGACGGCCCGCAGCTGGTGCTGCTCGCCACCGAGCGCGAAGGCTACGGCAATCTTTCCGAGCTCATCACTCGCGGGCGGCGTCGCGGCGTGAAAGGCCGCTATGTGCTGGAAACTAAAGACCTGAGTCAAGGCCTGCCAGGCTGCCTGGCCCTGCTCCTCCCTGGTGCCGTGCCCGATATTGCGCAGGCCCGCTGGCTCGCCGAGCGCTTTCCCGCTCGCGCCTGGATCGCCGCCGAGCTGCTTTGCGGAACCAACGACAAGGTACGCCTTGCCATGCTGCGCGAACTCGGCGAGGCCTGTGGCCTGCCGCTCGTCGCGGCGGGCGACGTGCACATGCATGTGCGCTCCCGGCGCAAGCTGCAGGACACGCTCACCGCGATACGCCTCTGCAAGCCAGTCGCGCAGTGCGGACAGGCGCTCTACCCGAACGCCGAGCGCCATCTGCGCCTGCGTCTGCGCCTGGCGAATCTCTATCCGCGCGAACTGCTAGCCGAAACCCTGCGCATCGCCGCGCGCTGCGCCTTTTCGCTTGATAGCCTGCGCTACGAATATCCGGAAGAAATCGCGCCGCCTGGCGTCACGCCTTCGGAACACCTGCGCGCGCTCACAGAAGCCGGCCTGGCGCGGCGTTTTCCCGCGGGCGTGCCGGAGAAGGTCCGCGCCATCATCGGGCACGAACTCGCGCTGATCGCCGAGCTGGCCTACGAACCCTACTTCCTCACCGTGCATGACATCGTGCGTTTCGCGCGCAGCCGGAACATCCTGTGCCAGGGCCGCGGTTCGGCCGCGAATTCGGCGGTGTGCTATGCGCTCGGCATCACCGAAGTCGATCCGGCGCGCATGAGCATGCTGTTCGAGCGCTTTATTTCGCGCGAACGCAACGAGCCGCCCGACATCGACGTCGATTTCGAGCACCAGCGGCGCGAGGAGGTGATCCAGTACATTTACGCCAAATACGGCCGCGAGCGCGCCGCGCTCGCGGCCACGGTGATCCGCTACCGGCCGAAGAGCGCGATCCGCGACTGCGGCAAGGCGCTCGGCCTGGAACTCGCCCAGGTCGAGCGGCTGGCAAAGTCGCTCTCCTGGTGGGATCGGCGCCAGAACATGCCCGAGCGCCTGCGTGAGGCCGGTTTCGATCCGGGGAACCCGACCATAGCCCGCCTGCTCGCGCTGGCCGATGCGCTGATCGGCTTTCCGCGCCATCTGTCGCAGCATGTCGGCGGCTTCGTCATCGCGCGCGGCCTGCTGTCGCGCCTGGTGCCGATAGAAAACGCCGCGATGCCGGACCGCAGCGTGATCCAGTGGGATAAGGACGACCTCGATGCGCTCGGCCTGTTGAAAGTGGACGTGCTCGCGCTAGGCATGCTCTCGGCGATCAAGCGCGCGCTCGAATTCATCGGCACACAGCGCGGCACGAGGTTCGCGATGAGCGACGTGCCCGCGGAAGACCCCGAGGTCTATGCCATGATCCAGCAGGCCGACACCGTGGGCGTGTTCCAGATCGAATCGCGCGCGCAGATGTCCATGCTGCCGCGGCTGAAACCGGCGAGCTTCTACGACCTGGTGATCGAAGTCGCAATCGTGCGCCCCGGCCCGATCCAGGGCGGCATGGTGCATCCCTATCTGCGTCGCCGCCAGGGGCTGGATCCGGTGGACTATCCCAGCGACGCGGTCAAGAACGTACTCGAACGCACCCTGGGCATACCGATTTTCCAGGAGCAGGTGATGCAGCTCGCGGTGGTCGCTGCCGGCTTCACCCCGGGGGAAGCCGACCAGCTACGCCGCTCGATGGCGGCGTGGAAAAGGAAAGGCGGCCTGGAGCATTTCGAGCAGCGCCTGATCCGGGGCATGGGCGAGCGCGGCTATGCGCGCGAGTTCGCCGAGCGCATCTACCAGCAGATCCTCGGCTTCGGCGAATACGGCTTTCCCGAATCGCATTCGGCCAGCTTCGCGCTGCTGGTCTACATCTCCGCCTGGCTCAAGCGCCACCACCCTGCGGCCTTCCTCGTGGCGCTCCTGAACAGCCAGCCGATGGGCTTCTATGCGCCATCACAGCTGGTGCAGGATGCGCGCCGCCACGGCGTCGAAGTGCTGCCGGTGGACGTGCTCGCGGGCGGCTGGGAATGCACGCTGGAGCCGTGCGCGGGCACTGCACCCGCCGTGCGCCTGGGCCTGCTCATGGTGAAAGGCCTGTCCGAGGCCGGTGCCGGCCGCATCGTAGCGGCACGTGCGCAGGGTGGATTTGCCTCGGTGGAGGAACTGATGCGCCGCGCGCAGCTCGACCGGCGCGAGCTCAAATGCCTGGCCGCAAGCGGCGCGCTCGAACGCATCGCCGGCCACCGGCGGCGCGCCTACTGGCAGGTCGCCGGCGTGGATAGCGCGCGCCACCTGCTATCCGAAGCGCCCATCCATGAAACCGACCCGCAATTGCTCGCGCCTAGCGAAGGCGCCGGCCTCGTGGCCGATTACCGTAGCCTGGGGCTCACCCTGGGCCGGCATCCGCTGGCGCTGCTGCGCCCGCGCCTCGCGCGCATGCGGCTTGCCGCCGCCGAGGAAGTCCGCCGCCTCCCCCATGGCAGCAGCGTGCGCGCGGCCGGCATCGTCATCGGCCGGCAGCGCCCCGACACCGCCTCAGGCGTGGTGTTCGTGACGCTGGAAGACGAGACCGGCTGCGTCAATGTCATCGTCTGGCGCGACCTCGGTGAGCGCCAGCGGCGCGAGTTACTCTCCGCGCAATTGATGGCGGTGTATGGATCGGTTGAGCGCGAAGGCGCCGTGGTGCACGTGATCGCAAGAAGGCTGGCAGATCATAGCGGGCTGCTCGGCAGGCTGGGGACGCGGTCTAGGGATTTTCATTAAGCTGGCCTGCGGCAGTGCTGCGGCAACGCCGGCCGATACACGCGGACCGCAATGCTAAGATTGAGTCTGGCATCAGACCATGAGCAATAATCTCGAACTCCTGCGATCGGCGATCCCCGGGATAGTCTGGCCCGCGCTGCCGGCTACGCCCGGATCGCTGGCGCTGGCTTTGCAGTATCAATTGGAATCCAGCCAGTGGCTTTCGCCTGCTGATCTCGAAAGCATGCAGATGCGCCAGCTGGAGCAGGTGTTGCGGCACACCTACGACACGATGCCGTTCTGGCGCCAGCGGTTCGACGCGGCCGGAATCGGCCCGCAACAGCGACTGACTCCAGAACTGCTTCGATCGCTGCCCCTGATGACGCGAGCCGACATCCAGACCCATGGCCACGCGTTGCTTTGCCCGAATGTGCCGCAGGCGCACGGTGCGCAGTTGCAGGGGGAAACCTCGGGCTCGACCGGCAGTCCGATTACCTATTACGGAACCGCGCTGACCCAAGTGTTCTGGCGCACTTTCACCTTGCGCGATCATTTGTGGCACCAGCGTGATTTGTCCGGCAAGCTGGCCTCGATTCGGACCAAGGTGGAGACCGGGGAGTTCAACGGCTGGGGTCCGTCGACCGATACGGCATTCATAACGGGACCCTGCGTCTCCATGCGGCTGCCCGTGGATATCGACGCGCAGCTCGATTGGCTGCGCCTGCAATCACCGCAATACCTGATCAGCACTGCCTCGAATCTGCATTGGCTCGCGCGCCGCAGCATCGAACGCGGTATCGATTTGCCCTGCCTGTTGCAGGCGCGCTCTTTCGGAGCTGTGCTTCCCGAGGGGGCCCGCGCCATGGTGCGCCAGGCTTGGGACGCCGCGCTAGTCGATATCTACACCGCGGAAGAGCTTGGCTACATTGCGCTGCAATGCCCGCAGCACGAGCATTACCACGTTCAGTCCGAAAATCTCGTCGTCGAGCTTCTCGACGAGTCCGGCCTGACCTGTGCGCCGGGGCAGATCGGGCGCGTTGTAGTGACGACCTTGCACAACTTTGCCATGCCGCTGTTTCGCTACGCGCTGGGCGATTACGCCGAGGCCGGCGAGCCCTGCCCTTGTGGACGCGGACTGCCCGTAATCCGGCGCATTCTGGGGCGCGAGCGCAATATGCTCAGCTTCCCAGACGGCAGGCGCGAATGGCCGAGCTTTCCCAGTGCGAAGTGGGCGCACCTCGCACCCATCCGCCAGTTGCAGATGGAGCAAAAGACGCGCGAAGACATCGAATTGCGTGCGGTCGCCTCGCGCGCGCTCACGCGCGAGGAAAAGCAAAGCCTGATCGCAGCACTGCAGGCCTGCCTCGGGTACCCGTTCAGGATGACCATCCAGCAAATGGAAGAAATTCCACGTGCTGCAAGTCACAAGTTCGAAGACTTCATTTCCCGGATCGCAGACTAGAGCAGTGCGCAGGAAATAAGCCAACGCCGCTAGCGCGCCTTCTCCTGCGCGACTGGGTTCGAACTCAGGCGGCAGCCGAAAAGCGAAAAAATTCCGCGGCCTGTCCGGCGCCTACTGCACCGTGCACTCGCTACTGTTGGCCTTGCCGATGCCGCGGCCGGAGGAATTGTTCTGGCTGATGCTGCTCGGCATCGTCACCTGTACGCCCTGCGACGGCGGCACGAGCACCGGCAGCGTGTTCGCGCTTTGCACGAAGCCAAACTGCCCGGCGCTGATCACCTGCTGGCCGGCCGCATTCCTGACCACGATGGCGCCGGAGGCCACATCCACGTGCAACCCGTTCTCGGGCGGCTTGCCGCTGACGGTAGGAATTCCTCCGCAATCATTCTGGCAGAACAAGGCGCCGAAGTGGGTGCCGCGAATGCCTATGGTCGCCGTCACCGCGCCGTAACTCACCGCGTCGTGGTTGCTCTTGCCGATGAGCCCGGTCACCGCACGCATGCCCCCCTTGAGCATATTCAGAAAAACATTGCCGGCCGCGGGCTTGGCCCGGTTGAACGAATAGGCCGCGACCTGGAGTTGCGTTCCCGGCCGCAGCACCACTTCACCGCCGTCGACGAACTTGATCCGGGCATAGGTGTCCTGCTCGGTGGAAAGCGTGTCGCCCTCCTCGACTTCGGATTTCACCGAGAAAACCTTGGTCGTGCCGTCCGCGCGCTTGGCGATGAGCGTGCCCGAAAGGTGCGTGACCTGCCCGACCACTTTGGCCGCCTGCACGGCGCCACTGAAGAAGGTCCCGGCAGCTGCGAGCAGCAGGCCGGCAAGGATGCGTGTGCATTTACGCATGATCATGTCTCCGGTCAGCTGCATGTCGAGAGTTTCTTCGTGATCGACTTGTTCGATTTCTTCTTCAGCCCGGTCGCTTTGTCCGTCTTGTTCTTATCTTCGTCCTCCTCGTCTCCGCCAAATTGTCCTTCGGTGCCGCCTACGGTCTGATCGCCAAGATCGCCCTGTGCCGCTAGGCCATCGCCGTACGCGCCAGGCGGCAAAGTGCCAGCGGGGGGAGTGACCGACGTCGTGGACGAGTTGATTGCCGCCATTACCGCGTCAACAAGCGTTGGGGCGACTATGTCCGTGGTGCCAGGTGCTACGCCGTAGACCACATCGAGCCCGGCCCCAGGCGAGGCGGGAGCTTTCGCAGCGCCGTAGAACAGGCCGCTGCCGCCTGCCTTGGTGACATACGTGGACGGGTCCACCGCCACGCCGTCGACCACCATGCCGCCAAAGGCTTGGGCCGCGTAATTAAGATGAATCGTGCTGGGCGCCTGCGCCCACAGGAACGATGGCGGCAGCCCTGCCACATCATTCAGATACAGCGTCGAGGTCGCACCCAACATGTTGACATAGATGTCATTGCCGGCGGTAAAGCCGGAACCGTTGAGGCGCATGTCGCCTGTCACCGCGGCCGAGATGTCGTGGCCAGCAGATACCGTCGCGTTCGTAGCCGTGATATTGCCCGCCGCGAGGATGACGTCGTGGGCCGCGCCGGTGCTCGATCCGGAACCGAGGTCGATCGTGGTCGCGATAATGCCGACATCGTCGGCCGAATCGACCGTCCCGTTGAGGGCTACGCTCGGCGCGGTGAAGCTTGCCGTGCCGGTACCGGCTGTGACCACGCTGCCACTGACGCTGATCGCGGTGGTGGACGACAGGGCAAGATCGACCGGCGAGGACAAAGCGCCGCTTACGCCCAAGCTGCCGTCGGCGCTGATCAGCACGCTGCCGCTGGGCGTGGCCAATGTACCGCCGTCCCAAGAGATGTTGCCGTTCGAGAGCAGCGCGATATCTCCGCCCGTAACGGTCTTCAGGCTTATGCCCGCAGTGCTGGTGATGTTCCCCGTATTGAGAAAACTGACGCTCGCCCCGGCAATGGCATTGTCGGTGAGCGTTACGCTTGCAGGTTCCGCGCCGGTGTTCTGGATGCGAATGCCGCCAAAGTCGGCTTCCGCACCGACGGTCGCGGTCAACGCACCGGTCAACTGCGTGTTGGTGCTGATGGCAAGGCCGCCCGAAGCACCGCCGAAGATGCTCGCAAGGTCGGCAGAGCCGGCGATGATGTTGGTGCTCGATCCGGTTCCCAGCGCCTGGAGAATCGCCCCGCCTGCTTTGATCTCGAGCGAGTTCGCGCCGGCGTCGATCGCACCCAGGTTGAGGTTGCCCGACCCCCACAGTTTCAGCGGCCCGCCCGCGCTCATGTCGATGCGGCCGTCGATTTGGTTGTCCGGGCTGGTCAGGGTCGTCGCGCCATTCGACTGCGTCGTCAGCGTCAAAGCCTCGATGCGGCCACTTTGGGTGATTGCGCCTGTTAGCGCGTCAAGGCTGAGATCGGCCACCGTAATCTTCGGCAGGTTCAAATCGCCGCTGGCCTGGGTAATGCTTGCGCTCGAACCCGCGCCAAAGTCGCCTAGCGTGCCGCCGCTCTGGCTGAAGCTCGAACTCACCGTCAGGCTGTTGGCGATGTTCAATGTCCCGCCGGTGATGCTCAACCCGGCCGCCGTCAGCGAATCAAGGTTGGTCGTCCCTGCCGCTGCGTCGTAGGTCACGGTCTTGCCCGTCGGAATCGTCACTGCCAGCACATTGGAAAGGTCGGGTAGCGCATCCCAATTCGAAGCGACCGACCAGTTCCCCGTTGCACCGCCGATCCAGGTAGAGAGCGGACGCACGGTAATGTCGGCAGTGGTCGCCGCGGTGCTGTTGTAAGTGTAGTTTCCGGCGTCCGCGCCAGTCAGGCTGATGCCACTGACACTGACCGGCTTGGCAACACCCACGTTCTTGTCGCTGAAGCTCGCCGCGGCGTAGCCCAGCGTCAGAGCATCGCCGCTCACACGGTTATCGCCCAGACTAGCCGTAGCGATTGTCGTCGCGTCATAAACCTTGTTCACGCCCGTCGCGGTGACCGTCAGCGGCCGCGGGGTGATGGTCAACGTGCCCGGCACATAGCTGATGTCGTAGCCCTGCTGGTCGGAATAAAGGCCACTGAGCGCTATACCGTAGCTGCCTACATTTAAAGCCGAGACCGCTGGGCCGCCGTAGCTCAGCACGCCTGAGAGCACCGCAGTCGGATCCGAGTAGGTTCTCCCGTTGCCAATGAATGCGACCTTGTCATAAGTCTTGCTGAGGTCGTTCGCCGTAACGGTGACCGGCTTGAGGAAATGCGCGAGCAGGGGCGTGGTGATCCCCTCGTAGATGCGCCAGGTGGCGTTGCTGCCGCCGGTGTCGGACATGCTCCATCCGCTGAAGGTGGCGAGATTCTTCATTTCATCGGTGTTTTTTGGAATGCCGCCGTCGCTGCTGCCTAGTCCGGAGGTATCGGTATTCCAGTAGGAATTGCTTATGTCACTGGAAGTTTCGTTGTAGCCGGCCAACCCACCGACATTGGATCCGTCGATCACGACCACCGCGCCGGTACTGTAAGTACGGTCAACAGTGCCAAAGTTCTCGCCGACCAAGCCGCCCACATAATCCATACCCTCGACTGGGCCAGTGGCGTAGGCGTTGCTGATGCTGCCCTCGCTGTATCCGACCAGCCCACCGACGCTGGAACCGCCGCCCGTAACTTTCCCGGTGGCGTAGGAATTCTCAATGGTAACCTCGTAGTCTGCTCCTACCAGCCCTCCCACATTACTCATGCCGTCAACATCGCCGGTAGCGTAGGACCCGGAAATGGTCTCGTAAGCCGTGTCTGCGAGTCCCACCAAGCCGCCGACATAATTCCCCTCAGTGCTTGTCACCTTGCCGGTGGCGTACGAGTCGTAGATGCCGAAGTTGTTTCCAGCGCTCCCCACCAGACCGCCGACATGATTGCCAGAACCCGTCACATCACCATTCGCGTAGGATCTGATGATGTCGCCTCCCTCCAGCAAGCCGACCAGTCCGCCGACTTCGGAGTTACCGTTCACGCTGGCGGTGCTGTAGGAATTCTCGATAGTGCCGCCGTTCATATGCCCTGCCAGCGCGCCAACATTCGAATCGCCGGTCACGCTACCGCCCACCAGCCCGAGGTTCTTCACGTCACCGTAGCCCACATAGCCGAACAGGCCGACGTAATCTTCAGTCGGCCGGTTGATAACGAGATTGCTGATGGTGTGATTCATGCCATCGAACCGGCCGGAGAAGTCTTGATCGTAGGGATAGTAGGGGTACTCGCCGACGGGCACGAAGCCGGTCACTGCTTTCCACATCCCCGATGCGAGTTCTGCCTGCATATCGATGTTGTTCGACAGTTTGTAACTCGCACTCAAATCTATCGCCATCAGCTGCAATTGATGCGCGTTTTGAATGGTGGTGCTCCATTCGCTGCGCAGGAACGGCCTAGTGTTGCTGTCGCTCATCCACCAATCGCTGTTGAAATCCCACCCGGTATAGTTGGTCGACAGCATTGCGGCCGTAGTGGTCAGACCTGTGGCGCCCGCATTGGAAGGCTCATTGCCAACCCCGTCTAGACCTGGATTTTTGGTGGTATCCCAGAAGCTTGAAATGACATTGCCGCTATTCATTCCTACCAGACCACCGACATTCGCTCCCGTGCCGGTAACCGAACCCGCGGCGTAGCTATAGCTTATCGTGCTGGACGGGACGGTGTAGCTGCCCCCTACCAACCCGCCGACTTCGCTGCTACCGCTCACGTTTCCGATGGCGTAACTATAGTCGACCGAGCCGCTTTCGTTTTTGCCTAACAGGCCGCCGACATTTGCGCCGGCACCTGTGACCGTACCGCTCGCATAGGAATTGGAGATGTCGCCGCCGCTGTATCCCACCAAGCCGCCGACGTTATCGGCGGTGCCGGTCACGTTGCCGGTCGCGTAACTCTCGCTGACGCTGCCGTAATTGGCTCCGACCAGGCCGCCGAGATTGCTGTCTCCATTTACGTTGGCGCTGGACCAAACGTTCATGATGGTGCCGTGGTTGGTACCCGCCAAGCCGCCTGCGTTGGCATTGCCGGTCACGCTGCCACCCACCAGCCCTACGTTGTGCACTTCGCCCGCTGCATCGACCACCCCGAACAAGCCAACGTTCGACTCATTGGGCCGATTGATGACGAGGTTGCTGACGGTGTTGCCCAGGCCGTCAAACTGACCGGCAAAGCGCGTTGAATCATTACCCACGGGTATGAAACTCGTTGCAGCGGACGCGTCGATGTTCCTGCCCAGCGCATAATTGCCGGACAGATTGGAACTCATAGCCTGCAGGTGATTTACATCGTTCACCAGCATCCATGCCGTATAGGGGCCTTCAATCTTTGCGGCGTAAGGATCGCCGCCCGTGTCTGATTTTGTCGCGCCATCGGTGTAGCTCACCGGATTGTAGTAGATACTGATGCCGTCACACTCGCAACCAGCGATCATCACGTTGCTGCTGCCGAAGTCCACCGTGCCAACGCCGGTGCCGTCGCTGTCGGCGCGCAGAACTACATTGCCCGAAACATTTATAGGGTAAGAGTTGGCTCCAGGGCCGGCTATCCCAGTTAGTTTCAGGTCATTGGACGCGGAAAGCTCGCTGCTGTTGACGCTGATGCCATGATTGCCAGAACCGCCCGCGCCGCCGCCGCCAGTTCCGTCCAGGAAAAGATCTCCGCCACGCGTGCCATTGTGCGTGCTGGTCTCGAGAGTTCCATATTGCACCGAGATACCGACGTTATCGGATCCCGTACCGCCGCCCTTGCCGATGATCGAAAGCGCCCCGCCACCAGTGCGTACCGTCAGTCCACCCTCGCCACCATCCAAATTTACGCCGAAGTTGCTGTCAGTGCCGCTGACACTACCGTAGCCCTTCAGCATTATGTCTCCGCCAGGGCTGCCGCTCCTCCGGGTGCTGTCGAGGGTGGACTCGGAAGCGTAGATGCCGTAATTATCGCTTCCCGTGCCCCGGCCCGTGCCTGTGATGATATTGAGCGCCCCACCACCGGTGACAATGGACGTGTAGTAGTAGAGCCTGACCCCGTAATTGTCATACGTGCCGTTGCCTCCCGTACCATTCAGGGTGACTAATCCGCCGGCATTGACGCCATTGCTGGTATCCAACTGGGTGTTGTACGCATAAATTCCGATGTTGTTGCTTCCGGTGCCCGCTCCGCTACCCGTGACATTGAGCAATGCGCCACCCGTCATCACGACGGTGCCCTCATCCAGATAGACGCCTACGTTTTCATTACCCCCGCTTCCGCCCTTTCCGATAAGGGTAACCATTCCCCCGATGCCGCTCCCGTTGGTGGTGTCGAGGGTAGCGTTGTAAGCGTAGATGCCCTTGTTGGCGGTTCCCGTGCCACCACCCGTGCCGTTGATGTTAAGTGCCCCACCCCCTGTGGTGATAGTTGACGCCGATGCGAGATAAACGCCGTGGTTGTAGTCGGCACCATCGGCGTAACCTTGCCCCCTGATCACGACATCGCCGCCACCGGTGGAAATGCTCGCCGCATCGAGTCTGACGCCCTCGTGATTGTCCACCGTACCGGCAGCGTAGCCGGTGCCGCCAGAGCCGCCGGCCAGCGTGACCTTGCCGCCATTGCTGGTAATCGACGAGCCTGAGTTCATCGCTATGGCGCCGCCTCCCATACCGTCCGAATCGGAAAAGAGCTTGACGTTTAGCTTCCCCTGGGTGCTGGAAATGGAAACGCTCGGCGCAACCGCAATGCTGTTGTGCGCGGAGAGTGTCAAGGTGGCGTCACCGCCCGCGGTTTTGCCGATGGACGCGCCCACGGTGATGTCGCCGACTCCTGACGCGCCGGCTCCTGGACCCGCGTTGCTCGTCGTGTCAATGGTGACACCGGTTCCGACATCAAGTGCCCCTTTTATGGCGCTAGCCGCGGTCGAATCAATGGTGTAGTCGTATGGATCGATCAGCCATTCGCCGTTTCCGGCCTCGACCTGGAGTCCGCCGACATCGACAGTCGCCGCGGAAGTTTCTACAAAACCGCCGCCGCCCGCCGCCCCTTTGCCTTGGGCCGAAATTGCACCCCGCGCAATGAGTTCGCCGCTCAGTTGGCCATCTTGCTCAGCCTTGACTATGACCTGACCGCCGTCGGTGCCATCCGCGTTGATTGCGCTGGTGCCGGCAAGCTCGATTTTTTTTGTTGCTTTGAGGAAAATGCGCCCACCTTCCTTCACTACGCTGGAGGCGTTCAGCGTGCCGCTGTTGTTGACCAGGACCCCCGCGATGCCGATTTGGCCGGCCTCGGAGACGATTTGCCCGAGGTTGGTGACGTTGCCTTGGGCGCCGGTTACCGCAACGCTCACTCCAGGGGTGCCGGTGTCGAGAAGCTGTACCGTCTGCCCCGCCGCTAGGATCACTTCGCCGTTGGGCGCGTCGATGATGCCGTTGTTGGTCACCGACTGGGCGACCAGATAAACGCTGCCGCCCGAAGGCGTGGTGATCTGTCCGTCATTCTGGATGACGCCCGCATTCGGCGTGGCGCCGAAGTTCAACCGTCCGGCGAGAAAGTCCTGGTTCGAGACCTTGAGCGTGCTCGCGACGAAGCCGGCGACGTCGATTTTCGCGCCTTGCCCCACCAATATACCCGCGGGGTTGACCAGCCATACCTTGCCGTTGGAGCTTAGCGTGCCGAGCAACACAGACGGATCGTTGGCGATGACGCGGTTGAGGACGCTG
>CAZRMO010000070.1:0-20189 GCA_964601155.1 uncultured Enterobacteriaceae bacterium
CGCTCGTCGGCAAATCCGACCTGCTGTTCGGCCTGCGGCCGGAACATATCACGGAGCAGCGTCCGCACATGGAGCCGAACCAGCACCCATTTGAAATCGAGCTGGAAGTGACCGAGCCGATGGGGATGGAAACCATGGTGTACTTCCTGATCGATGGAACCGAAGTGTGCGGCCGCGTCAATCCCGATGCCGGAGCGCAGGATGGCAAACGCATGAAACTGGTTGCCGACCTCGGCAAGATGCACCTGATCGACAACGCCAGCGGGCGCGTCCTCTGACAGGCCAGGAATGGATTAGTGTGAGTCCGCGCGTTCGTAGAGCTTGAATACCGCGGCTGTATCCAACTCCGCATAGCCAAGATGAACGAGCATGCGATAAAGCGACAATGCCTGACCGGCCATTGGCAGGGGCGACTTCAAAGAGCCGGCGAACCCGTTCAGCATTTCCAGATCTTTAAGCAGCTGACGCGCGTAGCCCTGCGGCGCGAAATCGCGTTCGACAATGCGCGGATAGACCTTCTGTAGCATCGAGCTGTCCGCGTAGCCACCGGCAAGGCATTCGGGCATGCGTGCCGCATCGATGCCCGCGGCTTCGGCGAGTCCGACCGCTTCGGCAAGTACTGCGAAGGAGCAGCCGACGATCAGCTGATTGATCATCTTGGCGGCCAAGCCGGCGCCCGAGGCGCCCATCGGCGTGAATCGGCCGGCCACGTCCGCCATCAAGGGTCGCACGCGTTCGATATCGGCGGCATCGCCGCCAGCCATCACCGTCAGCGTTCCGGCGGCACAGGCGGGCGGTCCTCCGGAAACCGGCGCGTCGATCCAGCCGCAGCCGCTCATCTCGCGCAACTTCGCGGCGAAAGCACGTCCCTTGTCGACTTCGATGGTGGAGAAATCGACGAGTAGTTGCGGCGGTTGCAATGCCGATGCGACACCCTGCTCGCCGAACGCCACCTGCGCGACAGCGGCGGTCGTCGGCAGATTGAGCAGCACGATATCGCTGCCGCGCGCCGCTTGCGCGGGCGTAGCAGCCACCGTTGCACCCGCGGCGCGCGCCGCGTCGGTCCGCTGCGTCACGATATCGCAGACGGTGACCGCATAGCCGCGCTCGAGAAGGCGGCGCGTCATCGGCAGACCCATCAGCCCGACGCCGATATATCCGATCCTCTGTTTCCCCATTTTCTGCTCCGTCGCTTAATTGTCTGAGGCGTTGCAGCGGATCCGCAAGCCCGTTGCCGAGGATCCGCAAGCCTTGTGTCCGAGCGGACGAATCCGAGACAAAACCAAATGAAGTCTAACGGGATGGCGGCGATTTCGCTACCATGCGCCCCTCGCCCCTGCACCTGATCGGACTTCACGCTTTCCAATCTCATCATGCTATGCTATTTCTGCGTCGCTTCGAAGAGTCCGCTCGGCGTTCAAAACGAACTCTTCTCTGGTCCCGCGGCACGTCTTTGGTACGCTGGCGTTCCAGGTGCGTCGTGCAATAATTCCTCGTCGCAACTCAATGGGGGCATGCACTTTGATCAAGTTCGGTTTCAGGGTCAAGACCCGCGGCGGTACGGTGGTGGAAAACCTGATGATCGCGGCGCGCGACCGCCCCGACGCCGAGCGCAAGATCACCCAGATGTATCAGTACTGCGAAATTCTCGACTGCAACGAAGTCCAGCCGGCGCTGAAAGAGGAATCGTTCGACCTGGAGCGGGCGATCAACCTGATCGGCAAGGAAGCGGGGCCGGAGTCGCCCGCGAAAGATTAGGAAGACACTTCAGAATTGCCGGCATGGCCTCCGGCTTGGGGACGTAAAAGAGGCCGTCGCCCCCTCCTGGGAAAACCCGCTAACTGAGGAAACCCACCGCTTCCAGCTCTTCCAGCAGCGCAGCGTAGTCGCGCGCGCCGCTGCTCTCCGGCGCATGCGTAAACACGTCGCAATTGTGCGCCGGACTCTCGGCCAGGCTCACGCTTTCGCGTATGCGCGTCTCGCACATTTCCGCGCCGAAGCGTTCGCGCAGCTGCCTGTCTATTTCCCAGGACATGCGCCGGCGCGAGTCGAAGCGCGTAATCACGAAACGGCGCATCGGCGGTTTTTCCAGCACGCGCTCCAGCGCGCGCAGGGTGCGGTCGATCTGCAAGGCGCCGTTCACCGCCAGATAGTCGGCGGAGATCGGGATCAGCACCCGGTCGCAGGCGAATATGCCGTTCAGGGACAAAGTGCCCAACAAAGGGCAGGCGTCCATCAGAATAGGCCGCTTGGTGTTGAGATGTTCCCTGGCGATGCCCGCGCTGAGCCGCTGCAGCGCCCGCGGTCCCTTGCCGAACTGGGTATCGACTTTCGACAGATCGAGATGCGCCGGAATGACGGACCAGCCGCAGTTGCTTGCGCGTATCAATTCCGCAAGCTGTTTCGCATCCTGGTAAAACGCGTACAGGCTGTCGCCGCCATTGCTGGCCGCGGTGCCGCAAATCGCGGACAAATGCGCCTGCGGGTCCAGGTCGATCGCGAGCGGCGCGCTGCCGCGCCGCGTCAGCAGGGCGGCCAGATTGAGCGTGGTCGTCGTCTTGCCGACCCCGCCTTTCTGGTTGAATACAACGATTCTCGCCATTGGCCCGCTCCCCGGTAGCCGCGCAACAATGGCCGCTTTCCGGCCACCGCAAATCGGCCACAAGGCGATATTCTCTCAAAAACAATGTCTTGGCAACGTTTATTATCAGGTTTTCTGCGTTGCTCAGGAAACTCGATGACGCCATTGGGCAGATCGCGCGCGAGCGGCGGTTTCCAATTAGATAACCGTGATCCCCTGTTCCGTCACCATAGTGCCGATACGGCGTGCATCGGCGAACCCGCGCCGGCTGAATTCGGCCAGCACTTGCGCCTCGGTATCGGGAGCACAGGCTACCAGCAGGCCACCGCTGGTCTGCGGATCGGTGAGCAGCGCGCGCTGCCAATCAGGCATGCCCTCGGGCAGATGTACCTCCTTGCCGTAGCCGCTCCAGTTGCGTTCGCTCGCGCCGGTCACCGTGCCCTGTTGCGCCCAGTGCAGCGCCTCGTCGAGGATCGGCAGCTCGGCGAAACGCACTTTGGCGCCGAGCTTGGAGCCGCGGCAGATTTCCAGCAGGTGGCCGGCGAGGCCGAAGCCGGTGACGTCGGTCATCGCATGCACGCCCGGCAGTTCGGCCAGGGCAGCGCCCGGCGTATTGAGTTGGGTCGTCGCGGCGATCATCCGTTCGTAGCCCGCGCCCGAGAGCGCGCCTTTTTTCAGCGCGGCCGAGAGTATGCCCACGCCCAGGGATTTGCCCAGGATCAGCACGTCGCCCTCCTGCGCGCGGTCGTTGCGCTTGACCCGGTCAGGATGCACCAGCCCCAAGGCGACCAGGCCGTAAATCGGCTCGAGTACGTCGATCGAATGTCCACCGGCGATGGGGATGCCGGCTGCGGCGCATACCGACTCGCCGCCGGCGAGGATTTTGCCGATCACTTCCAGCGGCAATTTGTCCAGCGGCATGCCGACGATGGCGAGCGCCATAATCGGGTAGCCGCCCATGGCGTAAATGTCGGAGAGCGCGTTGGTTGCGGCGATGCGCCCGAAGTCGTAGGGATCGTCTACGATGGGGGTGAAGAAATCGGTGGTCGCAATCAGCGCCTGTGTTTCGTTCAGACGGTACACGGCGGCGTCGTCGCTCGACTCCGAACCCACCAGCAGCTCCGGCGGCAGGGCGCGCATCGGCGTCGCGGCGAGCAGTTCGGTCAGCACCCCGGGCGCGATCTTGCAGCCGCAGCCTCCGCCGTGGGAAAACTGGGTGAGGCGAAACGGGGCGACGGTCGGTGCGTTCATGGCGGCGGAACTCGGTTGGGGTGCGGTGTTTGCGTGTAAACTTGCGCCTGATTCTCAGGCTCTGGAGCCGCATATTCGACGCGGCCTACTCGGAAAATCGGTGAAATTTCCTAACGTCGCAACCGTAGCACAGCTGGCCGAATTTGACGAGGTCATCGACGTGCGCTCGCCCGCAGAATTCGCGGAGGACCACGTTCCCGGCGCCATCAATTGTCCGGTGCTCGACGATAGCGAGCGCGCCGCGATCGGCACTCTATACAAGCAGGTCTCGCCGTTCGACGCGAAGAAGCGCGGCGCGGCGCTGGTGGCGAAAAATATCGCACGCCATATCGAGGAAAAATTTGCCGGGCACGGCAGGGCTTGGCGGCCGCTGGTGTACTGCTGGCGCGGCGGCAAGCGCAGCGGCGCCATGGCCCACATCCTGTCGGAGATCGGCTGGCATGCGGCACAGCTCGAAGGCGGCTATCGCGCTTATCGGCGCGATATCCTGGCGCAGCTGGCCGCGCTGCCGCAACGATTCCGCTACCGCGTGGTCTGCGGCCCCACCGGCAGTGCGAAGAGCCGTCTGCTACAGGCGCTCGCCGCCGCCGGCGCGCAGGTGCTGGACCTGGAGGACCTCGCCAGTCACCGCGGCTCGGTGCTCGGCAATCTGCCCGAGCAGGCGCAGCCGGCGCAAAAAATGTTCGACAGCCTGGTGTGGGACGCGTTGCGCAAACTCGATCCGGAACGAATCGTGTATGTGGAAGCAGAAAGCAGGAAGATCGGCCAGTTGCAGGTGCCCGGCGCCTTGCTCGAATGCATGCGCGCAAGCCCCTGTGTGCTCATCGAGGCCCCGCTGGCCGAGCGCGTCGCCTTTCTCGTCGGCGAATACGGCCATTTCCTCGGTGACCCGCAGGATCTGAAAGCGAAACTCGATTGCCTGGCCGGGCTGCACAGCAAGGACACGCTCGCGCGCTGGATGAAACAGATCGAAGACCAGCGCTGGGACGAGTTGGTCGCAGACCTGCTCGCCAATCATTATGACCCGGCCTACCGCCGCGCCACGCTGAAGAACTTTGCCCACCTGGCCGAAGCGCAGGTGCTGCGGCCGTTGAAACTGGATTCCGCCGCGATCGAGCAGCTGGCGGCGCAACTGATCGCGGAGGCGCAAGCATGAATAACCCGGAGTTGAAATCCCGCCTGCTGCAGCTGTTCCCGGTGTTCCAGCAACTGCCCGCCGCCGCGGTGGAAGAAATCGTGCAAAGCGCCACGGCGCGGCAGGCACCGGCAGGCAGCATCCTGTTCGAGGCAGCCAGTCCATGCACGGGATTCCCTATGCTGCTCGAAGGCAGCGTGCGCGTGGTGAAAACCGCGCCCAACGGCCGCGAGGTCCAGCTCTACCGCATCACCCCGGGAGAAAGCTGCCTGCTCTCGAGCAGCTGCCTGCTCGGCGGCAGCCCTTACTCGGCGACCGGCATCGCCGAAACCGCGGTGACGCTGCTCGCCTTGCCGCCGGCGCTGTTCCACCGGCTGCTGGCCGAGCACAAGCCGTTCCGCGACTACGTATTCGGCCTGTTCTCCGAGCGCCTGGCCGACTTGATGGCCCTGGTCGAAGCGGTCGCCTTCCACAAACTGGACCAGCGGCTCGCCGCACTGCTCTTGCGCAAGGGTGAACTCGTGCGCGCCACCCATCAGGGACTGGCCGATGAACTGGGCAGCGTGCGCGAAATGGTGAGCCGCCTGCTCAGCAATTTCCAGGATCGCGGCTGGGTCGCGCTCGGCCGCGAGCAGATCCGCGTCACCGATGCCGCGGCGCTGCGGCGATTAGCGCAGCCGTAGCCAAGCACCGATTTTGTGAGAGTAGCGGGAGGCCCGCCCTCGGGCCGATCGCACTTCGAACCGGCACTGACCGGGGCGAGGGCGCCCGTCCTACGGCTCCGGGGCGAGGGCGCCCCTCCCACAACTTCGGCCCGAGGGCGTGCCTCCTACAAACCGCTCAGCACCTTGATGTGCGCCACGACGCCGCGCGCGAGCGCAGATAGGTTGTAGCCGCCTTCGAGCACTGAAACGATGCGGCCTTCGGCGTACTTGTCGGCCACCGCCTTGATCTGCTGCGTGACCCAGGTGTAATCGGCGTCCACCAGCCGCAGCATCGCCATGTCGTCCTCCACATGAGCGTCGAAGCCGGCGGAGAAAAAAATCATCTGCGGCTTGAACGCCTCGAGCGCCGGCAGCCAGTACTGCGTCACGGCTTCGCGGAACGGCTGGCTTCCGGCGTCGGCCGGCAGCGGCACATTGACCATGTTCGGCGCCGGATCATCGGTGCCGCTGTACGGATAGAACGGATGCTGGAAGGTGCTCACCATCAGCACGCGCGCATCGTCGCGGAAAGCGTCCTCGGTGCCGTTGCCGTGATGCACGTCGAAATCAACGATGGCGACGCGCGCTAGGCCGTACTCCTCCAACGCATGCCTGGCAGCGATGGCGACATTGTTGAACAGACAGAAACCCATGGCGCGACTGCGCATCGCGTGATGTCCCGGCGGGCGCACGCTGCAAAAAGCGCTTTCGACCTGCCGCTTGAGCACTAGGTCGGTCGCCAGCACCGCTGCGCCGGCCGCGTGCAGCGCAGCGTCCCAAGTGTGCGGATTCATCGCAGTGTCCGGGTCCAGATGCACAGTGCCGCTTTGCGGCGCACTGCTGCGGATATGGCTGATGTACTCCATGGGATGCACACGCGCCAGGCTGCTCACTTTTGCCTGCGGCGCCTCATGGTGCGCAAGGAACTGCCCGATACCGGAAGCGATCAGCTGGTCGTCGATCGCCGTCAACCGTTCCGGACACTCCGGGTGATAGGCGCCCATGTCGTGCTCGTGGCACTGCGGATGCGTAATAAAAGCGGTGGCCATGACCCCTGTTGCCGGAATTGAACTTAATGAATATTAGCCCAAATCCACGTAAGATGACGAGTACCCTGCGGAATTAGGCGCTTCCGAGCCGTCCTTCGCACACATACCACGGAGAACTTGATTGTTGCTACACGCTGAAACGAAATTCGCCGCACGCGATATGTCCATCCACCGCGTCATCGAGCATGCGGGCAAGGTCATCCTTGGCAAGGAGAGGCAGATACGGCTGGCCGTGGCCTGCCTGCTCGCGCGCGGCCACCTGTTGATCGAGGATCTGCCCGGAGTGGGCAAGACCACCCTCGCCCACACCCTGGCGCGGCTGCTCGGCCTGGCCTTCCAGCGCATTTCATTCACCAGCGATCTGCTGCCGGCCGACATCATCGGCGTGTCGGTGTTCGACCGCGACAGCGGCGCATTCAAGTTCCATCCAGGGCCCATTTTTTCGCAGCTGATCCTGGCAGACGAAGTCAACCGCGCCACGCCAAAGACGCAGAGCGCTTTGCTCGAGGCAATGGAAGAGCATCAGGTCACTGCCGAGGGCGAGACACGGCCGCTGCCCGAACCGTTTTTCGTCATCGCCACGCAGAACCCCTCGCATCAGGTCGGCACCTTCCCCTTGCCGGAATCGCAGCTCGACCGCTTCCTCATGCGCATCGAACTCGGCTATCCGGATCGCGACGCCGAGCGCGCCCTGTTGCAGGGCGTGGAGCGGCGCAGCCTGGTGGCGACGCTGGAGCCCTGCCTTGCGCCGGGCGAACTCCTGGAGATGCAGGCGAACGCGAGCCAGGTACACGCGGCAACGGCTCTGCTTGATTACGTCCAGGCTATCGTCGAGCACACGCGGCGCGCGCCCGAGTTCAGCAATGGCCTGTCCCCGCGCGCCGCACTAGGCATGCTGCATGCGGCCAAGGCCTGGGCCATGCTCGACGGACGCGACAAGGTGCTGCCGGAGGACGTACAAGCGATCCTGCCCGGGGTGGCCGGCCACCGCCTCGCGCCGGCGCACGAAGGCGCGCGCAAACGTTCCTCCGAGGTCACGGCCGCCCTGATCGAGGCCGTGCCGATTCCCTGAAACGCGTCGATTACTAAAATGCCATTTCAGCATCATCGAAATGGCCCCCGATATAGGGGGGTATGGGGGGATGTATCCCCCCATATTGAAAGGAACCCTGAGTGCGCGCCGGCGTGATGTTCGAAAAAATCCTGAGCCGCTCGCGGCTCTACCGCACGTTCTTCGGTCCGCGCACGCCTGAGCCCGGCAGCATTTACCTGCAGCAAAACCGCGTCTACATCCTGCCCACCCGCCCGGGGCTCGCCTTCGGCATGGCGCTTGGCGTGATGCTGATCGGCTCGATCAACTACAACCTTTCGCTGGGCTATATCCTTACCTTTCTGCTCGCGAGCATGGGGCTGGTCGCGATTTTGCACACGTTCCGCAACCTGGTGCATCTGTATATCACTCCGGGCCGCGTGGAGCCGGTGTTCGCGGGCGAACTTGCCTGGTTCGAGCTGTTCGTCGAAAACCGCTCCGGCTACGACCGCTGCTCCATCGGCCTGTGGCATCAAGGCAAGTCGACGCAGTGCGATGTCGCGTCCGCGCGCGGCGCCACGGTGAGCGTCCCGGTCGCGGCCGAACGGCGCGGCTGGCTGACGCCGGCACGCATCACCTTGGACACGCGCTTTCCCATCGGCCTGTTGCGAGCCTGGAGCTATATTCAGCCGGACATGCGCTGCCTTGTGTATCCCAAACCCGACGAGGGCCTGCTGCCGCTGCCCGATCCCTCCGGCAGCGCCGGCGAAAAGCGCGTCGCCGGCGGCGGCAGCGACGATTTCGCCGGCCTGCGCCCCTACCAGGCCAGCGACTCGCCGCGGCATATCCACTGGAAGGCCGCGGCACGCGGTCGGGGACTGCAAACCAAGGTGTTCAGCGGCCGCGCCGCCGCCGAATTATGGCTGGATTGGAACAGCCTGCCCGCAAACCTGGACCTGGAGTCCAAGCTGTCGCGCCTGACGGGCTGGGTACTCTCGGCCGAACGGGACGGATTGCGTTATGGACTGCGCCTGCCCGGGCTGGAGCTGGCGCCGGACGCCGGGGAACCACACCGTCTTGCCTGCCTGCGGGAACTCGCGCTGTATGGTCTCTAGTCGCCCGCCAAATATGAGCATCCAGGTGCGCCATCTGTTCTGGCTGCTCGCCGGCCTCGCGCTCGTGGTCGCGCCGCACATGCAGCGCCTGCCCTGGTGGCTGAACCTGATAGCGCTGATGCTGTTCGCCTGGCGCAGCTATCTCGCCTGGGGCGAGCGCGCGCTGCCGCAAAAATGGCTGCTGGCCCTTTTGGTTGTCGGCGGCATATTCGGCGTGTTTTTTACCTACCACACCGTTTTCGGCCGCGATTCCGGCGTGGCCCTGCTGGTGCTGTTCCTGTCGCTCAAGCTGTTCGAATTGCAACGCGAGCGCGACGCCATCGTGCTGGTCCTGCTCAGCTACTTTCTTGCCCTCACGAATTTCTTCTATTCGCAGACGCTGCCCACCGCAGCGCTGATGCTCGTCTCGACGCTGGTCAACACCGCCAGCCTGGTGAATTTCGCCGCGCCCGGGCGTGCGCTGCTGGCCAACTTGAAAACCGCAGGCGTGTTGCTGGCGCAGGCGGGACCGGTGATGCTGATCCTGTTCTTCCTGTTTCCGCGGGTGCAGGGTCCGCTATGGGGGCTGCCGCAGGATGCCTACAGTGGCGTCACCGGGCTATCGAACTCGATGTCGCCCGGCACGATCAGCCGGCTGTTGCAGTCGGACGCCATCGCGTTTCGCGTCAAATTCAGCGGGACGCCGCCGCCCAAGCCGCAACTATACTGGCGCGGGCCGGTATTCTGGAACTTCGATGGCCGCACCTGGCGCCCTGGCGACGTGCGCCCTAATTCCCAAATCCAGCTCAAAGTCAGCGGCCAACCCTACGACTACGAGGTCACGCTAGAGCCGAATAACCACAGATGGCTGTTTGCGCTGGAGCAGGCGGCGAAAATTCCTCCCGACGCGAGCGTCAGCGGCGATCACGTGCTGTTCGCGCGCAGGCCGGTACGCAACCGAATGCGCTACGCCATGCGCTCCTACACCCATTTCACCGAGCTAAGCGACGACGCCCCGGAAGACCTCAGGCAGGGACTGCAACTGCCTGCGGGATTCGATCCGCGCGCGCGCCGGCTGGCGCAGGAATGGGCAGCGGACGGCGCGAGCGGCGCGACCATCGCACAGAAGGCTCTCAACTACTTCCGCGAGCAGGGCTTTGTCTACACGCTGCAGCCGCCCGTGCTCGGTCGCGATTCGGTGGACGAATTCCTGTTCGGCAGCAAGCGCGGCTTTTGCGAACACTACGCGTCGAGCTTCGTGTTTCTGATGCGCGCTGCCGGCGTGCCCGCCCGCGTCGTCACCGGCTATCAGGGCGGCGAGATCAATCCGGTGGACCAGTACATGATCGTGCGCCAGTCGGACGCGCACGCCTGGGCCGAGGTATGGCTCAAGAACCGCGGCTGGGTGCGCTTCGATCCCACCGCCGCCGTCTCGCCGATGCGGGTGGAAGACGGCGTCGCCGCAGCGGTACCGGCCACCGACCCCTTGCCGCTGATGGCGCGCACCACGCTTCACTGGCTGCTCGATTTACGCTACAACTGGGACGCGCTCGCCAACAAGTGGAACCAGCTGGTGCTGGGCTACAACCCGGAACGCCAGCGCCAATTTCTCAGCCGCATGGGCATGAGCGAGCCCAACTGGGAGAACATGGCGCTGACGCTGTTCTGGGTCGTGGGCGGGATGCTCGCCCTGCTCACCGCCTGGCTGTTGCGACGCATGCGCACGACCGATCCGGTACAGCGCCTTTGGCTCAGATTCTGCGCCAAGCTCGACAAACACGGCTGTGTGCGCGCAACCCACGAAGGCCCGGCCGATTTTATGGCGCGCACGGTCGCGCGCTATCCCGCCAAGGCCGCGCACATTCGCGCCATCGGCGCTCGCTACATTGCGCTGCGTTACGGCGAATCGGCGGATGCGCGCATGCTGGCCGAATTGCGGCTGCTGGTGCGGGAGTTCAGCGTTTGAGCCGCCCGGCGCGCCTCGCGGCCTTGATGCTCGCATTCGCGCTGTCGTTCTGCGTGAGCGTCGGCGCCGACGCCGCCGGGCGCTACGCCCGGCGCGACGATGTGCGCCGGTTCATTTCCGAAATGGTGCAAAAACACGGTTTTGACCGGAGCAGACTGCGCCGGCTGTTCAGCCGCGCGCGCTTCCAGCCCGCCATTATCGCGGCGATCACTCCGCCCGCAGAGCCCCGCGCCCAATCATGGCAGGCCTATCGCGCGCTGTTCCTCACACCTGAGCGCATCGAGGCCGGCATCGAGTTCCGCGAGCGGCAGCGCGTAGCGCTCGCGCGCGCCGCCGAACGCTATGGCGTGCCCGAGGAAATCATCGTCGCGATCATCGGCGTGGAAACCGTGTACGGACGCAACACCGGCAACTATCGCGTGATCGACGCGCTATCCACCCTCGCTTTCGACTATCCGCCGCGCGCACAATTCTTCCGCGGCGAGTTGGAGGACTTTCTGCTGTATGCGCGCGACGCGGGCATCGACGCCCTGAGTCTGAAAGGATCGTATGCCGGCGCCATCGGCATCCCCCAGTTCATGCCTGACAGCTATCGCCGCTATGCGGTGGATCTGGACGGCGACGGCAAAGAGGATCTTTCCCGGAGCTTCGCCGACGCCATCGGCAGCGTCGCCAATTTTCTCAAGGCGCACGGCTGGGAAACCGGCCAGCCGGTGGCCTACCCGGCGCAGGTACAAGGTGACGATTACCGCAAGCTCGTCGACGCCGGCATCAAGCCGAGTGTCCGCTTCGGCGACTTGCCGAACTTCGGCGTCAGCGCAGCGGGCAGCGCCGCGGCGGACACGCCCTGCGCCTTGATCGAGCTCACGACGCCGGACGCGCCTAGCGAGTACCTGGTGGGCTTTACCAACTTCTACGTGCTGACCCGCTATAACCGCTCCAGCATGTACGCCACCGCCGTGCTGGAACTGGCGCAGGCGGTAAAATCGGGCGAGCAAACCAAATGAACGCGGAATCCTTGTCGATACGCCAGGCGACACGCGCGGACGTGCCGCTGGTGCTCTCTTTCGTCAAGGAGCTGGCCGAATACGAACGGCTGAGCCATCTGGTCGAAGCCACCGAGGAAGTCATCGCCGAAGAACTGTTCGGGCCGGAAAGCCGGACCGAAGTGCTGCTCGCCTATTGCGGGGCGGAGCCTGTCGCCTTTGCCGTGTATTTCCACAACTTCTCCACCTTTCTCGGCAGGAAGGGCCTGTACCTGGAGGACCTGTACGTGCGCCCTACGCACAGGCGCCGCGGTTTCGGCCGCGCCATGCTATTGCGCGTGGCGCGCATCGCGGCCGAGCGCAATTGCGGGCGGCTCGAGTGGTCGGTGCTCGACTGGAACGAACCGGCGATATTCTTCTACGAAACGCTGGGCGCGACCATCATGCACGAATGGAAACTGGTGCGTGTCACCGGCGCCGCGCTGGAGAAGCTGGCAAAGATGAATTAACGGCATCTCGCTGCCGGTTTTGTCCCGCAGAAGGATGTTTGCTTCGGCGTAGGCGGGAGCGCCCCGGGGCGATCGATGTTTGGAACCGGCGCTGGTCGGGGCGAGGGCGCCCCTCCTACACCAAAGGCAATCCCCTAAGGGGACAGCTGTGCCAAAGCGCGTTTTATCTCTTCCACCGCCTCAGGCTTGAGCTTCTGCTGCGGGGCGATTGCGTCGCCGACGTCGAAGCCCTGCAGCTGCAGTGCGGTCTTGATGCACGACGCGAGCGCATATTTGGCGAACACCTCGTTGATGGCCCATTGGCGGCGCTGCTCCAGCAGCGCCTTCTCCCGCGCGCCGGCGCGAAAAAAATCGTACAGGCGTACGCACTCGCGCGGCATGACGCAGCCTGGCCCGGCCATCCAACCCACCCCGCCGAGCTGCAATACCAGCAGGGGAATGTGCGCCGAAGCGCTGAACACCCGGATACGCTCGCCCATGCGGTTGAGCAGGGTCAGGATGCGCCCGGTATTGCCCGAGGCATCCTTTACGTATTCGATGTTGGGGACATGGGACAGCGTGTCGAGTACTTCCATCGGAATGTCGCCGCCGAGTAGGCCGGGA
Organism: uncultured Enterobacteriaceae bacterium; assembly: GCA_964601155.1. Taxonomy (GTDB): domain Bacteria; phylum Pseudomonadota; class Gammaproteobacteria; order Burkholderiales; family SG8-39; genus 2-12-FULL-64-23. Next base: position 12,909 of record CAZRMO010000070.1, read on the forward strand.
TTGGTGTAAAGCGTCATCGAAGTCTGCGGCAGTGCTTCGGCAACGCCGGCGAAATAGCGCTCGATGCCGCGCGGGGGCAGCGGGAACATCTGCTGCAGGATCAGAATCAGTCCGTCTGCGCCGAGCCGGGCGTGCGCCTCGGCCTGCCTCAGCGCATCGCTGGTGGAAAATGCCGCCACGCCCGCCAGCACAGGTACGCGCCCGGCCGCCGCGTCGACCACGATGCGCACGATCTCCTGACGCTGCTCGAATGAGAGGTAGGCGAACTCGCCGGTGCTGCCCAGGGGCGACAGGCCGTGCACGCCGCAGCCGATCAGGTGTTCGACCAGTTCGCGCAGCACCCGCTCGCGCACGCGCCCGCTGACTTCGTCGATAGGAGAAACGAGGTAGGGGAAAATCCCGTGAAAGTCGGTCATGCGAGCGCGATCCCTGCTTGGTCGAAAGGCATGAATGCAATGATAGCCCTGTTTGAGCGGCGACAGCTGCGCGCGCTTCCGCACTTGCAAGTTACTGCGTACAAGGCAACAATGCGCGCTTTGCACGAGAGAGCCTCACGCCATGACAAGCAGCAGTAAAGCAAAACATTCGGGACCGCGCATCGTCGTACGCCGCTCCGGCATCCACGGGCGCGGCGTATTCGCCCGCCGTCCGCTGCGCGAAGACGAAACGGTGTGCGAATACAAAGGCGAGATCATCAGCGAGGCCGAAGTCGCGCGTCGCTATCCCGAGAACATGAGCGGCCTGAACCACACATTCATTTTCGGCATCGCCCACGACCACAACATCGACGGCGGCGCAAAGGGCAACATCGCGCGCTGGATCAACCACTCCTGCGATCCGAACTGCGATACCTACGAGAAAGACAAGCGCATGTTCATCCGCGCCATCCGCGATATCCGACCGGGCGAAGAGCTGTCCTACGATTACTGCATCGAGGCCGGCGAGCGCATTACCAAAGCGGTGAAGGCGCGCTGGCCCTGCTGGTGCGGGGCGAAGAAATGCCGCGGAACCGTGCTGGTGCCGACGCCGAAACCGAGAAAGAAAACGAAAAAGAAGTCCAAGCGCCAGGCTCGCTGAGTACGCGGCACGGCTACCCTGTTCCAGGATATTGCCGCGGTTTGAGCACGTTCTCGTCTATCGTTCGAGCGCGTAGTTACGCCAACTGATTGATATGATTTGATAGTTAACCACCCTGTGGAGAATGTAAAAGATTGTGAAAGGCGCCTCGAAACGGCCGCAAAAGTGAATAATGCGCGACAAATACGGCTTGCCCCTGAAAATGAGGAACGAACTCTTTTCCGAGTCGCGGGACTAAGAAAAAACGGGATACGGAGGCAGCAATGGATCTTCGCAGTAACGATTACGACGTCAGCGCGCAGTTCAACACCACCGACCCGCAGGTGGTCAACAACGAGGTCGACCGCATCTACCGCGAACTCTATCCGTACGCGACGACCAAGCCGCTCGATCGTGCGTTCGGCGACCTGACCCGACTCTACCGCGGCGAATACCCGGGATATCATCCCTGCGACACGCCCTATCACGACGTTCAGCACGTGCTCGACGTGACGCTCGCCATGGCACGCCTGATCGACGGCTACGAGCGCTCGCGCATCGGCGTCCGGTCCTTTGGCGATTCCCTGTTCCGCCTGGGCGTGATTACGGCCCTGTTCCACGATATGGGTTACGTGCGCGAACTCGACGACATCGCGCACACGAACGGCGCCGAGTACACCCGCACCCACGTTTCACGCGGGTCGGTATTCCTCAAGGACTACCTGCCCAAGATCGGCATGCCGGAAATGGCGGACATTGCGGCCGAACTGATCCACTTTACCGGCTATGAGATTCCGGTGGCGCAGATCAAAGTGCCCTCGCCCATCTACCGGCTGCTGGGCAACCTGCTCGGTTCGGCCGACATCGTCGCGCAGATGGCAGACCGTTGCTATCTGGAGAAATGCCGCGACCGCCTGTATCCGGAGTTCCTCGCCGGCGGCCTCACGACCAGGCGCACCTCCGAAGGCATCGAGCAGGTGGTGTTCGCCTCGGGCGAAGATCTGGTCATGAAGACGCCGCAGTTTTTCCAGAACGCGAGCAAGAGGCTCGATCTCGATTTGGGCGCCTGCTATTCCTACGCGCAGCAGCACTTCGGCGGGCAGAACCTGTACATCGAGGAACTCAGGAAAAACATCCAGTTCGCGCAGGAAATCAGCGACGAGCGCGATTCGCAAATACTGAAACGCGTACCACCCGAGACGCTCGGCCCGTAGTCTTGCACAGGACTAACCGAACGCGCAAACTAAGCACCTGCGCTACAACAGCACGTCCCTGGACAGTCCGTGCCGGCGCAGAATGCGGCGCAATTGCCCCAGCGCTTCGAGCTGAATCTGCCTGACGCGTTCGCGCGTCAGGCCCAGCTGACCGGCCAATTCCTCCAGCGTGCAGACTTCCTGGCTGTTCAGGCCGAAGCGGCGCTCGATCACGGTGCGCTGTTTGTCGTTCAATTGTTCCAGCCATCGCCGCACCAGCGACTCGATCTCCTGGGCCTGCAAGCCGGCCTCAGGATTGACGCTTTGCTCATCGGAGATGGACTCGCCGATAGACAGCAAGGGATCGATATCCAGCGGCGCGTCGAGCGAGGCCATATGCTCGTTGTGTGCAAGCACGCTGCGCACCTCCTCCACCGGTTTGTCAAGCAGGTGCGCGATATCGTCCACGCCCGCCTCCCGCTCACCGTGCGCTTCCAGATGGCGCTTGGCCCGCAGCACCAGGTTGAGATCCTTGATCACATGCACCGGCAAGCGTATGGTGCGCGACTGGTTCATGATGGCGCGCTCGATGTTCTGGCGTATCCACCAGGTGGCGTAGGTGGAGAAACGGAAGCCGCGCTCGGGATCGAATTTGTCGAGCGCGTGCATCAGCCCCAGATTGCCCTCTTCCACCAGATCGAGCAGCGGCACGTTGCGGTTCAGATAGTGCTTGGCGATGTTGACCACCAGGCGCAGGTTGCGCTCGATCATTTTCTGTCGCGCCGCGAAATCTCCCTGCGCGGCGAGCCGTGCGAAATGCAGTTCCTCCTCGGGAGAGAACAGCGGATTGAGCCCGATCTCGTGCAGGTAGATCTGGGTGACGTCGGAGAGGAATTCAGTTTCCGGTTCCGCCGCTTCGGGCTGCGCCGGGTCCAGGGGTTCGGTCGCCGGCGTGCCCTCGAATTCCTCGTCCGGGGAGGAGGATGGGCGGGTCACGTCGGTGGCAGGTACTTCGCGGGGTCGACCGGTTTGCCGAGTTTGCGGATCTCGAAATGCAGCTCGGGCCTGTCGCTGTCGGTGCTGCCGGCCTCGGCGATCTCCTGCCCCTTGACCACGTTTTGTCCTTCCTTCACCAGGATCACGCTGTTATGAGCGTAGGCCGACAAATAGGTCTTGTTATGTTTGATGATGACCAGCTTGCCGTAGCCGCGCAGACCGCTGCCGCTATAAACGACGCGCCCCGGAGCCGCTGCTAGCACCGGTTCGCCTGGCTTGGCGGCAATATCCAGACCCTTGTTGCTCGCCTCGGAAAACCCGGCGATGATCTTGCCCCGCAGCGGCCAGCCCCAGTCGACCTTGTCCCCGTTGTCCGCAGCGGCAGCCTCCGGCTTCGCCGCCGGTACCTGGGGCGCGGTTGCGGGTGCCGGCGCGGCCGCGGGTGCAGGCACAGGTGCAGGTGCAGGTGCGGCCGCTGGCGCTGCCGGCGGAACCGGATTCGACTGTGTGTCGCTGCGTTGCAGCAGCGCCACGTTCTCCGGCGAATAAGGCAGCTTGCGCGCTATAGGTCCCGATACTATCCCACCCTCGACAACGGGCGGACCCGCTGCGGCTTCGCCGTTGCCCGGCGCCAGTGTGCCGGGCTGAGGGAATGCCGCCCCCGGGCCCGCCTGCGCGCCCAGCGGGCGCGCCTCAACCGGCCCCGAGGTAGTTACCGGATTCACTTGCACCGTCGCCTCTTGCTGCTCGCCTGGCGGCGGTTTGATGCGCAGCTCCTGGCCGGGCCGAATCCGATTCGGATCGTCCAGGTTGTTCCAGGCGGCGAGATCCTTGTAATCAAGGCCGTGGTCAAGCGCAATGCTGAACAAGGTGTCGCCGGGCCGAACGGTATAGTAATCGGAGCCTGTGCCGGCGATAGGCGACGCAAGGACTGCGCCTGACGGCGCGCGTTCGGATACCGGCGCCTGCACCGGCTGGCTGCTGCAGGCCGCGAGCAGCGATACGACCAACCCGACGATCCCCAGCAATGCCCCCGCACGCATCATTCCACCCCCGTCAGCATAGGCACGAAACGCACGGCGTCCAGCGTCGTTTCGCTGTAGCCGGAACGGGTGCGTTCCACCAGTCGCAACACCTGCGCCGAGGCGCCGAATGGCAATATCATTCTGCCGCCCGGTGCCAACTGTTGCAACAGCGGCTGCGGCAACTGGCGCGCGGCGGCGCAAAGTATGATGGAGGCGAAGGGCGCGGCCTCGGGCAGTCCGAGGTTCCCGTCGGCATGTTTCAAGCGCAGATTGCCCAGCCGCAGTCCGCGCAGGTTGGCGCGCGCCTTGGCCAACAGCGGCGCGATGCGCTCGATCGAATAGACTTCGGTTGCCAGCTGCGCCAGTACCGCCGTCTGGTAGCCGCAGCCGGTGCCCACCTCCAGCACCTTGCCCAGCTCGCGCCCGGCGTGCAGCGCCTGGATCATCAGGGCGACGACATAAGGCTGGGAAATGGTCTGCGAAAAGCCGATAGGCAGCGCATCGTCATCGTAAGCGCGGCTTGCCAGCGCCTCCTCGACAAACAGGTGGCGCGGCACGGCGCCGAGGGCCACGAGCACGGCCTCATCGGTAATTCCCTGCGCGCGCAAGCGCTCGACCATGCGCGCACGCGTGCGCTGAGAAGTCATGCCTATGCCTTGGGCCTGCGGCTGGCGGGGGTTCATTGCTTCAACCAGTCGCGCAGCAGCGGGATCTGGTTCACGTGCGTGAGATCGATCTGCAACGGCGTCACCGACACGCGCTGCGCAGCGACGGCGTAGAAGTCGGTGCCTTCGCCCGAGTCTTGCGCACCGCCGGGCGGTCCGACCCAATAAACGGTTTCCTTGCGCGGACTCACTTCCTTGATCACCGGTTCGGCTTTGTGGCGCTTGCCCAGGCGCGTGATCTCGAGTCCGCGCAAATCGTCGTAGGCCACATCGGGAATATTGAGGTTGAGCAGCACCGGACCGGTCATGGGAGCGCGGCGCAAGCGCTCGACCATCTCCAGCGTCACCCGCGCGGCGGTGTCGAAATGCCTGCCGACCTTGCTCGCCAGCGATACCGCGAGCGACGGAATGCCGAGCAGATAGCCTTCGGTGGCCGCAGCGACCGTACCCGAGTAAATGGTGTCGTCGCCCATGTTGGCGCTGAGGTTGATGCCCGATATCACCATGTCGGGCAAACGATCGAGAAGGCCGGTCACAGCCAGGTGCACACAATCGGTCGGGGTTCCGTTGACGAACAGGAAACCATTGGCCGCGCGCTTGACCGTAAGCGGCCGGTCGAGAGTGAGCGAGTTCGAAGCGCCACTGCGGTCGCGCTCGGGCGCCACCACCGTGACCTCGGCCACGTCGGCGAGGACTTCTGCGAGAAGGGTGATTCCGGGGGAAAAATAGCCGTCATCGTTGCTGAGTAGGATGCGCATGTGCCCCGAATTATAAAGGACAGCGCCCGATCTTGTACGGCGCGTGCGCCACGCAAGTCAAATACCGCGGCCTATAGGCCTTCAACCCCCACTCATTGTGAGTGGGGGAGCCCTCAGTAGGTTCCCGGCACCAGGATCGTCCGGTCGACCTGCTTCACGTCGCGCAATCCGCAGAAAGCCATGGTGACGTCGAGTTCTTTGCGGATGAGCTCCAGGCACTTGGTCACGCCCGCCTCGCCCATTGCGCCCAGGCCATAAACGTAGGCGCGGCCGATGAACACGCCCTTGGCGCCCAGTGCGAGCGCCTTGATCACGTCCTGACCGGAGCGCACGCCGCCGTCCATCAGCACCTCTATCTTTTGGCCCACGGCCTGCGCGATCGGTGCCAGCGCCGCTATCGAGGACGGTGCGCCATCGAGCTGACGCCCGCCGTGATTGGAGACGATGATCGCGTCCGCGCCGGAGCGCGCGGCAATCTCGGCGTCTTCGGCATCCATGATGCCCTTGAGGATCAGTTTGCCGCCCCAGCGCTCCTTTATCCACTGCACGTCGTCCCAGTTCAGCGTCGGGTCGAGCTGGCTCGCGCTCCAGGTCGACAGCGAGCTCAGGTCGCCGGCGGTCTTGGCGTGGCCCACCACATTGCGGAAAGTGCGCCGATTGGTCGCGAGCATGCCCAGGCCCCAACGCGGCTTGGTGCTCATGTTCAGCATATTGCGTAAAGTGATCTTCGGCGGCGCCGACAGGCCGTTGCGGATGTCCTTGTGCCGCTGCCCCATAATCTGCAGGTCGAGCGTGAGCACCAGCGCGGAACAGCCGGCCGCCTTGGCACGGTCGATCAGACGCTTGATGAATTCGCGGTCGCGCATCACGTAGAGCTGAAACCAGAAGGGCTTGCTGACGTTTTCGGCCACGTCCTCGATGGAGCAGATACTCATGGTGGAGAGCGTGAACGGCACGCCGAACTTCTCGGCCGCGCGGGCGGCCAGAATCTCGCCGTCGGCATGCTGCATCCCGACCAGGCCGACCGGCGCCAGCGCTACCGGCATGGCGAGTTCCTGTCCCACCATCGTGCTCTTCAGGCTGCGGTTCTCCATGTTGACCGCCACGCGCTGACGCAGCTTGATCCGGGCAAAGTCGTCTTCGTTGGCACGGTAGGTGCCCTCGGTCCACGAGCCCGAGTCGGCGTAGTCGTAGAACATGCGCGGCACGCGCTTTTTCGCCAGAAGGCGCAGGTCTTCGACGCAGGTAATCGTTGGGGGCATGGAGTCTCCGCGCGGGTATGGAAAAATGGGCTTATCCTAAGGCAAAGCGCCGACGATTGCCAGATAAGCGGGCAGCGTCGCGTTGCGGCGGTGTCCCGCATAAACTCAAAACATATCAACGACGCAGGAGAAGTTATGATCTGCGGGACTGTGGCCGCTCTGCCGGCGTGGATGGCAGCGCAGTTCTGGCCACATTGGGAGCGGGCGGCGGACGCAGCCGCCGCGATTGCGCTGGCGCCTTCAGCGGATCCAGGTCGCGCGCAGCAGATTATCTTCCTTGTTGTAATGAAACTCGAGTTCGCCCTTGTATGCGTGCTGCAGCGCCT
>CAZRMO010000071.1:0-18654 GCA_964601155.1 uncultured Enterobacteriaceae bacterium
CACCGCACCCGTGCTCGTGATGCTCACCCCGCCACCGGCCGTGTCCGTCGCCCCCGTCGTCGTTATCGTGCCGGCCCCATTGCTGCTGAAGGTCTGCGCTGCCGTTGAAGTGAAGCTACCACCATTCGTAGTAACGGCGGCGTTAACAGCCACGGCGCCAGGCGCATTCAACTCCACAGCACCGTCGGCGGCAATGGTGCCGCTCACAGTCAAATCGCGGGGTGAATAGATCCTAAGCGCCCCCCCGACCGACGAAATCGCGCCCATCGTCACATCCTGGCTTTCTGTGACGCCCACGTTTGCGAATCCTGCGCCATCGACGTCAGAATAGGTTCCAAGTAGGGACCCGCCCGTACCGTTCGTAACAGCTACCCGGACGCCAGTAATCTGGCCGGCATTCGCCGCCAAGGTCACACTGGTACCGGATGAAATACTGACGTTGGTAAAGGCGCCTGATGTCCCATCCAAGATGCCGCCGGCCGTCGCTGCGATCGACACCGCAGTGAGGGCGGTGACAATGCCGCCGGTTCCAGTACCAAGCGTTATATCGCCGGTCGTGTTCCCAATGGTGATTGAACCGCCCGAAGAAACTGTACCGAGCGTCACTGCGTTGGCTTCGGTAATGACGATGTCGCCGCCGGCTACGGCGTTTAACGTATCGACATCGGTCTTTAGGGCGCCGGTCCCGCCTACGCCAATCGTGGTATTTGCCGCGAGATTGGCAGTCGCGGCGGTGAGGGTCGATGGGTCAGTTCCCTTGACGATCGAGCTGCCAATGATCGTTGCGTTGCCCGCGGCCGCATTGATCGCCGCGTTGAGCGTCACCGCACCGGTGTGATCGATCGTCACATTGCCATTGCCAGTGGTAATCGCGCCCGCTACGGAGTTGTTGAAATTGACGCCTGAGCTGGCGAACGAACCGGTTGCGGTAACAATCGCCGCGCCAACGGTTACGTTGCCCGTCTGCGTTAGCTTGATGTTTCCGCCGCTCGTCGTGATCGCGCCGCCGGTATTATTAAAATCGACGCCGCTGCTCTGGAACGTCCCGCCGAGGGTGTCGATCGCGGCGCTTACTACTACGTTGCCCGAGGCGGTGTCCTGGTCGTTCTGACCGCCCGCGCCGCCCGTGTTGTCATTCGCGCGCAAAGTTACGTTGAGTTTATTGAGTGTGGACGAAATCGCGGCGCCGATTGTGATCGTGCCCGCCGCCGTCATCGTAAGACTTGCATCCGTACCGGCTGTTTTTGAAATTGCCGTGGTTTGCGTAATGTCTCCGGCCTCGGTACCCGCGCCGGCTGCGGCCGTCGTAATCGTGACAGAGGTTCCGCTGTTCAGCTGCGCAACGATATCGGCTGCATTAATGTTTGCGCCGGTGGCGTTCGGAGCGAAAGCGCTGCCACCGGTCACGGTGATCTGTCCGTTAGTGGCCCCGGCATTGATAGTGACGTCATATGGATCAATCAGCCAGTTGCCGCCCTGACCGCGTGGTGCGCGCAGGTCAAGCTGCATCCCGGTGACGTCGAGCTGGTTATGGCTGGATGTTTCCACGAACCCGCCATTTCCGCCTGCTGCGCCGCCGCGCGCCAACACTGCGCCATAGACGCGCGTGACATCCTGCGACCAAATGGCGATGTTGCCACCATTGCCACTTTCGATGGCATCGGCGCTGATCGATGCGCCCGGACCAACATAGGTACCGCTTGCGTTCTGCTCGGGGCCGGCGCCGTGGAAGTCTCCGCCAACCAGCACCAACCCGCCGCCGCTGCCGCCGGAGACGTTGACCACCGACTTGTTGATCAGGCCCACCTGCGGCGCGAGCAGCAGCACGCGACCGCCCGGGCCGTCGCTGCCTTGCCCCTCGATCAATCCGGAAGCGAGCAGCGTGCCTTCGCCCGACTCTATGTAGACCTGGCCGCCTCTGTTGCCGCTAGCGAGGATCCGGCTCGAGTCTTCGAGCGTGATGTCGGATAGCGCGGTGAGTTGCACCTTGCCGCCAATTCCATCGGTCGCAGTGACATCGATCTTGCCCTGCAAGTCGACGCTGCCCTGGTCCGACGCGACGTTCACCGTTCCGCCGGAGACGCCGCTCGCCTCCGTCGAACTGGCCGTGTCAACCGTGACGCCGCCAGCGCCCTTGATCGAAACCGTGCCGCTGCCTTGTCCGCCGCTCGCGCTCAGCTGGCCGGCAGTCAATGCCGCAGTCGTTGCTGCATTGACCGCGATCTGACCCGCCGCGCCCCTGGTCGCGTTGGCCGTCACCGGTGCGGATACGGTGACCCGACCGGCGCTCGAGCTGAGCGTGACACTGCCGCCTTCGGCGCCATTAGCGCTCACATGCGCCGTCGGCGCGACCGTGACGGCGACCGGGGCAGCCACGTCGATGGTGCCGCCCTTGCCTTGGCTGCCGTTTGCTTCCACTGCGCCCGCGATGGTGGCGCTGCCCGTATCGGATTTAATTGTGATCGAGCCGCCGCTCGGCCCGTTCGCGGTGGTGCTGCTGCCGGCGGTGAGCGTCACATCGCCGGTGGCCTTGAGGTAGATCTTGCCGTCTTTGCCCACCACCGCGCTATTTGCGGAGATCACGCCGCTCTGTTTGATCGTGCCGGCGAATATGCCGACGCTGCCCGCCTCGGCGATCATCTTACCGACGTTGATTGCGCTGTTCTCGGGCGCGGTCACCTGGACCCGCAGGTCGGGTGTCTGGGAATCGACCAGTTCCGCGGTCTTTCCCGCAGCGAGGATGATCTGGCCGTTCGGGCTGGTGATGATGCCGTTGTTCTCGACCTTGGGCGCGATAAGGTAGACGAAGCCGCCGCTGGGCGTAGTGATGGTGCCGTTATTGATTACCTTGCCCGAGTTGCCCGTGTCCTGCAGCTTGAATTTTCCGGCTAGCGCGTCGCTGCTGCTCAGGGCGAGACTGGACGCGACGAAACCGGCGGTATTGATGCGCGCGCCAGCGCCGACAGTGATGCCGTTCGGATTGATGAGGTAGACGCGGCCGTTCGACAGCAGCTGCCCCAGGATTTCAGACTGTTGCTGGGTGATTACGCGATTCAACACCGCGCTCTGCGCATTCTGCTGGATGAAGCGCGTGACTTCGTCCTTGCCGACCGAGAACCCCTGCCAGTTGATGATCGCGCCGGGTGTGTTGGTGACGGTCAGGTTCTTGCCGCTGGCGGCGAAGTTTGCCGCGCCGCTGATCACCGTGGGATTGATCGGATTGGCCTGCGCATAGCCGGCAAGACACGAGACCACTGCAATTGCCAGGGCCTTGCGCCGGAGTAACGAAGCCACCGCGCGTTCTGCTTTCACAAAACACCCTTCCGTTTACACCCGCCGTTTACACCCGCCGAGCTTGTCGTATTTTCCGCGCTAGGTCAGCAGTGCTTTGAACCTGAAACCGAGGAGGGGCACAGGCTCGCTTTCCACCTTCGTTTTCATGCTAACACATTCCCGCCTATGTACTTGGCGGGATTGTGAAATTCGACTGCGCCCGCCTACGGGACAGTAACCGGTCGGCCCCTGACTTTTCGAATCCAGACTAGGGGCTCCGGGCGCGATAAAACAGGAAATATTTCACACTATTTCGCAATCTCGGCGGGACAAGCCTCCATCCTGGCAAGGATTGGGTTTTCACCGTCAAAGCGCGCCTGCCCGCGCGGCCGCGGCAGCTTGAAATCAACCGTCTTTGAACGAGGACTAGTAGATGTAGGCCAAGCTCGCATGCAAGCGCATATCGCCCTTGCTCTGCAAACCGCCGGCGTCTGTCACTCTTGCGGCGTCCAGCCTGACGCTGACGTTGTTGCCGCGTGAGAACCGCACGCCAAATCCGACGCTGCCGATATGCTCGGCGGCGATTTCGAGCACGGCCGGGTGTACGCGCCTCACCGCTCCCCAGTCGTAGAACGCCAGCGCACGCATCCTCGCGCCGGCGACGGGAATTTTGCTGCCGAAGTCCGGTCCGTAGAACTCCAGCGTGCCGCGATAGCCGTTGTCGTCGATGATTTCGCGCTCCAGGAAACCGCGCACCGAGTCGGCCCCGCCAATGCCGAACTGCTCCTGCGGAATCAGCATATCGCGCGTGACTTGTCCGCTCATGCCCCAGCGAAACTGCCAGTCGCGCGGCAGCTGTCGGTTGTAGTTGAAGCCCCAGCGCGCCACCAAGTAGTCGGGATTCGCACCCGCGCGCGCCGGCGGCCGCACCGGGACGGTCGAGGTATCGCCCTGGAATTCCCCGGTTCCGGCATCATTGCCACCGGGAAGATTCCGGCTGACCGAAATATAGAAACTGCTCTCGCTGTCCTTTTTTCGGTACACGCCGGAGTAGGCCAAGCTGACCGGATGCACGGTTATGTCCGGCACCAGTCCGAAACCGGCTACGCCGATCTGCCTCACCACGTTGCGGTAAATGCGCCAGTCCGCGCTGAAGCTCAGCTTGTGCTCCAGATTCCCGATTCTTTCCAGATTATGGATATAGCGTGCGCCGAAAATGCTGCCACTGCCGCTGATGGTAAAAAGGTTCGCCACCACACCGGAATCGACGTTGGAGTAGCCGGCCGAAAACTCCAGCGCGTCGCCCTCCCGGTAAAGCGGTATCTTGTATTGCGCGCCGAAGATCAACACTTTCCGGCTCGGGTACGGGCTGAGCCGGTTGGGTTTGTCGGCGTCGTTGGGCGCTGTCACGTACTGCATGTTCAGGACCTGGTCGCGATTAAACATGTTGGCGTTCTGGTAGCCGAACCCCACGCGGAAGTTACCGGTCTGCTGCGTGCCGCTGTTGTCCAGGGTTAAGCTGAATTTGTTGGGATCATCGTCGGCGACACGCGCCACGGCGTTGATTTCGCCTTCCTTATCGCCGCTGCGCAACAGCACGGTCGTCTGCTTGGCCGGGTTTTCGTTGGCCAGGCGCAGGTCATCTGAGATCTGGAAAATGTTCGGCGCTTGCCCTGACCGAACATGCGGCAGGCTTGCGCGGATGTTGGCCGCGTCGAAATGCTTGTTGCCCTCGACGACGATCTTGCCGATCCTGGCTTCTATAACCTTGAATCGGACTTCGCCGGCGTCGATTTGTTGCTCCGGCAGAATGACCTGCACCGCGCTATAGCCTCTTCCGGCATAGGCTTTTTCCAGCGCTTCCAGCGCCCTTTGTACATCGCCGAAATCCTTGTTCTTGCCTGTAAACGGCGCGAGGATGAGCCGCAGCTCATTGGCGCTGATCAGGGTTGCGCCATGAATGACGAATTTATTGATACTGAAGCGCGGGTTGGCGGCTGGCGCCGCCGGGGCAGCTGCCGGCACAGACTCGCGCGCGCCGGACGGCTGCGCCTGCGCGAGGATGAGGCGCAAGCCGTCGCGCGCAATCAGGCTTGTGCCGGAAAGACGGTACGCCTGGGCCGGCGCAGGTGTCGCGGATGACCGCAACTGCGCGCATGCAATCGGCACGCCTAGGGACAACAGCGGCGCGATCGCGACCGCAGCTACCAGAGGTTTCATCAAGCTGCCGGCGCCTTTTTTGGCTGATGTTTGCATTTTGCGGACCATGACCTGCCGACCGTCGCCGCAGCCCGCGAAACGAGGAAACCCGTTGCCTGGAAAAAAGCCTCCAAACAAGCCTGCAAGCTGCCCTAAGTGCGACCGGCCCGGAACGGTATAATTTGGCTTGTCTGCCGGAGCACCTTTTCTTCCTTCCAATTTTTATTATATCCAACTTCAACTGGGTCAACATGAACAAGCACTCGCGTCTTCTCATCCTAGGTTCCGGCCCCGCCGGCTATACGGCAGCGGTGTATGCCGCGCGCGCCAACCTGAAACCCGTGCTGCTCACCGGACTCGCCCCTGGGGGCCAGCTCACGACCACCACCGAGGTCGACAACTGGCCCGCGGATTTCGCCGGCGTGCAGGGCCCCGAACTCATGGAGCGCTTCCAAAAGCATGCCGAGCGTTTTAACACCGAGATCGTGTTCGACCAGATTCAGTCGGTCGATCTGCGGCAAAAACCGTTCACGCTTACGGGCGACAACGCCACCTATACCTGCGACGCGCTGATCATCGCCACGGGCGCCTCGGCGCGCTACCTCGGCATGGAATCGGAAACGAAATTCATGGGCAAGGGCGTGTCGGCCTGCGCAACCTGCGACGGCTTCTTCTACAAGAACCAGGATGTGGCCGTGGTCGGCGGCGGCAACACCGCGGTCGAGGAGGCGCTGTATCTGGCCAACATCGCGCGCCATGTCACCCTGATCCACCGCCGCGACAAGTTCCGCGCCGAGAAAATCATGATAGACAAGCTCCTCGCCAAGGCCAAAGGCGGCAACGTCAGCATCAAGTGGAACAGCGTGCTGGACGAGGTACTGGGGGACAAAAGCGGCGTTACCGGAATACGCATCAAGGACGTCAAAAACGGCAGCACCGAAGAACTCAAACTTCCTGGGCTGTTCATCGCAATCGGCCATTCGCCCAATACGCAGATCTTCGAGGGCCAGCTCGAAATGAAGGGAGGTTACATACGAACGCATGGCGGCAACGACGGCAATGCGAGCGCCACCAGCGTTCCCGGCGTGTTCGCGGCGGGCGACGTGCAGGACCATGTCTACCGCCAGGCGGTGACCAGCGCCGGCTCGGGCTGCATCGCCGCGCTGGATGCGGAAAAATACCTCGACGATCTGGGTGGTGGCTAAGCGGCGGGATTCAGCCAAGCTCAGACATGAAGAAGGCCGCCAAGACGTCGATTGACGCTGCGGACCGGGATCTGTTCCGGCAGGCAGTCGCCGATGCCCAGCGGCTGCCGCAGCATGGCAAAGTGCTGCGCCTGCAGGACGCGCCTCCGCCCTACCCGGTGCAGTCGCACCTGGACGAGCACGCGGCGCTCGAGGAAAGCCTGCGCGCCGACTGGACGGCGCAGGACTGGCTGGATACGGGCGACGAGCCGAATTTCGTGCGCGCCGGCGTTTCGCGCCAGGTGCTGCGCAAGCTGCGCAGCGGCGCCTGGGTGATCCAGGACCAGCTCGATCTGCACGGCCTCGACCGGCATCAGGCGCACGAGGCGCTGGCCGGCTTCCTGGCGAACTGCACGAGGCGCGGCGTGCGCTGCGTGCGCGTTATCCACGGCAAGGGGCTGGGCTCGAAGAACCGCGAGCCGGTGCTAAAAGCGAAGGTGAAATACTGGCTCACCCGGCGCGAGGAGGTATTGGCCTACTGTCAAGCGCGACCGGTGGACGGCGGCAGCGGGGCGCTGCTGGTGCTGTTGGCGGGCTAGATCGCCGACTCGTTGATCTCGCCGGTGCGGATGCGCACGACCTGCTCGACCGAGGTGACGAAAATCTTGCCGTCGCCGATTTTGCCGGTGCGCGCAGACTTGATGATGGCTTCTATTGCCTGCTCCAGAATGCTATCGGCCACGACGATCTCAATTTTCACCTTGGGCAGAAAATCCACCACGTACTCGGCGCCGCGATAAAGCTCGGTATGGCCTTTCTGCCGGCCGAAGCCCTTGACCTCGGTCACAGTGAGCCCGGTCACTCCGATTTCCGACAAGGCCTCACGCACCTCATCGAGCTTGAACGGCTTTAGCACAGCGTCTATTTTTTTCACAGTGGACTCTCCCGTGTCGCAGTTGCGCGAAGTATATCAACAAAAAGCGGGCCAAGAGCGGAAATGGCCGCGCGCACGCGCCGGCTCGCATTAGCCCTTGAGTTTCTCCTGGTACCTGGAGGTGATCGGATAGCGCCAATCCTTGCCGAATCCGCGCTGGGTGATGCGTATGCCGACCGGCGCCTGGCGCCGCTTGTATTCGTTTCTCTTGATCAGCCCCACCACGCGCACCACATCCTCTTCGCGCTGCCCGCCGGCCACGATTTCGGCCGGGCTCAGGTTCTGTTCCATGTGCCCGGACATGATGGCATCGAGCACTTCATACGGCGGCAGGCTGTCCTGATCGGTCTGGCCCGGGCGCAGTTCGGCCGAGGGCGGGCGCTCGATGATGCGCCGCGGGATCACCTCGCCCAGGGTGTTGCGGTATTCCGCCAGGCGATAGACGAGGGTCTTGGCCACATCCTTGATCGCGGCGAAGCCGCCCGCCATGTCGCCGTACAGCGTGGAATAGCCCACCGCCATTTCGGACTTGTTGCCCGTGGTGAGCACTATGGAGCCGAACTTGTTGGACAAAGCCATCAGCAGCGTGCCACGGATGCGCGCCTGCAGGTTCTCCTCGGTCGCATCCGCCGGCAGTCCCTTGAACTCGCCCGCGAGCGCGGCGAGAAAGGCGTCGAACATGGGCTTGATCGCGATCTCGTCATAGCGCACGCCCAGGCGCTCGACCATGTCGCGCGAATCGATCCAGCTGATATCGGCGGTGTACTGCGAGGGCATCATGAGCGCGCGCACCTTGTCCGCTCCCAGTGCGTCGCAGGCGATCGCCAGCGTCAGCGCCGAATCGATGCCGCCCGACATCCCGAGGATCGCTCCGGGGAAGCGGTTCTTGCCGAGGTAATCGCGCACACCCAGGCATAGCGCGCCATATACGGAAGCCTCGAATGACAGGGTCGGCGCGCGCGCGCCTGGCTGCGGCACGCCGTCGACGATATCGACGTAGTCCAGCGCCTCCTCGAAAAACGGCAGCTGATGCGTCAGTTCTCCTTTCGCATCGAGCGCGAACGACGCGCCGTCGAACACGAGTTCGTCCTGGCCGCCGATCAGGTTTGCATAGACGATCGGCATCCCGGTTTCGGCGGCGCGGTTACGCGCCACCACCAGGCGCGAGGCGTGCTGGCGGGTGTGGTAGGGCGATGCGTTCAGCACCAGCAGCACCTGTGCTCCCGCAGCGCGGGCGAGGCGCGGCGCTTCGGCGCGCCATGCCTTGCGTTGATGCGCGGCCGCGCCGTGCTGTTCGGCGCCGACACCGGCTTCCACCGGCCCCTGCTCGCCCCAGAGGTCCTCGCAAATGTTAAGCCCGAAGCGCACGCCGTTGACCTCGAACACCACAGGCTCGCCGCCGGGCTCGAAATAGCGGTCCTCGTCGAACACGGTGTAGTTGGGCAGATTGCGCTTGCGGTAGGTCGCCGCGACCCTGCCCTCGCGCAGCACCGACGCTGCGTTGTAGCGCCGCCCGCCGGTCAGTTGTGGATGGCCGACGATGACCGTGATTCCTTGCACTGCGACCGCGAGCTCGTTCACGGCGGCCGCGCAATCGCGGAAGAATCCGTCGCGCAGCAGCAGGTCCTCGGGCGGATAACCGCAAATCGACAGCTCGGGCGTAAGCAGAATCTGCGCGCCGGCGGCTTTGGCGCGCGCCGCGCAATCCAGAATCTCGCCGGCGTTTCCCGCAAGATCGCCGAGTAAGCAGTTTATCTGCGCGACGGCGATTTTGACCGTGTTGCTCATCGGCGGATTATAACGCTTGCAGTGCGACTACCCTTCGCCAATAATCGGCGTGTTCCATGGTTGCCAGCGAGACCGATCGCTCACGTAACATCCTCTTGCACACGCCTTTGTCAGCTCAGCCCCCAGGACTCGTTCAATTGCCCGATTTCGATCTGCGCGTACTCGATGATCTGTCCGGCATCGCTGCCGCGGATTGGAACCGCCTCGCGGGCGGCAATCCGATGCTGTCGCACGAGTTCTTTCACGCCTTGCATCAGACCGGCTGCGCCGCTGACGCCAGCGGCTGGCTGCCGCAATTTCTGACCTTGTGGGATCAAAGCCCGCCGGCGAACACGTCGGCCAACCCCAGGCTCAGGGCGGCGATGCCGCTTTATCTCAAGTCGCATTCCTACGGCGAATACGTGTTCGACTGGGCCTGGGCCGACGCCTATCAACGCCACGGGCTGGCGTATTACCCCAAGCTGCTCGCCGCCATTCCGTTCTCGCCGGTGTCCGGAGTGCGCCTGCTCGCCGCGACCGACGCCGAACGCGCCGCGTTGCTGCGCGCGGCACTGGCCCTCGCACAGAATGTCTCGTCTCTGCACGTGCTGTTTCCGCAGCCGCAGGAAGCGGAGCTGATGCAGGCCGCCGGCATGATGCTGCGCTCGGGCGTGCAATTCCATTGGAATAATCCGGGTTACGGCGCGTTCGAGGACTTCCTCGCGCAGCTATCGCACGCCAAGCGCAAGAAAATCCGGCAGGAGCGGCGCAAGGTGCGCGATGCGGGCGTGACCTTCCGGCGGCTGCGCGGCGATGACATCAAGGAAAGCGACTGGGCCTTTTTTTCGCGCTGCTACCGGCGCACCTACCGCGAGCACCACTCCACGCCTTATCTCACCCTCGAATTCTTCCAGCGGCTGGGACAGACCATGCCGCAGCATATGCTGCTGATCGTGGCCGAACTGGAGGGAAAGCCGATCGCGAGCGCGCTCAATCTGTATTCGCAGGAAACCCTGTATGGCCGTTACTGGGGCGCGCTGCAATACCTGCCCTGCCTGCATTTCGAAACCTGCTACTACCAGGCGCTGGAATTCTGCATCGAGCAGAAGATCAAGGTATTCGAGGGCGGCGCTCAGGGCGAGCACAAGCTCGCGCGCGGCTTCCTGCCGGTGAAAACGCTGTCGGCCCACTGGCTCGCGCACCCCGAGTTTTCCGATGCGGTGGAGCGTTTCCTCGAGCGCGAACACCGGGGCATCGAGAATTATGTCGACGAGCTGAACGAGCATTCGCCTTACAAGGACAAAGCCCTTCCCGAAACTTAGAATTTCGGTTTCTTCTTCGCTTTCTTGTAGCGCTCGACGCCGGCCAGAATTTCCTTCTTCGCCTCTTCGGCTCCGACCCAGCCCTCTACCTTGACCCATTTGCCCGGCTCGAGATCCTTGTAGTGCTGGAAGAAATGCGAAATCTGGGCGGTCGCCAATTCCGGCAGGTCGCGCGGCGACTTGATCGCGCGGTAGAGGCTGGAAAGCTTGTCCACCGGCACTGCCAGCAGCTTGGCATCGGCGCCCGCCTCATCCTCCATATTGAGCATGCCTATCGGCCTGCAACGCACCACCACTCCGGTGATGATGGGAACCGGGCTCAACACCAGCACGTCCACCGGATCGCCGTCGTCCGAAATGGTGTGCGGGATATAACCGTAGTTGCAGGGGTAATGCATCGCCGTGGACATGAAGCGATCGACGAATACCGCACCGGTCGCCTTGTCGACTTCGTATTTGATCGGATCGGCGTTCATCGGAATTTCGATGATCACGTTGACGTCGTTGGGCACGTCGCGTCCTGAAGTGACTCGGTCCAGGTTCATAGTGGGTCCTTAATTTCGAGCGCGTATTTTAAAGCGGGCGAGCTGCGAATGGTAAGACAGCCCGATTGCACGAGGAAATGCTTCGCCTCGTTTTATAATAAGCTATAGGCCATCATCTTTCCGGACATCTCCCAATGAGCGACAAACCCGTTACCCTCACCGACCTGCAGAAGCTGCGTGACGACGGCAGCAAGATCGCGATGCTCACCGGCTATGACGCGAGCTTCGCCGCGCTGCTGGAGAACGCGGGCGTCGAAAGCATTCTGGTGGGCGACTCCCTGGGCAACGTGCTGCAGGGGCGCAACACCACGCTACCGGTAGACCTGACCGACATGGTCTACCACGTGAGTTGCGTCGCGCGCGGCGCAAAACGCGCGTTCCTGATCGGCGACCTGTCCTTCGGCAGCTACCAGGAGAATGACCAGCAGGCGTTCCGCAGCGCCGCGCAACTGATGGCGGCCGGCGCGCACATGGTCAAGCTCGAAGGCGGAGTGACTTTTGCGCAAACAACCGAATTCCTGGTGAAACGCGGCATCCCGGTATGCGGCCATCTCGGCCTCACGCCGCAGTCGGTACACCAGCTGGGCGGTTTCCGCGTGCAGGGCAAGACCGCGGATGCGGCCAGGCAGCTCATCGAGGATGCGCTTGCTCTCGAGCGCGCGGGCGCCGGACTGATCGTGCTCGAAGCGATCCCGGCCAAGCTCGCCGCCGAGGTCACGGCCAGCCTGTCGATTCCGACCATAGGCATAGGCGCAGGACGCGACTGCTCCGGCCAAGTGCTGGTCTTGTACGATCTGCTCGGCGTGTTCCCGGGCAAGAAGGCAAAGTTCGTGAGGAATTTCATGGACGGCGCCGCAAGTATCCAGCAGGCCGTGGAGCACTACGTGCGCGCGGTGAAGGACGGGTCCTTTCCAGGACCAGAACACAGCTTTTAGCCGGACTTGCGCTGGCCGCCCAGCAGCGCCGCCACCTGGCGTCCCGGCTGCTTCGGCGCCGTCCGCTGCGGCTCGGCCGCGGCCGGAGCATTGTTGCTGGGGACGTAGGGAGCGGAGAAAATGCTGTCCACCGGCTGCGCCGGCGTTTTCGGGGCGTGCGAACGCCCGCCGCGCGTCAGGCTGCTGCCGCGATCGGGGCGACGGTCCGGGCGCTCGCGCTCGGTATGCATCAGCGCTGACACGCCGGAGGCGTCCGGCTCGAAGCCGGGAACGATGGCCTGCGGGATGCGCTGCTTGATGAATTTCTCGATGGCCGCCAGTTTCTCGTGCTCGTCGGCGCACACCAGGGAAATGGCACGGCCGGTGGAGCCGGCGCGGCCAGTGCGGCCGATGCGGTGCACATAATCTTCCGGTGCGCCGGGGAGTTCGAAATTGATCACCACAGGCAACTCCTGGATATCCAGGCCGCGCGCCGCCACGTCGGTCGCCACCAGCACCGGCGCCTTGCCGGACTTGAAATCGGCCAGCGCCTGAATCCGCTCCACCTGCGATTTGTCGCCGTGGATCGCGGCAGCATGGATGCCGTCTTTCTGCAGCTGATAGGCGAGGCGGTTCACGCCGAGACGCGTGCCGCCGAATACCAGCACCTGTGACAGGTTCTGCGTGCGCAACAGGTGGGCGAGAAGGTCGCGCTTTCTCTCGCGCCTGACCGGATGCACCTCGTGGCTTACCAGTTCGGTCATGGCGTTGGGCCGGGCCACTTCGATCAGCACCGGCTGCTTCAACATCGTGTCAGCGAGCCGCTTGATTTCGTCGGAGAACGTGGCCGAAAACAGCAAGCTCTGCCGCTTGGCCGGCAAGAGCGCGAGGATGCGGCGGATATCCGGCATGAACCCCATGTCGAGCATGCGATCCGCCTCGTCCAGCACCAGGATTTCGACTTGGCCCAGCATCACCGTCTTTTGCTGCACGTGGTCAAGCAATCGTCCCGGGGTCGCCACCAGAACCTCTACGCCGGCACGCAGCATCTGGATCTGCGGGGCGATATCGACACCGCCGAACACCACGCCCGGACGCAGCCCGAGGTGCTTGCCGTAGTCGCGCACACTCTCGGCGACTTGCGCGGCGAGCTCGCGCGTCGGCGTAATGATCAGCGCGCGCACCGGATGGCGTGCGGGCGAGGCGCTGGTGTTTGCGTGCGGCGCCAGCCGCTGCAACAGTGGCAGGGTAAAGCCTGCGGTTTTGCCGGTGCCGGTCTGCGCGCCGCCCATGACGTCAAGTCCACGCAGGATCACCGGAATGGCTTGCGCTTGAATCGGGGAAGGCTCGGTGTAACCCTTGTCGGTGACTGCCTGCAGCAACTCCGGCAGCAGGCCAAGGTCTGAAAAGGAGGCGACGGTCATAAACCCTGCAGAGCGCGGCGCGAGGGCAAAGCTGCGTTGACGCTGGATAAGTTCGTTGATATGTCCACGTATAACCAGATAGGGCGACCCTGTCGGGCGGGGCCGCCGTGATGGAACGAAGGCGCCATTATAGGCCTGTCGGGCCCTGCCCGCTTGCCTATCAGCCGTGGATTTCGGCCCCTAGAAGGCACAGTCAGCTAAAATGGCGGCT
This sequence comes from uncultured Enterobacteriaceae bacterium, assembly GCA_964601155.1. Classification (GTDB taxonomy): domain Bacteria; phylum Pseudomonadota; class Gammaproteobacteria; order Burkholderiales; family SG8-39; genus 2-12-FULL-64-23. Next base: position 13,774 of record CAZRMO010000071.1, read on the forward strand.
TTATCGGCCCTGTTTCTTTCCCGTGCCCTGACCATGAGTCGAACCAGCGCCTTCCAGGTAGTGATCCCAGCGCGCTACGCTTCCAGCCGCCTGCACGCCAAGCCGCTGGCCGAGATCGCCGGCAAACCCATGGTGGTGCATGTTGCCGAGCGCGCCCGGGAAAGCGGCGCCAAGGCGGTGTGGGTGGCGACCGACCACCAGCAGGTATACGACACGGTGCTGCGCTACGGCCACCAGGCGCTGATGACGCGTGCCGATCACGCCACCGGCACCGACCGCATTGCCGAGGCGGCGCAGCAATTGGGCCTCGCCGAGGACGAAATCGTGGTCAACGTGCAGGGAGACGAGCCGCTCATCGCCCCGGAACTGATTCGCGAGGTGGCCCAATCGCTGGCCGAAGACGGCGAGGCGAGCATCGCTACCGCCTGCCATCCGATTACAGACGCCGCATCGCTGCTCAATCCCAACGTGGTGAAGGTGGTGCTCGATCATTCCGGCCACGCACTGTATTTCAGCCGCGCACCGATTCCCTATCCACGAGATAGTTTTGCGCTAAATCAAAGTGCGCTTCCGCCTGGGCTGCCAAGCTACCGCCATATCGGCATCTATGCCTACCGCGTCAGCTTCCTGAAACTTTACAACCAGCTGGAGCCGGCAGCGATCGAACGCTTCGAAGCGCTGGAACAGTTGCGCGCGCTTTGGCATGGTCACCGCATCGCGGTTGCGCTGACCGAGCATAAGCCGGAAGCAGGCGTGGATACCGCAGAAGACCTGGAGCGCGTGCGCCGGAACTTCGCCGCCCACGCCCGTTCCACCTAGAGCAATACCGGGATCCAACAGATTCCCAGGATTAAAAGGAGCTTAGGATGCGATTCATACTGTTGGGTCCGCCCGGCGCAGGCAAAGGGACGCAGGCGAGTTTCATCACCAGGAAATACGGCGTCCCGCAGATCTCCACCGGCGACATGCTGCGCGCGGCGATCAAGGCAGGCACCGAGCTCGGCATGAAAGCAAAGAAACTCATGGATGCAGGCCAACTGGTTCCGGACGATGTCATCCTCGGCTTGGTGGAAAGCCGCATCCAACAAGCCGACTGCGCCGGCGGCTTTCTGTTCGACGGCTTTCCGCGCACCTTGGCGCAAGCGGAAGCAATGAAAAACGCCGGCCTGCGCATCGACTATGTGATCGAGATCGCCGTGCCCGATGAAGAAATCGTCGAGCGCATGAGCGGCAGGCGGGTGCACCCCGCCTCGGGACGCACCTATCACGTCAAATTCAACCCGCCCAAGGTCGCAGACAAAGACGACCTGACCGGCGAGCCCCTGATCCTGCGCCAGGATGACCAGCCGCAAACGGTCAAGGAACGCCTGCGCGTATATCACGAACAGACGCAGCCGCTGATCGAATACTATTCGAACTGGCAGGCCACAGACGATCCGAACGCGCCCCGGCACTGCAAGGTTTCAGGAACCGGCGCGGTAGAACAGATACGCGACCGCATTTTTGCCGCGCTCAAGTAAGGCCAAAGGGGTAGGCGACGCGCCGAAGGCTTACGGGATTGTCCTCCCCGAACCGGCTCTCGCCCTAAGCGCTTAAAGGAGAAATGCTCATGTCCGGCCACATCCGACGCATTGCCATCTGTACCGGTGGTGGCGACGCTCCCGGCTTGAACGCCGTCATCCGCTCGGTGGTCATAGGGGCCGCCAACCGCGGCTGGGAATGCTACGGCATCCGCGAGGGATTCAACGGCATACTCTTCCCCGAACGCTATCCCGAGGGCGGGGTGTTCCGGCTCACGCGGGAAACCGTGCGCGGCATCGCGAGCCAGGGCGGAACGATCCTGGGCACGACGAACAAGGCCAACCCGATGGAGTTCCCGCTGAAAATGCCGGACGGAACCATACGCAAGGTGGACCGCACGGACGAGATCGTGGAATTCTTCGCCAAAAAGGAACTCGATGCGCTGGTATCGGTCGGCGGCGACGGATCGCTCACCATTGCCAACGCCCTCCACCTGAAAGGCCTGCGCGTCATCGGCGTGCCCAAGACCATAGATAACGACCTGGACAAGACCTTCACTACGTTCGGTTTCGACACGGCGGTGGCCTTCGCGACCGAATGCCTGGACCGCCTGCACAGCACGGCGGACAGCCATCAGCGCGTTATGGTGGTGGAGATGATGGGACGCTATGCAGGATGGATCGCGCTGCACTCGGGCATTGCCGGCAGTGTCCAAGCCATCCTGATTCCGGAAATCCCCTTCAATCTGGACAAGGTTGCCGACAAGATCCGCGCGCGCGATAGCGCGGGACGCATGTATTCCCTCGTTGTCGTGGCCGAAGGCGCAGAGCCCGCTGGAGGGCATCGCGAGATACTCGAGGCAGCCGAAATCGGGCACGCCGAACGCCTGGGCGGGATCGGCGAGCGCATTGCCAAGCACTTGCAGGACCGGACGGACAAGGACACCCGGGTCGTCGTGCTGGGCCACCTGCTGCGCGGCGGCAGCCCTACTTCGTTCGATCGCCTCGCAGCGCTGCGCTTCGGCACTGCTGCCGTGCGCGGTCTGGCGGAAGGCCGATCGGGCGTCATGGTCGCCCTGGCCTTCCCCAACGTGAATTACGTCGCCCTCGAAGATGTAGCAGGCAGGATGAAGGGCGTCCCACTGGACTGCGACACCCTTCAAACCGGCAGGGATATGGGAATCTGCTTCGGCGATTGAGCGCCCCCGCGCGAGGCGCCTATTTCGCGGGTTTGAGAATCTTGTCGACGCGATTCGAGCGCAGGCGATAGGCGTCCGGCATGCCGGAGCCCAGCAGCGGACGCAGATAAAGCCGGTATGCGTCGGTGACGTCGGTGCCGCTGGCGGCAATGAATTCGTCTTCCATGACGCGCGTCTTTCCGGCTACGGATTCGAGCGGAACCAACTGGTAGTCGACCGAGTAAAAACCGGTGCGCTTGATCGCCACCGAGCCGTCGCTATTGCCCCACATGGCGTATTGCACCGCCTTTTCGCCAACCTCGCGCGCCTCGCGCTGATCGACGTCCGAGACGCAGCCCATGAACGAGCGCTGTACGTAGCCGAAGGTGTCACCGCGCACGCGTTTGATGCCCAGCTTGTGCTTGATCTCGTCGCACAGCAGGTCGGTCAGGGCGCCGGTGCCCGAGAGCTGCACGTTGCCGTGCGCGTCGTGCTCCACCCTGGACGTCAGCTGGGTGATGATGGGGTTGCCGCTGCTGTCGTGTATGCCTTCGGAAGCGGCGATCACGCAGCGCCCGTGCCTTTCGTAGGTGGCCTTGACGTCGGACAGAAACTTGTCGACGCTGAAGGTACGTTCCGGAATGTAGATCAGGTGCGGGCCGTCGTCGGGGAATTTCTTTCCGAGCGCCGATGCCGCCGTCAGAAAGCCGGCGTGCCTGCCCATCACCACTGCAAGGTAGACGCCGGGCAGCGCGGCGTTGTCCAGGTTGGCGCCCATGAAGGCCTGGACTACGAAGCGGGCGGCTGACGGGAACCCGGGCGTGTGGTCGTTGCCGACCAGGTCGTTGTCTATGGTCTTCGGAATATGGATGCAGCGCAGCGCGTAGTCCGCACGACGGGCCTCATCGCTGACGATGCGGACGGTGTCGGAGGAATCGTTACCGCCGATGTAGAAGAAGTAGCCGATGCCGTGCGCTTTGAGTACCTTGAATATTTCCTGGCAATAGCGCAGATCCGGCTTGTCGCGCGTCGAGCCGAGCGCTGACGAGGGCGTTTCGGCCACCATCTCGATGTTGTGGCTGGTTTCCTGGGTGAGATCGAGGAACTCCTCCCCGACAATTCCGGATACACCGTGATAAGCGCCGTACACCAGTTCGACGTTGCGGAATTTGCGTGCTTCCAGGACTACGCCCGCCATCGACTGATTGATAACGGCAGTCGGCCCACCCCCCTGAGCGACTAGGACTTTCCCGTACGGAATCATCTGGCAGTTCCCTTTGTTTGTTCAGATCGCATTGATGGCCGGCGACGCGCAGGGCTTGGCTTTCGTGCTCGCTCGCAAAAAAGCGCGCCCGTCTCCAACCGCACCACAGACCGGCGCCCATTATATTCGCCATCGTGCATCGTCGTCTTGCGTGAATCCCGGCGCATTCGTACTTGCCGGACGGCTGCGGTGACGAATTGGAACGGGGACAAGGGCAAGGGGAATGGCCGGAATTCGAAATTTAGGCCAGGCGGCCCCTGTTCCTGGATGGGGGCTGCCTGTTACAATTCGACGTTTTCAAAAAACCGGCGGTCCGACTGTCTCGCGGCCGGCCTTTTTCGGGGAGAAGCATTATGAATGCAGGACTCTGGTTTGCACTTGCGTGCGGCGTGTTTGCGCTGCTCTACGGCGGTTGGTCGATCAAATGGATACTCGCGCAGCCCGCCGGCAACGAGCGCATGCGCGAAATCGCCGCGGCAATTCAGGAAGGCGCATCCGCTTACCTTAGGAAACAATACACCGCCATCGCCGCCGTTGGCGTGGTGCTTGCCGTGCTGATTTGGGTCTTTCTGGGGCCGGCAACGGCAGCTGCATTCGTCATCGGCGCGGTGCTCTCGGGCGCGACCGGCTTCATCGGCATGAACGTATCGGTACGCGCCAATGTGCGTACCGCCGAGGCGGCGCGCACCGGCCTGAATGAAGCGCTCACCGTGGCCTTCCGCGGCGGCGCCATCACCGGCCTGCTGGTGGTCGGCCTCGGCCTGCTCGGCATGACCTGCTACTACATGCTGCTTACCGCGAACGCTGCCGGCAGCGGACACGCGCTGAGTGAGGTGATCAAACCGTTGATCGGCCTCGGCTTCGGCGGATCGCTGATCTCCATCTTTGCGCGTCTTGGCGGCGGCATTTTCACCAAGGG
>CAZRMO010000072.1:0-18595 GCA_964601155.1 uncultured Enterobacteriaceae bacterium
GCGGCCAGGACGCGCTGATCATTTACGACGATCTGACCAAGCAGGCCTGGGCCTATCGCCAGGTGTCGCTGCTGCTGCGCCGTCCGCCAGGCCGCGAAGCGTATCCCGGCGACGTGTTCTACCTGCACTCGCGCCTGCTGGAGCGCGCTGCCCGCGTGAACCCGGAGTATGTCGAGAAATTCACCAAGGGCGAGGTCAAGGGCAAGACCGGCTCGCTCACGGCGCTGCCGGTGATTGAAACCCAGGCCGGCGACGTCACCGCTTTCGTGCCGACCAACGTAATTTCGATTACCGACGGACAGATATTCCTCGAGACCGACCTGTTCAATGCGGGCATTCGTCCCGCCATCAACGCCGGCATCTCGGTGTCGCGCGTCGGCGGCGCGGCGCAGACCAAGGTGATCAAGAAGCTGGGGGGCGGCGTGCGCCTGTCGCTCGCGCAGTACCGCGAACTTGCTGCCTTCGCCCAGTTCGCCTCCGATCTCGACGAAGCCACGAGGAAGCAGCTCGAGCGCGGGCGCATGGTGACCGAACTGATGAAGCAACCGCAGTACGAACCGCTGCAGGTGTGGGAAATGGCCCTGACGCTGTTCGCGGTGAACAACAGCTATTTCGACGACATCGACGTGAAGAAGGCGCTGGCCGCAGAAAAAGCCATGGTCGCTTTCATCAAGGACAAATATGCCGCGTTGGTCGAGCGCATCGAGAGCACCAAGGACCTGTCCAAGGAAGACGAAGCGACGCTGCATGAGGCGGTCCAGGACTTCAAGAAGAACGGGACCTACTAGCCGCGCGAGCGCCCAGCACGAACGGAGACACAGGCAATGGCCGGCTCAAGGGAAATCAGAAACAAGATCAAGAGCGTGCAAAACACGCGCAAGATCACCAAGGCGATGGAAATGGTCGCAGCCTCCAAAATGCGCAAGGCGCAGGAGCGTACGCGCGCGGCCCGACCATATGCCGAGAAGATCCGCAACGTCGCTGCCCACATCTCGCACGCTAATCCCGAGTATCGTCACCCTTATCTGGTGACGCGGGATACGGTCAAGAAAGTCGGCATTATCGTCGTCACCGCCGACAAGGGACTGTGCGGGGGATTGAATACCAATGTTCTGCGCATGGCGCTGGCGAAAATGCGCGAGTGGGAGTCGCAGGGCGAGAGCTTCGAGGTGTGCTGCATCGGCAACAAGGGCCTGGGTTTCATGCAGAGGCTCGGAGCCAATGTGGTGTCGCACGTCGTCGGCCTGGGCGACAAGCCGCACATGGAACGCCTGATAGGCGCGCTGAAAATCATGCTCGACGGCTATACCCAAGACCGCTTCGACCGGTTGGAGATCTTCTACACCAAATTCGTCAACACCATGAAGCAGGAGCCGGTGATGGAGCAGCTGCTGCCGCTGTCGGGCGAGCGGCTCGGCGCGCCCGAGGGTTCCTGGGACTACATTTACGAGCCGGAAGCGAAATCCGTGCTCGACCAGACCCTCACGCGCTACATGGAAGCGCTGATCTATCAGGCGGTGACCGAGAACATGGCTTCCGAACAAAGCGCACGCATGGTGGCGATGAAGGCGGCGAGCGACAACGCGGGCAGCGTCATCGACGAACTGACCTTGGTCTACAACAAGTCGCGCCAGGCGGCGATCACCAAGGAACTGTCGGAGATCGTGGCCGGAGCGGCGGCGGTCTGAGACAAAGAACCGAATCCGAATTGAACTACTAGGAAAAGACGATGAGCCAAGAAGGAACAATCGTACAGTGCATCGGCGCAGTGGTGGACGTGGAATTCCCGCGCGACCAGATGCCGCATATCTATGACGCGCTGAAGATGGACGAAATCGGGCTCACCCTCGAAGTCGAGCAGCAACTCGGGGACGGCATCGTGCGCACCATCGCACTGGGTTCCTCCGACGGCCTGCGCCGCGGCATGAAGGTGGTGAATACCAATGCGCCGATCTCGGTCCCGGTGGGCCCCAAGACTTTGGGCCGCATCGTGGACGTGCTCGGCCGGCCGATCGACGAAGCCGGCCCGATCGGCGCCGAAAAAACCGCGTCGATTCACCGCATGGCGCCCAAGTACGATGAGCTTTCGCCCAGCCAGGAGCTGCTCGAGACCGGCATCAAGGTGATCGACCTGGTCTGCCCCTTCGCAAAGGGCGGCAAGGTCGGCCTGTTCGGCGGCGCCGGCGTGGGCAAGACCGTGAACATGATGGAACTGATCAACAACATCGCGAAGAAACACTCGGGCCTGTCGGTATTCGCCGGCGTGGGCGAGCGCACGCGCGAGGGCAACGACTTCTACCACGAGATGAAGGACGGCGGCGTGCTCGACAAGGTGGCCCTGGTCTATGGCCAAATGAACGAGCCGCCCGGAAACCGCCTGCGCGTGGCGCTCACCGGCCTCACCATGGCCGAATACTTTCGCGACGAAGGCCGCGACGTGCTGTTCTTCGTCGACAACATTTACCGCTTCACCCTCGCCGGCACCGAGGTGTCGGCGCTACTCGGCCGCATGCCATCGGCGGTGGGCTACCAGCCGACTCTGGCCGAAGAGATGGGCCGGCTGCAGGAACGCATCACCTCGACCAAGACCGGTTCGATCACTTCGATTCAGGCGGTGTACGTACCCGCAGACGATCTTACCGATCCCTCGCCCGCGACCACGTTCGGCCACCTCGACTCGACCGTGGTGCTGTCGCGCGACATCGCCTCGCTTGGCATCTACCCCGCGGTGGATCCGCTCGACTCGACCTCGCGCCAGATGGACCCGCACGTAGTGGGCGAAGAGCACTACACCACCGCGCGCGCCGTGCAGCAGACGCTGCAGCGTTACAAGGAGCTGCGCGATATTATCGCCATTCTGGGTATGGACGAGCTTTCGCCCGAAGATAAGCTGGCGGTGGCGCGCGCGCGCAAAATCCAGCGCTTCCTGTCGCAGCCGTTCGATGTGGCCAAGAACTTCACCGGACAGGACGGCAAGTACGTGCCGCTGAAGGAAACCATCAAAGGCTTCAAGGGCATCGTTGCCGGCGACTACGACAGCCTCCCCGAGCAGGCCTTCTACATGGTAGGCGCCATCGAGGAAGCGGTCGAAAAGGCGAAAACGCTGAAATAGACGACCCTGGGCCAGTCCAGGATCGGCGAAAAAAGGTTCCAAGTAATATGGCACACACCATTCACGTAGACGTCGTCAGCGCCGAGGAATCCATCTATTCCGGTGAAGCCGAGTTCGTGGTGTTGCCGGGCGAGGCGGGGGAGCTCGGCATCTATCCCAAGCACACGCCGCTGATTACGCGCATCAAGCCGGGCGCTGTGCGCATCAAGCCCGCCAGCGGGGGCGAGGAAGAGCTCATTTTTGTCGCCGGCGGCGTTCTCGAAGTGCAGCCGAATCTGGTCACCGTCCTGGCCGACACAGCCATCCGCGGACACGATCTGGACGAAGCCAAGGCGCTGGAAGCGCAGAAGCGCGCGCAGGAAAGTCTGCACGATCGCACCGGCAAAATGGAATATGCCCAGGCGATGGCCGAACTCTCTGAAGCCTCGGCTCAAATCGCGGCGATCCGCAAGCTGCGACAGCGCAAGTAAGCGGGCGCCGGATAAGAAAAATCGCAGGAGGGCCGCCCCGGCCCCGATAAAACAGAGGCGGCTCCGGCCGTCTTTTCTTTGTTCCAGGTGTGCTGGAGCGCAAGCGAGCAGGAGCTTCTCCGGGCGATCGCGTCGCAACGGCGGTGGCGCCGTCCTGCGGCCTGCTGACCTGCGACGGCTCCTGCTGTATCCTTGCGAGGACAGCTAGAATACGTAACGCATACGAATTGCCGCGGCTATATTCGGAGGCACCATGAACAACACACAACTTGCAGAACTCCTCATGGGCATTGCCAAGGCCCAGGCCGCCGTCATCGACGCCATTGAGCGCGCCGAGCCCGGCTTCAAGAACAACCACGCCGTGCCCATCCTTACCACCGCCGCCAATGTGCGCGCTTCCGTGCCGCGCATTCAGGATCTGCCCGCGCGCATATTGCTGCGCATGCAGGGGCGCGCCGCGTTCGACGTTGCGCAAATTCAGCAGGACCTGGAGGCGGCCTTGGCTTCGGACGGGGTTTCCCCAGGTGCATCAGCGGAGCCCGGCGCGAATCTTTCGCCGGCGGAAATGCGGGCCGCGGCGAGGGCGCAAGATACGGTAGCGGCAGCCGCGCCGCCAGCGTCTGCACCAAGCGCTAGCGCCGACGGTACAGACGACTTCAATTTTACCTCCAAGCCCTGAATGATCCCCCCGAACCGATAGAGGAGAATCCCATGTCGAACGCGATTACCGGCGGTTGTCTGTGCGGCAACATCCGATACAGCGTCAGCCAGCCAATTGAAAAACTCATCGCCTGTCACTGCACCCACTGCCAGAAGTCGTCCGGCGCCAGCGTGACCCATAACGCGCCGCTTCCCAGCAGCGCAGTGACCTTCACCGCCGGAACGCCCAAGCTGTACGCGGACACCGCGCAGAGCGGCAACATCCTGAACCGATATTTCTGCGCCGACTGCGGCTCGCCGATCTACAGCCAGCGAGCGAAAGTTCCCGAAATGCTGGTGCTCAGAGTCGGGACGCTGGACGCGCCGGGAGACATCAAGCTGGTGATGAATATCTGGACCAACAGCGCGCGGCCCTGGGTGCATATCGATCCGGCCACGGAGCATCACCCCCAAAACAGGCCGGTCAATGCTTAGGAGCGAGCGCCTGTCGAGACGGCGGCAGCTGTACTAGCCAGGCGCGAATATCGTCGAATACCCGGTCGGCTTCGACTTCGTTGAATATCTCGTGGTAGTAGCCGGGATAGCTGTGCATGGTGCCGACACCGGGCGCCAATTTCCTGAAGAAAGCATCGCTGCCGCTCGCGTCGACCAGGTGATCGTCTCCGGCCGCGAGCAGCAGGGTGTCGATGCCGAGCGCGGACGCGTGGCTTTGCGCGAACTCGATCGCCGCCAGCATGGCACGCAGCAGGCGCGCGCTGATCTTGGCGTGCACCAAGGGGTCGTTGTTGTAAGCATCGACCACTTCCGGCCGGTGCGACAGATATTGCGATTTGAGTCCGTTCGGTATGCCGAATCCGGGCGCGATTGCACCGAGCACCTGCAGCAAGAGTTTTTGCGCGGCTGCTAGCGTGATCGCCAGCGCGGGCGAAGACAGGATCAGACCGCCGAGCGGCGATAGCGCGCGCGTAGCATAGTAGGCCGCGAACGTGCCGCCCATGCTGTGACCGAGCAGCAGTGGTGGCGCGCCGAGCTGGTGCGCGAATTCGTCGATCACGCGCATTGCGTCTTGCATCACCGTTTCGGCATCGGGAACGTCGCCGCGCGCGCCGCCCGAGCGCCCGTGGCCGCGGTGATCGTAAGTTCGCACCGAGTAGCCACAATCGTTGAAGAAGCGCGCCACATGCGCATAGCGGCCGCAATGCTCTCCCAGGCCGTGCATCAGCACGATACCCCCGCCCACGACCGTATCGGTCGGCCAATCGGCGACGAACAGCGGCACGCCGTCGGCGGCGGATAGCGAATGTTCGCGCGGCTGAGTCGTGGACACGGCTAATTGATGCCTTTCAGGTAAGCTAGCATCTGCAGTCGAATCGCGGTCCGGGAAGAAGGAACCACGGCCGCAGTATATCAATCCCGACGAGAAGGCAGGACAGCCGATGCGACGCTGGAACGGATGGGGCGATGAAAGCATCAAGCCCTTACTTCATGCGGAGGTTCTGGCTTTCCTGCGGCAGCGCATAGGCGAGTCGCGGCCCTTTCAGGATGCGACGCTGGCGGAGGCCAGCCGAAACATCGAGCCGAGCCGGCTGCCGGCTCACCGCATGATCGACACCACCGCGGAGACGCGATTGCGCTGCGCGCTCGGCCAAAGCCTGCCCGACTGGCTGAGGCTGCGCTACGGCAGGATAGACGCCGTGCCCGATGGCGTCGCTTTTCCCGAAAGCGGCGAGCAGGTGCGCGAACTGCTCGCTTACGCACGGGGCTGCGGCGCGGCAGTCATTGCCTACGGCGGTGGCACCGCCGTGGCCGGCCAGCTTACCGTGCCCGTCGGTGAGCAGTCAGTGCTTACTATCAACCTGTCGCGCCTGACGCAGTTCATCGAGCTCGACCGCAAGGCGCAGCTGGCGCGTTTCGGCGCCGGCATCGCCGGTCCGGATCTGGAAGCGCAGGTGCGCGCGCAAGGCTATACCCTCGGTCATTTTCCGCAATCCTTCGAGTATTCGACGCTGGGCGGCTGGATCGCCACGCGTTCCTCCGGCCAGCAATCGCTGCGCTATGGCCGCATCGAGCAACTGTTCGCTGGAGGCCGCATAGAGACGCCCGCGGGCACGCTGCTGATTCCGACTTTTCCGGCGTCGGCGGCCGGGATCGATCTGCGCGAAATGGTGCTGGGCTCGGAAGGCCGCCTCGGCATACTCACCGAGGCCAGCGTGCGCGTGACGCCGCTGCCCGAAAGCGAAGCGTTCCATGGACTGTTCTTTCCCGACTGGGCGCGCGCGGAGGACGCGGTGCGCGCGATTGCGCAGGCGCGTTTGCCGCTGTCGCTGCTGCGCCTGTCGAATGCGACGGAGACCTCGACCTCGCTGATCCTTGCCGGCCACAGGACGCTGCTGGGCTTGCTGCAACGCTACCTTGCCTGGCGCGGCTGCGGTGACGGCAAGTGCCTGCTGCTGATCGGCGCATCCGGCGGGCGCACCAGCGTCGCCGGCGCGCTCGGGCAGGCGTTCGCCATCGCACGCAGCCGACAGGGCATCCATATCGGGCGCGCGCTCGGTGAGAAATGGAAGCAGAACCGCTTTCGCAGCGTCTATCTGCGCAATGCGCTGTGGCAGAACGGCTATGCCGTGGATACCGCCGAGACCGCTGTCGACTGGCCCCGGGTGGGCGACATGATGCAGGCGATCGAGCGGGCGGCGACCGGCGCATTGACCGCGCAGGGCGAGCGGCTGCATTGCTATACCCATCTGTCGCACCTCTATGCGCAGGGGGCGAGCGTCTACAGCACTTTCGTCTGGCGGCTGGCGGGCGACTACGACGCGGACCTTGCGCGCTGGCGCGCGCTCAAAGCCGCGGTGTGCGAAGCCATAGTGGCAAATCGCGGCAGCATCAGCCATCAGCATGGTGTCGGCACCGATCACGCGGCTTACCTGGCCGCGGAAAAAGGCGCGCTCGGCATAGGCGCGATGCGCGCGTTGTTCCGCCATTTCGATCCGCAAGAAATGATGAATCCGGGCAAGCTGCTGCCGCCGGAGAACTGAAACCATGTGGCCGAGGAACTGGCGCGAGCAAATGCCGGCGGTCCTGGCCGGTGACTGGGATATCGTCATCATCGGCGGCGGCATCACCGGCGCGGGCATATTGCTCGAAGCGGCGCGCCAGGGCCTGCGCGCCTTGCTGGTGGAGCAGCGCGACTTCGCCTGGGGCACCTCCAGCCGTTCGTCCAAGCTGGTTCACGGCGGACTGCGTTATCTGAAGGAAGGCAAGCTGCGTCTGACGCGCGCATCTGTGCGCGAGCGGCAAAATCTCTTGCGCGAAGCGGCCGGCCTGGTAGAGCCGCAGAGCTTTGCCTTCGCCGACTACCGCGGGCGCAAGCCGGGCCGCTGGCTATTCTCGGTCGGCCTGGCGCTGTATGACTGGATGGCGGGGCAGCGTTCGCGCCGCTACTACCCGGAGGACGAGTTTCTGCTGCTCGCGCCCCATATCGCGCGTGCCGGCCTCAAAGGCGGCATGTGCTACGGCGACGCCAAGACCGACGATGCGCGGCTGGTGCTGCGCGTGCTGCAGGAAGCGCTCACTGCCGGCGGCGTAGCCGTGAACTATCTGCCTGCGACGCAAGTGTTGCGCACAGAGGGCAGGCCGACCGCGGTGGAACTGCTGGACGCGCTGAGCGGTGCCAACTACACGGTGAACGCCAAAGTGGTCGTCAACGCTACCGGGGCCTGGGCCGACGACTTCCGCCAAAATGCCGCAACTGGACGCAAATTGCGTCCCCTGCGCGGCAGCCATCTGCTGCTGCCGGCCTGGCGCCTGCCGGTGGCCCAAGCGGTGAGCCTGATGCATCCGCGCGACGCGCGTCCGGTGTTCGCGTTTCCCTGGGAAGGCGTGACGCTGGTCGGCACCACCGACGTCGATCATACCGAAAGCATGAAAGCGGAAGCGGCGATCACGCCGGACGAGGTCGCCTATCTGATGCAGGCGCTCGAATTCCAGTTTCCGGAACTCGGTCTGGGCCTGGACGACATCATCGCCACATTCGCCGGGGTGCGTCCGGTGATCGACAGCGGCAAGGCGGATCCTTCAAAAGAGGCGCGCGATCACGCGGTCTGGCTGGAGCAGGGTTTGTTGACCGTCACCGGCGGCAAGCTGACCACTTTTCGCCTGATCGCGCAGGACGCACTGGCGCATTGCCCACCGCTGCTGCCGGCGGGGCGTGCGCCATTGCGTTCGGCGCGGACATTTCCGCCACTCGAGCCGCTGCCGTCAGACACCGCGCTCACGCCGCACCATGCGCAGAGACTGCAAGGCCGCTACGGCAGGCACGCTGCCGACTTGCTCGCGGCAGCGCAACGCGGCGAGTTGGAGGCGATTACCGGTAGCGAAACCCTGTGGGCCGAGCTGCGCTGGGCGGCGCGCGCCGAGGCCGTGGCGCATCTGGAAGACCTGCTGCTGCGCCGCACCCGTCTCGGTCTGCAACTGCGCCAGGGCGGCGCAGAGCTGCTGCCGCGCATCCGCGCTGTCTGCCAGGCGGAACTCGGCTGGGACGATCAGCGCTGGGTAGGGGAAGAGGCAGCGTATCTGGATTTGTGGCGCAGGTGCTACAGTCTGCCGCCGCGCGCAAGCATACCGGACTGGCACGCAAGCGCGCCAGACTGACGGCACCAATCCCCCATTCATGTCAGGATGCAATATGCCCGGTGACTATATCCTGTCGATAGACAACGGCACGCAGAGCGTGCGTGCGCTGTTGTTCGACCTGCACGGCAATATCGCCGCCAAGGCGCAGGTGCACCTGGAAGCCTATTTTTCCGAGCAGCCCGGCTGGGCCGAACACGATCCGGAGGATTACTGGCAAGCCGTATGCATTGCCTGCCGGCGGTTGTGGGAGCAAAGCGGGATCACGAACAGCGCGGTCGCGGGCGTGGCCGTCACCACCCAGCGCGGGACGGTGATCAATCTGGACAAACAGGGCAGGCCGCTGCGCCCGGCGATCACCTGGCTCGATCAGCGGCGCACCGACAAGGTGCCTGCGATGAGCCCGTGGTGGACCCTGGCGTTCAAGCTCGCGCGGGTGAACGGCACGATTAATTTTTTCCGCGGCGAAGCGGAAATCAACTGGATCAAGGCGAACCAGCCGGATGTATGGAAACAGACCGACAAATACCTTTTGCTCTCGGGTTATCTGAATTACCGGCTCTGCGGCAGCTTCGTCGATTCGGCCGCTGCGCAGGTCGCTTATGTGCCTTTCGATTACAAGCGGCTGAAATGGGCCGCACCGCGCGACTGGAAATGGCAAGCGCTGGCCGTCGAGTCGCGCATGCTGCCCGAACTTGCGGCGCCCGGGACCCTGATCGGCGAGATCACCGCCGCCGCCGCCGAGGCGACCGGCATACGCGCCGGCACGCCGCTGATCGCCGCGGCCGCAGACAAGGCATGCGAAGTGATAGGCGCGGGCTGCCTGGAACCGCACATCGGCTGCCTGAGTTACGGCACCACTGCGACCATCAATACCACCAGCGCGAAGTATCTGGAGGTGACGCCGTTCATCCCGCCTTATCCCTCGGCCATATCCGGCGCTTACAGCATCGAGGTGCAAATCTTCCGCGGCTACTGGATGGTCAACTGGTTCAAGGAACAGTTCGGCCAGCACGAGAAACGCAAGGCGGCGGAGCTGGGCGTAGCTGCGGAGGAATTGTTCGACGAACTGGTCAACGCGGTTCCGCCCGGCGCCATGGGATTGATGCTCCAGCCCTACTGGACGCCCGGCATCAAACAGCCCGGCCCCGAGGCGAAAGGCGCGGTCATCGGTTTCGGCGATGTGCATGCGCGCCCCCATTTGTATCGCGCGATCCTCGAAGGCCTGGCTTATGCGTTACGCGAGGGCAAAGAGCGCATCGAAAAGCGCAGCGGGGTGCCGGTCACCGCGCTGCGCGTCTCCGGCGGCGGGTCGCAAAGCGACGCAGCGATGCAATTGACGGCGGATATTTTCGGACTGAGCACGGCGCGGCCGCACATCTATGAAACTTCTGCGCTGGGCGCGGCCGTCGACGCTGCGGTCGGACTGGGGCTGCACCCGGATTTTGCCAGTGCGGTGGCCGCGATGACGCGCATGGGGCGCGTATTCGAACCGCTGCCGCAGAATCGGGATATTTACGATCAGCTGTATCATCGCGTCTACCGCAAGATGTATGCTCGGCTGAAGCCGTTGTATGTTGAAATCCAGAAAATCACCGGCTATCCGCGGATGGATTAGGCATGAACGTTTCGAACAAGGCCGATGGCAGGAAGGACAGATGAAGCAAACAGTCGGGCGCATGGTCATCGCGGCGGCGCTGTGCTGCGTCTGCGGGCCGGCCGCGGCCTGGAGCAACCACACCCTGGAGGCGTGGCCGGCATTGGCGGTGATGCCTGAAATCGAGAAGGCATCCGCGATCAAGGTGGAAACCCTGGATAGCTTTCTCGTCGCCGAAGCGCCGGGGCTGGAAAAACTGTTGCAGCGCGAAGAAGCCTGGGCCAGGGCGCATGTCCCGCTATATCCCGCGCGCCCGGACGCCCTGGCATTCAAGGCGGGCGGGACACCGGCCGAACTGAGGCGGCGCTTTATCGCGGCGCTGCGCATCAATCCCGGGATGAAACTGAAACTGTTCCTGCAGGCGCGACCTGGAACTGACGTGTCGGGGAAGGCGACTTTGCCCTGGACCGATGTCACCACGCGGCGAGGCGCGAGCACGGCACAGGAGAGCGTGTTCCTTCAGTTGCACGAGGGGGACCGGGTCGCGCCGCTTGAAGTGATTGCGACCGCCACCGACGAGCCGGACTACGGCATGGACATCGGCCTGTGGGAAGACAATGGAACCCCTTACGGCAAAGTCTACGGCTTCGGCAAGCAGCCGTTCGGCAATCCGGCGCTGGAATTTGGGAGCCAGGCGCCGTTTCACATGGGCTTTTTCCACGAGGCGTCCATCGTGTACAAGGCCGCCCCTTTCCTGCGGCGGACCTATCCGGAATATCGCATCCACTTGTGGCAATCCCTCGCCGTCTACGCGCTGCAAACGGGCCATCCTTACTGGGGCTGGCGTTTCGCGGGCTGGGCGCTGCATTACGTCGAGGATCTGACCCAGCCTTACCACGCGACCGTGCTGCCGGGGGTGAGCGTGCCGCGGATGCTATGGATCAATACGGTCGACCTGTTGGGCTGGCACCAACCGAAAAAGGAGGCCATTATCCTGGTCTCCAACCGGCATCTTGCGTTGGAGAATTATCAATATCACCGCATGAGAACTGCCTATCTTCGCCACGATGACGGCGACGCATTGATGCGCGCCCTCGAAGATGTTTCGGGCGATGCCGGACGCGCGGCTTTTACCGACAGTACTGCGCGCGAAGTGATCAGCAGGCAAGCCCATGCGCTGGCGGGCGCCACCGATCGGGTGCTGGAACAAACTCTGCCGGCCAAGTACGTCTCCGATCCGGACTACGTCTTGGGTGGAACCGAGCCCGAACCGGATTTATATGCCTTGCTCGAGCGGTCGCCGCCGGCCGCGCGCCACGCGATGACCAGCATGGTCGCCGGTCTGCTCAGGAATTTCGGCGTATATACGCGCCTATTCCTGCGTTCGGTGCTCGCACGCTCGCAAGCGATCCCGCACCGCTAGCCTAGGCTGATCGGTTCGGGCCGTTGGCGCATACGCGCGCCTTAGCTCTGGCGCCGCCGCCCTCTGGAAGTGGTGACGGCGTAATGTTCGCGCTTGCGTGCGGCCTCGATGAAATCGCCCAGCGCCGCAAATTCTGTCTGTTTTGCGCTGGAGCGCCGCGCGAGCAGCGCGATGCTGCGTTTGGGCGCTGGCGGCGTCAGCGGGCGTGCCAGCAGCTTGGTGCCGTTGAGCAGGCCGCTGTTGAGCGCAATTTCAGGCACTAGCGCGAGGCCTATGCCCGACTCCACCATCTGCACCAGTGTCAGCAGGCTGGTCGCCTCTATGCCCGAGGCATTTGCGGACTCGGAGTGTGGGCAGGCGGCAAGAGTGTGCTCGCGCAGGCAATGGCCCTCCTCCAGCAACACCAGTCGCTCTGCCACCCTCGCGTCGACTGTCGCGCGCTTGGCTTTGAGCGCCGGGTCATCGTCGCAGCCGACCAGCCAGAACTCGTCGTCGAACAGCTTCCGCAGCAGCATGTCTCCGGTGTCGAAGGGGAGTGCAAGCAGAACAAAATCCAGCTGCCCGCCTGCCAGCCGCTGCAACAGGTTGGCGCTGACGTCTTCACGCAGCAGCAATTTCAGCTTCGGGTATTTGGCGCGCAGGCCGGGGAGGATGCGCGGCAGCAGGAAGGGTGCAATCGTCGGTATGGCGCCCAATCGCAGCGCGCCCGTCATGGGCTCGGATGCCGCCGCGGCGAGCGCTGCGAGGTCTTCGGCCGCCGCGATCAAGGCGCGCGCACGCTCGACTATCTCCAGACCCAGCGGCGTCATCAGCACGGTTTGCCGGTCGCGCTCGACCAGAGACGCGCCCAGCGTCGCCTCAAGTTCCTTCAGGCCGGCGCTGAGTGTCGATTGTGTGACGTAGCAGGCCGCCGCAGCGCGCGTGAAATTGAGATGCTGCGCCAATGCGACCAAGTAGCCGAGTTGACGCAGGGTAGGTAGGGCAGCCATATGGATTTTCTCGATTATAAAGACGAATGCGAGACCTCCGAATACGCACGAATGTACCCGAAGTTCCGCCGCCGCGCGCCCGCGGACGAATTAGGGATTAAAATATCCTGCTCCATGGAAGACCTCGATTTCTCGGCCAAGCCCAAGCCTCGCCCCGAAGCGGCCGCGCACGCCGCGGCACAGGTCGCCGCGCAAAGCCCGCTTTATCAGCCGGCCGTCGCGCTGGAATTCTTCCGCTCGGCCGGAACGCTGGAAGAGAAGCCGGCCGGCAAGCCCATCTTCTCCGAAAACGAGAAGGCGGGAGGATTGTTTTCCAGGGGCGCGCGGATGTACCTGTTGTTGGAGGGCGAAATCGGCCTGATGATTCAGAACAGGTTTTTCGGCGTGGTCAAGCCCGGTGATGTGTTCGGCGAACTGGCGGTGATCGCCGGCCTGCCGCGGAGCGCGACGGCCATGGCGAAGATCAACTGCCGCGTCCTGTCGCTGGACGAAAAACAGTTTCACGCGGCGCTGGAGAAGAAACCCGAGTTCGCGCTGATGCTGATGAGCACCATGGTTCAGCGTTTGCGCCAGAGTATCGCCAAATTGGGCGCCGCCCGCTCTACGGTCACGCCCGCCGAGCATAGCGACATTTTGGACCGCAAGACGCTCGCCAGTCTGCAAAAGGAACTTGTCGCGCAGGAGCCCACCGAATTTACTGCGGGCAAAGTCATCATGAGCGCAGGCGCCGTCGGCGCATTCATGTATGTCGTGCTTGATGGCCGCGTCGCGATCTCGGTGGGCGCCAGCGTGGTCGAGCACGTTGGATCTGGCGGGATGTTCGGCGAAATGGCGCTGGTGGACCGCTCGGCGCGAGCGGCCTCGGCGAAGGCGGACACCGACTGTAGACTGCTTGCAATCAACCGCACCGACTTCCTCGGCCTGGTCCGGTCCAAGCCCGCGTTCGGCGCCTCGCTGCTGAAATCGATTGCGGTGCGTATGCAGCAGCTGGCGCAGCAGGTCGCCAAGTTGCAGTCATGAGGCGTCTGCCAGAGCGTCTGACAGAGTTGCTGTTCTAGCCTACGGTGTTCTCTTCGAGGTCGACGCGCACGCTTTTTCGGTTGAGCGTGGCGAGCACCGCGCGGGCATAGTGTTCCGCCCAGGCGACGTCGCCGGCGAAACGCTTCTCGCCGGCATCACGCGCCACCTCGAGAACCTTGTCGAGGACAAGCACCTTTCCCACCAGGCTTCTGGGGGTGCAGCCCAGTTCCTCGAATTGCTGCGACAACCACAGTTCCCCGTCCTGCGCTGGCGGCAGGGGCGCATCGCCCGCGGTAATCCTCAACTCGTATTCACGGCCCGGGGCAAACACCACGATGACGGTTCCTCGCATCTGGCCTATCCTCCTTGATTGCCCTGCATTTTATCTTAGCGCATGCTTTGCCGCAGTGACGCCATAGCGTAGCGCTCAGGGCCCGCTTTGCCGGTGAAGTGCACAACGGACCGGGCAGACGCAGTACTCGGCCCCGCCGAAATCCAGGTGGTATGGGCACTTCGGCCAGCCAGCGCTACGTACGCAGAGAACCTGGTTCCCGTGCGCAGTTTCCACGTCGCACATCGGACTCTCGCCACACTGCCCGGTGCGCAGGCAGGAAAAATCGTGGCCGCACTTGCTAGTCTGTCTGAGTATCGCTGCAGGAACGCTAAACACTATAGAAAACCCGCCTTCTCCTTTTTTGTGAACTCTGATCCCATATCGGGGATGCAGTCTTGATAATTGTCAGTTTTGTCTCATCGCCGGGCGCTTCGCCGGCCGCGCGTCCCGCGGTTCAGGTGGCTTGTGTGCTCTGCGTCGCGGAAGCGCTGCGGATGCTTTGCTCGTCAGGCAACTGCCAGGTAATCAGGAACGAGCAGACTGCGACGGCGCCCAGCGCCATCAGGGCGGAGCCGAAGCCGGCAGCCTTGACCGCCGGCCCCAGCGCCCACACGGCCATGGAGCTCACGCCGAAGGAAACAGCCAGACGCATACCGCTTACGCGGGAGCGAATGCTGTCATCGACGAAGCGCGCGATGATCGCGTCGGTGAAGGGGATCGAACCGAAAACCAGCACCATGAAAATGACCATGGCCGCGTAAAGCGTCCAGCCCCGGCTGAAGGCGGCGAACAGGAAAATGGGGCCCTGGAAAGCGATAATTCCGAGCATGACGTTGCGTATCGGAAAGCGATCTATCAAGCGCCCGACGATCAGCTGCGACACCGAAGACAGGGTGTAGACCACCGCGAGCAGCATCCCGAGCAGTGCGGGCTGCTGCATCAGAATCGGCAGGCGCTCCATGAGCAACTCGCCGTTACCATTGGTGGTGAAATTGAACAGGATGCTGGTGGTGATGGCGAGCATGGTCATCACCAGGAACACCCTGTTGCGGGTGGCGGGCGCAAGCTCGATCTGCCTGACGCTCCGCTTTCCGGGCGCGCCTTGTTCAGCCGGCGCGATTTTCATGAATAGCAGACCGCAGGCGACCGAGACGAGGCCGGGGACGACGAAAGCCATTCTCCAGTTCGCATATTGAATCAGGAATCCGGTCGATATGGCCGCTGCGGCGATGCCCAGATTGCCGACCATGCCGTTGACGCCTATGGTGATGCCCGGCTTGCGCGTATGCTGCAGCAACATCGGAATACCCACCGGATGATAGATGGACGCGAAAGCGCCCATCAAGCCCAGCGCCAGCGCCAGCTGCCAGGGGCTCTGGGTGAGCGCGATCAGCACGGCGCAGGCGCCCATGCCGAAGAAGAAAATCAGCATCATCGCGCGCCGACCCCACAAGTCCCCCAGCCGTCCGGAAGGAAGGGAACCGATGCCGAACATGAGGAAGGCGCCGGTGGTATAGGGCATGAGATCCTCCCAGCGCCCGACGCCGAAGTCGCGCGCGATGGCCGATACCGCTGTCGCGAACACCAGCAACATCAGGTGATCGATCGCATGAGCGAGGTTGAGCAGCAGCGAGGTGATGCGCCAGCGCATGTGTCTTCCAGCGATTCGGTGGCACAAGTGTAACGCGAAACGCGTGACGCCTCCGGAGTCGCCGCTTGCGGTTGTCCCGTCGACGGAGGCGGCGCGCTGCGCTACCAGCGCAGCAGGCGCGGACCGAGCAAGGCTCCGGCGGCAGCAGGCATCAGCATGCCGAGCAGATACCAGAAGGCGATAAACGGCGCCCCCATTTCGGGACAATGCAGGCAATATACCAGCGCGCCCAAGGCCCCGGCCAGCAGTCCCGCAGCCGCGCCGGCGAGGCGCAAGCGCGTCGGCGCGAGGCCCTTCATCGCCCACATCGCGGCGACAAACGCCGGCACGGACAACATGGTGATCAGGAACGGACACACGTCCCAGGTATCCCCGAAAAACAATACCGCACGCTGCGCTGCGTCGGCCCGAAGCAGCGCGATCGCGGCGAGCAGCCACATGGCAAGCACCGGCGCAGCAAGTGCGCCCGGCACCCAAGCCAGCCGCACTCCCGGGCGCGACAGGCGCAAGGCCGCGAACAAACTGGCTGCGGCAATACCGGCGACAAAAGCGAGCTTGATCCAGAACATCGGCAGCAGCACCGCCGTGGCAAGATCGGGTCGCGGTCCCAGAAGCATGGCCATCAGCAGCGCCGCACCGAGCAAGCCCCAGGCGACCGCGCTCGCATGACGGCGCGCGGCCTGCTTCGGCCGCACCGCGCCGGCACCGGCCGCCAGCATGCTTACCAGATCGTCGGTTCTCATGCGCCGCCCCTTATGATTGCCGCCAGCGCCTTCAGGCCGCGGTGCACGCCCACCTTGACCGCTGATTCCGACATGCCCGTACGCTTTGCGGCCTCCGCCACCGACAAACCCTCCAGCTTCATATGGATGATGGGTAGGCGCTGCCGGTCGGGCAGTTGGGCCAGCAGCTTGCCAAGGTCGCGGCGCGCGTCCGCGACCTCGGTGTCCGCGGCGGACACAAGACTGAACTCATCCTCCAGCGGGTCCGTTAGCAACTCGCGTTTTGACCGCCGGCGCAGCAAATCGACGAGCTTGTACTTCGCGATCGCGTGTATCCACGCGGTCAACGGTTGTCCGGCGTCGTAGGTGTGGCGTTGGTTGTGTACGGCTAGCAGCGATTCTTGCACCAGATCCTCCACCTCGTCCGGCAAGCGGGCGAGACGCTTCCTCAGGAAGGCGCGCAAATGCGCGCTCAGTTCCTGCAGAAACGCGCGGTAGGCCCTTTCGTCGCCGGCGAGTCCGCGCGTCAGCAAATCCCTGAGCTTATCCTCGCCTGCGTTCAGTCGACCTGTCTCTTCTATTCGTTGCATCCAGACCTTAGGTTACAGTCGCGCGGGAATAAGATCTATATTTCGTGCTCGCTGACGAATTGTGCACCAGCGTGTAACCGTGCGCCAGTTCCAGCCGAACTAGTTGTCATGGCGCGCCAAATGAGAGCTTGCAGATGCGTGCTATGAAGCGTGTAGGCTCGTCTGCAAGGGATCGGCGGCCGCGGTGTCGCCGGCCTCTAAATGTTAGGCTGTCAGGCGCAAAATCTTCCGGAGAACGTTATGGATCGTCGTCGATCACTGAAATGGCTGTTGGGCTTGTCCGCACTACCTATCATCAACGCCGGCTTTGCGCTGGCGAAGGAGGGCGCCGGCCCGGTGCTGCGCAAGTCCAAGGCCGAATGGGCCGCTCTGCTGCCTGCGCCCGCTTATCGCGTATTATTCGAGGCGGATACGGAACGCGCCGGAAGCAGCCCCTTGAACCATGAGAAACGCGATGGAACTTTCGTCTGCGCTGCCTGCAATCTGCCCTTGTTCGACAGCAGCAGAAAATACGATAGCGGCACCGGCTGGCCGAGCTTCTGGCAGTCCTTGCCCGGCGCCGTTGCCACCAAGACCGATTTCAAACTGGTCTTTCCGCGCACCGAGTACCATTGCTCGCGTTGCGGCGGGCATCAGGGCCACCTGTTCGATGACGGTCCGCCGCCTACGGGCAAGCGCTATTGCAACAACGGTGTGGCGCTGAATTTCGTGCCGCGTGCGGACAAGCTGCCGGACTTGCGCACATGAAGGCCGGCCTGGGTCTGGTCGGGTTCGCCGCGGCTGTAGCGCTGCTGCTGGCGGGCGTGGGTTTCGCCGCCAAGGCGCAGCCGGCAAAACCCGCGCAGAGCGCCGCTGCCACGGCGACGGCAATTTTCGCAGGCGGCTGCTTCTGGTGCATGGAGGCCGATTTCGAGAAACTGCCGGGCGTGGTCTCGGCGGAATCCGGGTACACCGGCGGCAAAACCCCCAATCCCACCTACGAACAGGTCAGCTCTGGCGGCACCGGACACGCCGAGGCCGTGCGCGTCACCTATGACCCAGCGAAGCTGAGTTATGCGCAACTGGTCGATTACTTCTGGCATCACATCGATCCGACGGTAAAGGATCGCCAGTTCTGCGACGTGGGGACGCAGTATCGCAGCGCCATCTACTGGCAGAACGAGGCAGAACGCAAGATCGCCGAAGCGAGCCGCGACGCCTTGCTGAAAAGCGGCAAGTTCCATCAGATATTTACCGAAATTAGCGCTGCCTCGGCGTTCTATCCGGCAGAGGAATATCACCAGGGCTATTATAAGAAGAACCCGATCCGCTATGCCTACTATCGCAGAGCCTGCGGTCGCGACGCACGGGTGCACGAGGTCTGGGGCGACAAGTAGGAAACAAATCCGCGAGGCA
>CAZRMO010000073.1:0-18541 GCA_964601155.1 uncultured Enterobacteriaceae bacterium
AGGGATACCGCCGGTTCGAGCAGCCGGTAGGCCACCGATTTCGGCACCGAGTCGGCAATGCCAACCTTGAACAGCAAGGGCAGGCTGCCTCCCTCGTGGCGCAGCGCCTCCTCGAGTTCCTCGCCGACCGTGAACATCTCGTCGGCGTAGCGAAGCACCATGCGCCCGGCCTCGGTGAGCTCCATGCGGCGGCCGACGCGCGCAAATAGCTTGTGGCCGAGCGCGTCCTCGAACGCGCTCAGCTGTCCGCTGACGGTCTGCGGCGTGAGGTGCAGGCGCTCGCAGGCGCGCGCAATACCGCCGGCCTTGGCCACCGTCCAGAAGTAGCGCAGGTGCTTATAGTTGAGCCCGGCCATCGCTTCGCCTCAGTTCGTATTTTTCGAACATTGGAAACATTATATTCGAATTTTCAAAGCTAGCCATCACCGCTAGGATGCGTTTGTCTGCCGCCTCGGCAGACCCGGTGGTACAGCCCTCGCCGTGGGCGCGCATCGCCGATCGCCACAACCGGAAAGGAGAACGACTCATGGACCTGCCGAACCATTCGCGCGCCATCGCTGCAAGCGGCATCGACCGTCAGCTTGCCGCGGCCCCGGCCGCCAACAAAGTAATCCGCAACACCTATCTGCTGCTGTCGATGACGCTGGCCTTCAGCGCTCTGAGTGCCCTCGCGTCGATGGCGCTCAAGCTGCCGCACCCGGGCCTGATACTCACGCTGGTGGGCTACTTCGGCCTGCTGTTTCTGACCACGAAGTTCCGCGACAGCGCGCTCGCGCTGGTGTTCGTATTCGCCCTCACCGGCTTCATGGGCTACACGCTGGGACCGATCCTCAACGCTTATCTCGCCTTGCCCAACGGCGCGCAGGTGGTGATGACCGCCATGGGCGGTACCGCCGCTATTTTCCTCGGCCTGTCGGGCTATGCGCTCGCCAGCCGCAGGGATTTCAGCTTCATGGCGGGGTTCCTCACGGTCGGCATCCTGGTCGCGTTCCTCGCCGGACTCGCTGCCGTGTTTTTCGAGATGCCCGGACTATCCCTGGCCGTTTCCGCCATGTTCGTGCTGCTCATGTCCGGCCTGATTCTGTTCGAGACAAGCAATATCATGCGCGGCGGCGAGACCAATTACATCATGGCCACGGTGACGCTGTACGTGTCGATTTTCAACCTGTTCACCAGCCTGCTGCATCTGCTCGGCTTCGCCGGCGGCGACGACTGAGCGGCGCGGGCCTGCACCAAACCCATGGAGTGGCTGGCCTCGCCCGAAGCATGGATCGCGCTGCTGACACTGGTCGCGCTGGAAATCGTGCTCGGCGTGGACAACGTCATATTCATTTCCATCCTCGCCGGCCGCCTGCCGCCTGACGAGCGCCAGCGGGCGCGCGTGCTCGGGCTCGGGCTCGCCATGTTCACCCGCATCGCCCTGCTACTGTCGCTTGCCTGGATGATGCGCCTCACCAACCCGCTGTTTCAGGTGTTCGGCCACGCCGTCTCCGGCCGCGACCTGATCCTGCTCGGCGGCGGGCTGTTCCTGCTCGCCAAGGCGGTCACAGAAATACACAAAGCCCTCGAAAGCGGAGACGAGTACGCGTTCGAGCGTCATCGGCGTACCGGATTCCTCATGACGCTGGTTCAGATCGCCGTCCTCGACATCGTGTTTTCCCTGGATTCGGTAATCACCGCGGTCGGCATGGTCGATCAGGTGCCGGTCATGGTGCTCGCCATCGTCATCGCCGTGGGGGTCATGATGTTCGCGGCCAAGCCCATAGGCGATTTCGTCGACGGGCACCCGACCGTCAAAATGCTGGCGCTGTCCTTCCTGATCCTGGTCGGGGTGGCGCTCATTGGTGAAAGTTTCGCGATGCACATACCCAAGGGCTATATCTATTTCGCCATGGCCTTCTCCGTGGCGGTGGAAATGCTCAACCTCAGGCTGCGCCGTCGCCAGCCGCTGCGGCTGCACAAGGAACTGGCCGCGCGGCCTTCGCCTGCCCGGCACGAGCCTTGAGGAGCTTGCAGGGCTTGCGCCGCCGGCGAAGCCGGGTGCTGTTCCACATAGTGAGCAAGACCAAGCGCGCGCATTACGCCGACGCTCGGCGACGATGTCGCAAGCCTTTGAATTCGCGCTTTTAAGCGCGGCCTTTCAGCCCGCCGGCGTCGACCTACGACACGGCGTGACTAAAACACGCCTCGGCTGGTAAAGTTACAATATGAGACTGTCTTTGCGCTTCGTGTTGCCTCTGGTGCTGGTTCTGGCGGGCTTCGCCTACGCCGTGACCCCGCTGGTCGATCGCCTGACCCTGAGCTGGTTCGTGCACGACCTGGGCAGCCGCTCGTCGCTGATCGCCAACACCATTCAGGAGCCGCTGCAGGACCTGCTGGTGGCCGGCAGGAGAGTCAGGATACTGGAGTTTTTCAACCGCATCACCCGCGACGAGCGGCTGTTTGCGGTCGGCTACTGTGCCACACCGACAAGCAAAGAGCTGGCCACGCGTTCGCTGCCGAAGGAGATCCGTTGCTCCGATCTCCAACGCTGGGAAGCACCCCACGATCATCTGTTGCCGAGCGCCAAGGGGCCCGTGGACGTGATGGTGTTCCCGATGCCCACCGCGGCGGAGCCCAAGGGGCGGCTGGTGCTGGTGCACGACATGAGCTTCATTACACGCCGCAGCGAGGAAACCAAGCGCTACCTGTTCTACCTGTTCATGGGCCTCGCTGTTGTAGTGTCGCTGGTAACGGTCATCGTTGCCCAGGTGTCGTGGCGCGGCTGGATGACCGGTATGCGCTCCCTGCTGCGCGGCGAAGGGCTGCTGCGCCAGCCGGGGCTAGGCATGCAAACCAACCTGCCCGAGTTCAATCCCATCGCGCGCGATTTGCAGCGCCTGGTTCGCGAACTTGAGTCCGACGTGCATGCACGCGATGAAAGCCAGATTACCTGGACGCCGGAGTCGCTGCGCGCCATTCTGCGCGGCGAACTGCGCGGCGAGGACGTGATCGTGGTGTCCAACCGCGAGCCCTATATCCACCAGCGCCGCGGCGACCGCATCGAAGTGCAGCAACCCGCGAGCGGCTTGGTCACGGCAATGGAGCCGATCATGCGCGCCTGCTCGGGCACATGGATCGCCCATGGCAGCGGCTCGGCCGACCATGAGGTGGTCGACAAGCACGACCGCGTCGCGGTGCCGCCGGACAAACCGGCCTACCGCATACGCCGCGTCTGGCTTTCGGCGGAGGAGGAGGCCGGCTACTACTACGGCTTCTCCAACGAAGGGCTGTGGCCGCTGTGCCACATCGCGCATGTGCGGCCCACCTTCCGCTCGAGCGACTGGGCCCAGTATGTCGCGGTCAACCGCAAGTTCGCCAAGGCGGTGGTGAGCGAGGCCAAGACCAAGGACCCCATCGTCCTGGTGCAGGACTACCACTTTGCCCTGCTGCCGAAAATGATCCGCGAGGAACTGCCCAACGCCACTGTCATCACTTTCTGGCACATACCCTGGCCCAACCCCGAATCGTTCGCCATCTGCCCGTGGCGCGACGAGGTAATCGCGGGGCTGCTCGGCAGCAGCATTCTCGGCTTTCATACGCAGTTCCACTGCAACAATTTCGTCGATACGGTGGATCGTTTTCTCGAGGCGCGGGTCGACCGGGAATCCTTCAACGTCTCATTCGGCAACAAGCGTACGGCCGTGCGCCGCTACCCGATTTCCATCGCTTGGCCGCCGGCACCGGAGATGCTGCAAAGGAGTGTGCCGGACTGCCGCAGCGGCATACGCCAGCTGAACGATCTGCCGCCGGAACACAAGCTCGGCGTCGGCATCGACCGTCTCGACTACACCAAGGGCATCGTCGAGCGCTTCAGCGCGATCGAGCGCCTGCTCGAACTGAATCCGGAGTGGGTCGGCCGCTTTACCTTTGTCCAGATCGCCGCGCCGACGCGCGCGGGCATCGACGAATACCAGCATCACGAAGCGCAGGTGCGCGCCATGGCCACGCGCATCAACGGCCGCTTCGCGCGCCAGGGTCCGCCGCCCATCGTGCTCAAGGTCGAGCACCATACGGCACCCGAGGTATACCAATATTTTCGCGCCGCCGACCTGTGTTTCGTCAGCAGCCTGCACGACGGCATGAACCTGGTCGCCAAGGAATTCGTCGCGGCCCGCGACGACGACCGCGGGGTGCTCATACTGTCGCAGTTCACCGGCGCCGCGCGCGAACTGCCGGAGGCCCTGATCGTCAATCCCTACGATGCCGACCAATGCGCGGCCGCCCTGCAGCGCGCGCTGGCCATGCCGCCGGACGAGCAGCGCGACCGCATGCGCCTGATGCGCGGGCTGGTGGCCGAGTACAATGTGTTTCGCTGGGCTGGCCGCATGCTGCTCGATGCAGCCGCGATGCGCCGCCGCGGCCGCATCATGAAAAAATCCAGACGCACCGAAGCGTGACCATGCGGCGCACCGCGTCCGCGGCATGAGAGACGCTTGATGCCGGATACGATCTTTTCGCTATTGCACGAAACCGCCTGGCCGGTCGCGTTGGCGCTGGCATGGATGGCGGGCGAACTCGGTCATCGCTGGCTCGCGCTGCCGCGCATCAGCAGTTACGGCATCGTCGGCTTCCTGCTGGGCTCGGCCCAAGGGGGCTTGCTGCCAGATCCGAACGGCGGGCCGGTCACTTTTCTCGCCGACGTCGCCTTCGGCCTGATCCTGTTCGAGCTCGGCTACCGCATCAACCTGCGTTGGGTGCGCGCGAACCCCTGGCTCGGAGTGACCAGCGTGCTGGAAGCCTGCTGCAGCTTCGCCGCCGTGTTCTTCATCGCCCACTGGTTTGCGGTGCCCTTGGTGCCGGCCCTGCTGCTTTCGGCGCTGGCGATGTCCACCTCCCCGGCGGCGGTGCTGCGGGTGGCGAACGAACTGCACAGTTCCGGCCAGGTCACGGAACGCACATTGCACCTGTCAGCCTTCAACTCCGTGCTCGCCGTGATCGCGTTCAAAATGGTCATGGGTTACTGGGTCCTGTCCGGCGCCGGCGGCGTGTTCCAGGCCTTGTGGAGCAGCCTGGTGGTGTTGATCGTGTCCGCGTGCCTGGGCGCGCTGTTCGGCGTGGCCGTGCCCGCTTTGCTGCGCGCGCTTGGCGGCATGGACCGCAGCGCCACCGTTGCTTTCGCGGTCGCCGTCCTGGTGCTGACGGCGTTCACCCACACCCTCAAGTTCTCCCCGCTGCTGGCGACGCTGGCATTCGGCGTGGTGGCGCGCCACCGGCGCGTCGTGCTGTCCCAGGCGCAGCGCAATTTCGGCGTCCTCGGCGATCTGCTGACCATGATGCTGTTCGTGTTCGTCGCCGCCAGCCTGCACTGGAAGGACGCGATTGCCGGAATCGAGCTGGCGCTCGCCGTGATCGCCGCGCGCATGGCGGTCAAGGTGGCAGCGACGACGCTGCTCGCCCGCCTCGGCGGCATCACCTGGCGCAAGGGCTTCCTTACCGGCCTCGCGCTGATGCCGCAATCGGTGTTCGCGATTGTGCTGCTGGAGCAGTCGCGTCACCTCGGCCTCGATCTGCTCAGTGAGGTGGCGGCGATCGCGGCCATCGTGCTCCTGCTCGGGGTGATCGGCCCGCTGGTGACGCAGCGCGCCCTGGTCTGGGCCGGCGAGGCACCCAAGGACGGGGCGGGCTGACCGTGGCGCTCGAACCGTTCAAGGCTTCCGACTCGCTCACCATGGGCGTGGAACTCGAGCTGCAGTTGGTCAATCCGACCGACCTCGACCTGTCCGCCTCGGCCATGGACATGCTGCATCTGCTCGAGCGCGCGCGCTTCCCCGGCGATGTCAAACCGGAAATCACCGAGAGCATGATCGAAATCGCCACCGACGCGCACACGCGCCACGATCAGCTGCTGGCCCAGCTGCGGCAGATGCGGGATGTACTGGTGGCGGCGGGTGACCGACTCAACGTCGGCGTATGCGGCGGCGGCACGCATCCGTTCCAGCATTGGTTCGACCAGCGCATCTTCGCCAAGTCGCGCTTCAAGGAGCTTTCCTCACTCTACGGCTACCTCGCCAAGCAGTTCACGGTGTTCGGCCAGCACGTGCATATCGGCTGCGGCTCGCCCGACGAAGGACTGTTCCTGCTGCATGCGCTCAACCGCTACCTGCCCCATTTCATCGCGCTTTCCGCCTCGTCCCCGTATTCGCAGGGCGTGGACACGCTGTTCGACACGGCGCGCCTGAACTCGGTGTTCGCGTTTCCGCTGAGCGGGCGCGCGCCTTTCATGTTGCGCTGGTCCGAGTTCGAGCAGAACTACTTCGCCAAGATGGAGAGGACCGGCGTGGTGAAGAGCATGAAGGACTTCTACTGGGACATCCGGCCCAAGCCGGAGTACGGCACCATCGAACTGCGCGTCTGCGACACGCCGCTGACAGTGGAGCGGGCCGCAGCGCTGGCTTGCTACATGCAGGCCCTGTGCAGGATGCTGCTCGCGGGCGAGGAAGCGCCGCCCGCCGAGGACGATTATCTGGTCTACAATTACAATCGCTTCGAGGCTTGCCGTTTCGGACTCGACGGGAACATCGTGCATCCGCGGAACAACGAAAACCTGTGGCTGCGCGAGGATATTCTGGCCACCCTGCGCCGCCTCGAGCCGCATGCTGTCGCCCTCGGCAGCCAGGCCGCGCTCGAAGATCTCCGCGGCGTCGCGTCCACCGAAGGCAACCATGCGAGCTATCTGCGCATGCAATACGCCGACGAGGGCGGCATTCAGGGCGTAGTCGACGCGGCAGTGCGGCGATTTCGCGAAAGGAGTGGCACATGATCATCGGCAGGCGCCGCCCGGTCCGGATCGGCCTCTCGGCGCGCATCTTCCATCCCGAGCAGGGCGCGAGCGGCATCAAGGCCAAGACCCTGCAGGTGCTGGAGCAATCGATCGCCGAATGGGTGATGTCGCGCGGCGTGCTGGTGCTGATGGTGCCCTCGGTGCTGCAGGAGAGCGCGGCGATTCGCAGCAACATCCGCCTGCGCGATTACGCCGAGTACCTCGACGGGCTGATCCTGCAAGGCGGTGCCGATGTCAGCCCGCAGGCCTACGCCGAGGAACCGCTGCGCCCCGAATGGAACGGCGATCCGGTGCGCGACGCCTACGAGCTCGAACTGCTGCACGAGTTCATGGAAGCGGGCAAACCCGTACTGGGCATCTGCCGCGGCATGCAACTGATCAATGTGGCGCTGGGCGGGTCCCTGTACCAGGATCTGCCGAGTCAGTGCGCGGGAAGCGTCGCGCACGAACATGGCGACTTCGACCGCAATATCCACAGCGTGAGTTTCGCCGAAGGCAGTCTGCTCGCGCGCTGGTACGCCGAAACGAGCAGCGGCAGCGTGGTTTCCATCCATCACCAGGGGATCAGGCGCCTGGGCCGCGACATCCTGGTAGAGGCGCGCGCCGAAGATGAGGTAATCGAGGCGCTGCGCTGGAAGGGCAGAAGTTTCGTCTTCGGCGTCCAGTGGCATCCGGAGTTCCACCAGCAGCCGGGCGCGGACCTGCTCGACGGCATGCCGCTGCTGGAGGCGTTTCTTTCAGCTGCGCGGCCTTGAGTCCGGCATCGACGATGTAGCCGGGACCGCCGGATCATGCTTGCGCCACCGTAGCCGTGACCACGGCGCCTTTATGTACGCGGGGCGCAGCAAGCTTGGATGCCTTGCGAGCATTTGCAACGCCATATGGCGTCGATTCTCGGCATCTTTTCTTCGGCGAATCAGCGAGTCGGAACGCTAGAGCGCATCCTCCACCTAGACAGCGAGCTTCTCGAGCAGCCGAAGCAACTGGCGGCGTTCGGCCGCGTTTAGTCCAGACGCCTTGCGGTCCTCGGCGCGCACGTTGCGCTTCATCTTCTGCACGAAGCGCTCGCCGGCCGCCGTCAGGTACAGCCCCCAGACACGGCCGTCCTCGGGGTGGCGCCGGCGCTCGGCGACGCCGCGCCCGACCATCCAGTTAGCCAGCATCATCGCACCCGAGCGCGCGATGCCAAGCACGGTGCCGAGCGTCGACTGGCTGATCCCGGGGTTGGCGCCGACCAGCACCAGCGCGGTGAAGCGCGGGGGCGTGATTTCGAGTCCGCGCGTGGCAATGTGAAAGGCGAAAAACGTCGCCACCTGCGCGCGCCGCAGCGAGTAGCCGATGAGCTCGTCGAGCACGTCGTATTCAATGCCCGCGACGCGCTTGATCGGGGCGAGCACGCGCGGACGGTGGGGCGAGGGCAGCCTGGTCATTTCTTGCCTGGTCGAAGTCGAGTTGACGGCGCAATTGTAATGGTATATAACAAACTCGCGCAATGTCGCCTTCGCGCCGTTTTATCGCAGCGGCGCGGCGGCGGAGCGTCAGAGGCCAGAACAATAATAAGCGTTAGGGGCGCCGCGGGGATCGCGGTGCCGAAATTGGCACTAAGCAAACCGCCACATCACCGCAAGGAGGAGCCATGGACCGCCGCAACTTCAACAAATCGCTCGCTGCCGCCGGCGTCGCGACCGCGCTTTACCCCTTCGGCATCGCGCGCGCCGAGTCGGGCAAACTCAAGGTCGGCGTGCTGCTGCCGCGCTCGAGTTACGAGGCGCAGATCGGACAATCGTGTCAGAAGGGCGTCGATCTCGCTCCGGGCGTGATCAAGCAGATGCTCGGCGTCGACATCGAGATCATGAACGCCGACACCGAATCAAACGTCAGCGTCGCGCGCAGCCGCGCCGAGCGTCTCATCGACGAGGGCGCGAACGTGCTGGTCGGCGCATTCGACTCGGGCCAGACGGTGGCGATCGCGCAGGTCGCCGAGCAGCGTGGCGTGCCGTTCGTGATCAACGTCGCGGCGGCGCCCCAGATCACCGAGCAGGGCTACAAGTTCGTTTTCCGCGTCTTCCCGACCGCGATCGATCTGGTGCGCAATGGCCTGAACCTGATCGGCGACCTGTTTCAAGCCACACACGCGGTACCGCGCACAGCAGTGTTCATGCACGTCAACGACACCTTCGGCCAGGCCATGGCGCACGGCATCAACGCGATGCTGCCGCACCTCACGCAACTGCCGTTCAAGGTCGTCGAGGAGATCGCCTACGACCCGGCGGCGAAGGACCTCTCGGTCGAGGTCGCCAAGGCCAAGGCCTCGAACGCCGATTTCGTGCTGCTCGTGTGCCGGCTAAACGATTCGATTCTGCTGCGCCGAGAGGTGGTCAGGCAGCGCTGGAACACAATGGGCATCGTCAGCCCCGGCTCGCCCGGCATGTACGAGGAGCAGTTCTACCGCGCGCTCGGCAAGCTTTCGGACTACTGCATCTCCAACGTGCCGTGGTACAACCCCAAGGCCGAGCTCACCAACACGGTGGACCGCGCGTTCCGCAAGATGTTTCCCAAGGACAAGCTGATGTTCAACGCGCTCAACGTCGGCTACACCTTCGAGGCGATTCTGGTCGCGGCAGACGCGTTCAAGCGCGCCGGGACCGCGGCGCACAAGCCGCTGGCGGACGCGATCCGCGCCACCGACATCACCAGCCGCATGATGCTCGGCGGGCCGATCAAGTTCAACACGAAGGGCCAGGTCGAAGGCAACCAATCGGCCTGCGTCGAGAACCTGCACCAGCAGCCGGTGGTGGTGCTGCCGCAGGCCGCCGCCGAGGCGAAGCCGGTGTTTCCGTGGCCCTACTACAAGGCCTGAGGATTCCGTCCGCGTCCGCAAGGGCCGGCGCCGCCGGCCCTTTTCGTTGAGAAGGCGCTCGTCATGCCGCCGACCCTTGTCGTCAACGTGCTCATCTCCGGGATCCTCGCCGGCCTGGTGTACGGGCTAATGGCGCTAGGCCTGTCGGTGATCTTCGGCGTCGTGCGCGTCGTCAACTTCGCGCACGGCCAGATGATGACGATCGCCATGTACGCGGCGGTGCTTCTGTTCGCATGGCTCAAGCTCGACCCGGTCCTCGCTATCGTGCCGGTGGCAATCGCTTTTTTTGCCCTCGGTTACGCGCTGCAGAGTTCGATCATCAACCCTTTCATCACGCGCCCGGAGCATTCGCAGTTCATCCTGCTCGTTGCGCTGGCGACGATCATCAGCAACGCGCTGCTCATGGGTTTCGGACCCGATTCGCGCAGCGTGCAGACGAGCTACGCGCTCGACTCCTACGCAATCGGCCAGATACTGTTCGACCAGTCGCGCGTCTACGCGGGGGGCGCGGCGATCGCGTGCAGCGCGGCGCTGTTCGCATTCTTTCGCTACGCGCGTACCGGCAAGGCGATCCGCGCCTGCGCCGACAACTACCTCGGCGCGAAGGTCGTGGGACTGAACGTCAAGCATCTATACGCCCTCACCTTCGGCATCGGTGCGGCCTGCGTCGCAGCGGCCGGGTGCATGATCGTGCTCGTGGTCGACGTCACGCCGGATCTGGGCTCGTACTACACGCTGCTCGCGTTCGTCATCGTCATCGTCGGCGGGCTCGGCTCGATGGGCGGAGCGCTGCTCGGCGGTGTGCTGATCGGCGTGTCCGAGGCGCTAGCCGGGTTGTTCTTCAATCCCGCGGCTAAGAGCATGTTCAGTTTCGCCCTGCTCATCCTGGTGCTGCTGTTCCGCCCGCAGGGGCTCATGGGGCGCTCGCGATGAGCGCCGTGCGCGAGCTGCTCGGCTCGCTCACCCCGCTCGGGCGGACGCTGCTCGCGCTCATGGCCATCGGGCTGCTCGTCCTCCCCTACGTCCTAAACAGCTACCTGCTCACGCTCGCGATCCTGATCCTGTACCTCGCCTACACCGGGCAAGCATGGAACGTGATGATGGGCTTCTGCGGGCAGCTCTCGCTCGGGCACGCGCTCTACGTCGGGCTCGGTGCCTACGCCGCGGCGATGCTGTACGCGAAGCTGGGAGTCGGGCCATGGGCGGGGATCTGGCTCGCGCTCCTCATCTGCGTGCTCGCCGGCGCGGCGATCGGCTTTCTCGCCTTCCGCTTCAGCATCGCGGGAGTGTATTTCGCGCTGCTGACCATCGCCTTCGCCGAGTTTACGCGCATCGGCTTCGAAAACCTGCCCTGGGTGGGAGCCACCGGCGGGCTGTTCATCAAGGTCACGCAGCGCCAGCACATCGACCTCATCAACCTGCGCGGCACGCCGGCGATGTTCTACTACGTCATTCTCGCGCTCGCGGCGGCGGCCTTCGCGCTGTCGAGCTGGCTTCTGCGCAGCCGCGTGGGCTACTACTGGCAGGCGATCCGCGAGGACGAGGAAGCCGCCAAGGCGCTCGGCATCAACACGTTCCTGTGGAAAATGGTCGCGGTGGTCGTCAGCGCGGCGATGACCGGCGTCGCCGGGGTGTTCTACGCGTTCTACTACAACAACCTCTTCCCGGGACAGATCTTCAACATCGAGCAGTCGATCGAGATCATCCTCGGCCCGATCATCGGCGGCGTCGGCACGCTGTTCGGTCCGATCCTCGGCGCCACCGTGATCACGGCCCTCGGCGAGGGCATCACCAACCTGGTCAACATGCTCGGCTTCAGCATCCCGGGGATCAAGCAGGTGTTCTACGGAGTCGCGCTCATGGCGGTGATCATGTTCCTGCCCGACGGCATCTGGCCGCCGCTCGCGCGGCTGCTCAAGCTCCGGCGGAGATCCTGAGTTGGCGCTCCTCGAAGCCCGCTCGCTCGACAAGTCGTTCCGCGGTCTGCGCGCGGTAGCGGGCGCCTCGTTCAACGTCGAAGCGGGCACGATCGTCGCCCTGATCGGACCGAACGGCGCCGGCAAGACCACCATCTTCAACATGGTCGCCGGAGTCCACCGCCCCGACAGCGGTGAAATCCGCTTCGCGGGGACGCGCATCGACGGCCGGCGCGCCGACCAGATCTGCACAGCGGGCGTCGGACGCACTTTCCAGACCGTGAAACCCTTCGCCGGGCTGTCCGTGCTCGACAACGTGATCGTCGGCGCGCTGCGCCGCGAGCGGGGCGTGCCCGAGGCGCGCCGCGTCGCGCTCGAAATCCTCGAAAAGCTCGGCCTCACGGCGAAGAACGATCTGCTCGCCTCCTCGCTCACGTTGCCCGACAGAAAACGCCTCGAAGTCGCGCGCGCGCTCGCCACCCGGCCGCGCCTGCTGCTGCTGGACGAAGTGATGGCGGGCCTGCGCCCGACCGAGTGCGACCAGCTGGTCGAGGTGTTCCGCGAGTTGAACCGCAGCGGTCTGACGATTCTGCTGATCGAGCATGTGATGCGCGCGGTGATGGCGCTGGCGCAGCGGGTCGTGGTGCTGCACCACGGCGAGATCATCGCCCAGGGCGCACCCGCCGAGGTGGTGCGCGACCCGGCGGTGCTCGAGTGCTACCTTGGCGAGGACGCGGCGGTATGAGCAGGGAGCAGGGGACCGCCAACGTGAGGAATGGGTCTGCCCATGCAAGCCGAAGATTTGTGCTTGTAGGTGAACGCACGTGGACGGCGGGCCTGTGTGTCCGGGCTCGGGGCGCATCCCCATCTCTCGATGGGGCCCCTGCTTCGCCTCGCCGGCCACTGCCCCTTGCAGCCGGGATGCGACCGCCCGCGATTGGCGCCGGCCGCCGACAACACGGCTGCAAATCCGGGATTTCGGTCAAGGAGGCGGCGGTATGAGCGCGCACCTCACGGTCCGCGGGCTCGACCTTTATTATGGCGACGCGCAGGCGCTCGCCGGGGTCTCGCTCGAGGTGCCGCGCGGCGAGATCGTCGCGATCGTCGGCGCCAACGGCGCAGGCAAGACTTCGCTTATCCGCGCCATTGCCGGCATCGAGCGCCCGCGCGCCGGAAGCATCGACTTCGCGGGGCGCGAAATCGCGGGACTCGAGTCGCACCGCGTGTGCAACCTGGGCATCGGCCAAGTCGCCGAGGGCCGCCAGATCTTCCCGTCGCTCACGGTCGAAGAGAACCTGACGATGGGCGCGATGCTGCCGCGCGCGCGCGCCGGCGCCGCGCGCAAGCTCGAGGAGGTGTACGCGCTTTTCCCGCGCCTCGTCGAGCGCCGCACCCAGATCGCCGGCACCATGTCCGGCGGCGAGCAACAGATGCTCGCGATCGGCCGCTGCCTGATGGGCCAGCCCGAGCTGATCATGTTCGACGAGCCCTCGCTCGGGCTCGCCCCGACTGTGGTGCAGGAAGTGCTGCACACCATTCGCAGCCTGAACGCCGGGGGTATGACGATCTTGCTGGTCGAGCAGAACGTCGCCGTCTCGCTCAAGATTTCCCAGCACGCCTACGTTCTCGAAAACGGCCGCGTGGTGATGAGCGGCGCAGGTGCCGAGCTGCTGCACGACGACCGCGTGCGCCAGGCCTACCTCGGGCTGTAGCAGCGCTTTGGCTCCGGCGCCTGCCGCGCGAGCAGATCGCGAATCCGCGCAGCTGACCGGGGAGGCGCCAGAGGATGATCGAGTCATTGCGCCTGGCGTCCGGCGCTCCTTACTATGCTAGACGGCGTCGCCGGCGTGCGCCGCCTGCCTCTGCGACGCGCCGGACGAAGCAAGCACGAAGTCGTAGCTCGCGCGATAGAACGGCGCTTTCAGGCCGAGCTTTTGCGCCTCGACCGGCGACTCGCTGCGCTTGAACTCGACGATGAGCGAATCCTTGACGCCGAACACCGCGTCCGATTCAAGGTAGGGGTCGCCTTTGACGAACAGGTGCGTCACCACGGTCTCGTGGCCGGGCGCGGACACCATGAAGTGCAGGTGCGCCGGGCGCATCGGGTGGCGGCCCATGCGTTCGAGGACACGGCCCATGGGGCCGTCGGTCGGGACCGGGTAGCTGGTGGGCAGGATGGTGCGCAGGCGAAACTGTCCGTTCGCATCCGTGCGCAGCTTCGCGCGCAACTGTTTGCCGCCGGTATCGGCGCGCTGCACGTCGTAGCTGCCCTCGCCGTCAGACTGCCACAAGTCGAGCAGCGCGCCGGCGATCGGTTTGCCATCGGTGGACAACACGCGTCCGGAGACGTAAGTCGGTTCGCCCTTCCAGCCCGCCGCCATGTTGCCGCCGTTCTCGATTTCGGGCGCGCCATGGACGAAGAACGGTCCGAGCACCGTGGTCTCGGTCGTGGCCCCCGAACTGCGGTGATTGATTGCGTCGACCAGCATCGACACGCCGAGTATATCGGACATGAGAATGAACTCCTGGCGCTTGTCGTCGCACTTTTGCCCGGTGGCGGTGAGGAACTTGATTCCTTCGAACCACTCGTCCTCGGTCAGCTCGACCTCGCGCACGAAGTCGTGCAGATGCCGGATCAGGCTGGTCATGACCCGGCGAAAGCGCGGGTCCGTGTCGGGGGAAAGACGTGCGATCACGGCATCTGTCAGCCTGGTTTCGAGTTCGCTCTGCATCTGCTCCTCCGTCGGTCAAAATCTGCCTGCATTCCCGATCCATCCGAGGCGGCTACAATAGTCTCCGTCACACCGCCGCGCACGATATCACACCATCGCGAAAGGAACCGCAAGTGAAAAAGAAAACTCCCGAACAGCTGCGCAGCCACCGCTGGTATGGCGCCCAAGACATGCGAGCCTTCGGCCACCGCTCGCGCACCGCGCAGATGGGCTACGACCGCAGCGACTACGCCGGCAAGCCGGTGATCGCGATCGTCAACACCTGGAGCGACATCAATCCCTGCCACACGCATTTCAAGCAGCGCGTCGAGGAAGTGAAGCGCGGCGTATGGCAGGCGGGCGGTTTCCCGGTGGAATTGCCGGCGATGTCGCTGTCGGAGCCGTTCCAAAAACCCACCACCATGATGTACCGCAACTTCCTCGCCATGGAAACCGAGGAGCTGCTGCGCTCCTACCCCGCCGACGGCGCGGTGCTCATGGGCGGCTGCGACAAGACCACGCCCGCGCTGCTCATGGGTGCAATCAGTATGAACCTGCCCGCGATCTTCATGCCGGCGGGCCCGATGCTGCGCGGCAACTGGGGCGGCGCCACGCTCGGCTCCGGTTCGGACACATGGAAATACTGGGCCGAGCTGCGCGCGGGCAACATCAGCGAAAAGGACTGGCAGGAAATCGAGCAAGGCATCGCGCGCTCCCCCGGACACTGCATGACCATGGGCACAGCCTCCACCATGACCAGCGCCGCCGAAGCCATGGGCTTCACCCTGCCCGGCGCCGCCTCGATTCCGGCGCCCGACTCGCGTCACGCCGTCATGGCCACGCTCACCGGAAAACGCGCGGTGGAGATGGTGTGGGAAGACCTGAAGCCGCGCGACATCCTCGGCGCCGACGCCGTGCACAACGCAGTGACTGCAGTACTCGCGATCGGCGGCTCGACCAACGCCATCGTGCACCTGATCGCGCTCGCGCGCCGCGCCGGGGTGATGCTCGACCTCGATCTGTTCGATGCGCTCGCGCGCAAGACGCCGCTCCTGGCGAACATCCGGCCCTCCGGCAAATACCTGATGGAGGACTTCTATTACGCCGGCGGCCTGCGCGCAGTGCTGAAGAACCTCTACGGGCTGATCAAAGCCGGCGCGATGACCGTCAACGGCAGAACCATGGGCGAGAACATTGCTGACGCCAAGGTGTTCGACGCCGACATCATCCGCTCCGTCGACCAAGCGCTGGTCAAATCCGACAGCCTCGCGGTGCTGCGCGGCAACCTCGCCCCGGACGGCGCGGTGATCAAGCCGCCCGCGGCCGAGCCGCAATTGCACAAACACACGGGCAAGGCGGTGGTGTTCGCCGACTACAACGACATGGCGGCGCGCATCGACGACCCCGACTTGGCCGTGGACAAGGACTCGGTGATCGTGCTCAAGCACGCCGGACCGCTCGGCGGCCCGGGCATGCCCGAATGGGGCCAGCTGCCGATCCCGCAGAAGCTATTGAAGCAAGGCGTGCGCGATATGGTGCGCATTTCGGACGCGCGCATGAGCGGCACCTCCTACGGCGCCTGCGTGCTGCACATCGCACCCGAGTCCTGGATCGGCGGGCCGCTGGCCATCGTCCAGGACGGCGATCTGATCGAACTCGACGTCCCGGGGCGCAAGCTGACCCTGAAGATCGGCGACGGAGAATTCGCGCATCGACTGGCCGCATGGAAGGCGCCCGCGCCACGCTACGCGCGCGGCTACGGCGCGGCGTTCTCGCAGCACATCACCCAGGCGAACGAGGGCTGCGATTTCGATTTTCTGGAAGCGGGAGCGGAAACGCCGGATCCGGAGATACACTGACCCGGCTCAGGCAGCGTCGCAAAGGCGTCAGCGGCATCCTTGCCCGCAAGACGCACCGTTGATACGTTTCGACTAATGGACTTGAAGGACCTCAAATGAACACGAATTCGGCCGCGAAAACAGTGCTCGTGACCGGCGCTTCAGGCGGTATCGGCGAGGCCATCGCCGAACAGTTTGCCAAGGACGGGGTCAACCTCGTCATCGTCGCGCGCAGCGCCAAGCAGCTCGAGGCCAACGCCGCGAAGTGGCGCGCGCAGTACGGCATCGCCGTCACCGTGATCGCGAGCGACCTTGCGCAAGTGGGCGCGGCGCAGGCGCTCGCCGACAAGGTGCTCGGACAGGGCATCGCCATCGACTATCTGGTGAACAATGCCGGCTACGGCCACTTCGGCTTGTTTGCGAAGTCCGAACTGGACTACGAAATCGGGATGATGCGCCTCAACATGGAAGCCCTGACCATCCTGAGCAAGCGCTTCCTGCCGGGGATCGTCGCGCGCCGCGGGAAGATCATGAACGTCGCCTCGACCGCGGCCTTTCAGCCCGGTCCGTACATGGCGGTGTATTACGCGACCAAGGCTTACGTGCTGAGTTTCTCGGAAGCGATCGCAGAAGAACTCGACGGCACCGGGGTCACGGTCACCGCATTCTGTCCGGGGCCGACGGTCTCCGGCTTTCAGGACAAAGCGGCATTACACGATTCCGGGCTGGTCAAAGGCAGGCGCATGCCCGGCGCGGAGGAAGTGGGCATCGCCGGCTATCGCGCCATGCAGCGCGGACAGCGCGTGTACATTCCCGGCGCGATGAACTGGTTGATGGCGCAAAGCATACGCTACACGCCGCGCCGCCTGGTGACCAAAGTGGTGAAGCGCATATCCAGACCGGTCTAAGCGACGCATCCGTACGCTCGATATGGTTCCTTTCGAATGACGCAGAGAGCATGGCGAATGCCTGCGTCACTCAGGCGATTCTCGGAAGCCCGCGCCGGCGCCGACCCAGAGGCCCCGCTCTAAGTCCCGCGAAGATCGTTGCGCTTCTGCTCGAACTCGCTCTTGTCG
Source organism: uncultured Enterobacteriaceae bacterium (assembly GCA_964601155.1). Classification (GTDB taxonomy): domain Bacteria; phylum Pseudomonadota; class Gammaproteobacteria; order Burkholderiales; family SG8-39; genus 2-12-FULL-64-23. The sequence goes on from CAZRMO010000073.1 coordinate 17,225, forward strand.
ATCTCGCCCCTGGCATAGCGCTCGGCGAGAATGTCGAGTGGTGTTCTATGGCTCAGCCGGGGCTCGCTCGCATGGGAACAGGACCTTCCACCGAATCCGCGTACCAGCATTACGACGCCAAAAATGATCAATCCCCAGAACAGCAGCATGCCGATACCAAAGCCGCCGCCCCCATATCCGAATCCGTTGTATCCCCACATCATGTCAAGCTCCCGCAGTCGTCGTTACAGAGGAAACCGAGAAGGTGAGGCGGCCGTGCCACCTCACCCACGTTCCGTCAGCGGAAACGTCCACCCGGGCCGCCGTGATAGCCGCGGCCGTATCCCGCGCCGTAGCCCGGACAATTTCCGCCGAAGAGCTGATCGGCGACCGTTTTCTGCTCCGGGGTGAGCACTGCGTACAGGTTTTTCAGGGCCGCGGTATCGGCCTCCAGTTCGGCCTCGCGCTGCTTCACGATTTCTGTTTGCTGGGCGAGGAATTCCGGCGCCGAGCCGGCGCTGCGTGCCTGCTGCATCTTAGCGAACCAGGCCTGCCGGTTTTCGCTCTGCTTTTTGGCGTTCTTGGCGAAGGCCTGCCAAGCGGCATCCTGTTTGGCCGTGACCCCCAGCTGCGCCTTTATCGCAGCCAGGCTTTCGTCCGAATTACCATAGTAGCCGCCGAACATCGCCTGCGGACCCATGCCGTAGCCGGGACCGTAGCCGTACATCATTCCCGGACCCATGCCATAGCCGGGACCGTAGCCGCCCATCGAGCCGGGCCCCCTGCCGTAGCCGGGACCGTAGCCGTGCATCGCCCCCGGGCCCATGCCGCCAGGACCATAGCCGGACCCCGCGCCATATCCGGGACCATAGCCGCCCATCATTCCAGGGCCCATACCATAGCCATAAGGCTGCGCGTTGACCGCCGCCGCTCCCAGTCCAAGGGTCAATGCGGCGCCCAGCGCCACTGCGATTTTCGTCATGCGTTTCATGGTCGATCTCCTTTCAGTGAGTTTGATTCAGCTGCGGCGTCCGACACTGTTTATCGAAGCGTTTCGCCGCACTGGTTCCCACTGTACCGGTCCAATGTATGTTGTCCGTTGCACTTTTGTACGCTAAAGCGACACGAGCTCGGGCTCGATACACTAGCGTACAAATCTGTCTCAAAATGAAGACTGTCGCCATAAAACAGACCCTAAACCGGACGAGCCGGAACTAAGCAAAGTGCCTTCGGCGAGGGAAAAACCCGTATCCGACGAACAAGGGGGGGATGCATCCCCCCTTGTTGATCCCCCCGCGCACGCGTCCTCGCCATTTATCAAAATCTTTGCCATTTCCG
>CAZRMO010000074.1:0-7317 GCA_964601155.1 uncultured Enterobacteriaceae bacterium
TCCACATGTGGATGCCGATGTAGCTGGCTTCCATCGGGTCGTTGGTGAGCGGCTTATCCGCGTAGGGCAGCTTCTTGCGCTTGGTGTAGGCGGCCCACTCTTCCTTCCAGGCCGCGTTGACCGGGTTCTTGAGCGACATGAAGTAGTTCCACGCCGCGAGCTGACCGACCAGCGGTTTGGTGTCGACGCCGCGCAGTTCCTCTTCGCCGACCGAGAAAGCGACCACCGGAATGTCGGTCGCCTTCAGGCCCTGATTGCCGAGCTCCTTGTAGAACGGCACGTTGGAGTCGCCGTTGATGGTCGAGATCACGGCCGTCTTGCCGCCGCCGGCGAACTTCTTGATGTTGGCGACGATGGTCTGGTAGTCGGAGAAGCCGAACGGGGTGTACACCTCGGCGATGTCGGAATCCTTCACGCCCTTGGAGTGCAGGAAGTAGCGCAGGATCTTGTTGGTCGTGCGCGGGTACACGTAGTCGGTGCCGAGCAGGAAGAAGCGCTTGGCGCCGCCGCCATCCTCGCTCATCAGGTACTCGACCGCCGGAATCGCCTGCTGGTTGGGCGCGGCGCCGGTGTAGAACACGTTGTAGGACAACTCCTCGCCCTCGTACTGCACGGGATAGTAGAGCAGCCCGTTGAGTTCCTCGAACACCGGCAGCACCGACTTGCGCGACACCGAGGTCCAGCAGCCGAACACCGCCGCGACCTTGTCCACCGTGAGCAGCTGGCGCGCCTTCTCGGCGAACAGCGGCCAGTTGGAGGCTGGGTCGACCACCACGGGCTCGATCTTGTGGCCCATGACGCCGCCTTTGCGGTTGATTTCCTCGAAGGTCATGAGGTCGAGGTCCTTGAGCACAGTCTCGCTGATCGCCATGGTGCCGGAGAGCGAATGCAGCACGCCCACCTTGATAGTCTTGCCCTTGGCCCAAATGCTTGGCGCGACCAAAGTACCGGCCGCGGTCGCGGCCCCGAGAGCCAGGCCCTTTACAAATTCGCGTCGTTTCATGCTTATCTCCCTTGTCCGCGTAAGAATGGATCGGTCTTCGGCGGCTTCGCAGCTGCCTCGCTGGCCCTGCTCGCAACGACCGAGCTTGCCGCAATTATTTTTACAAGACTTCGCAGTTCCATATCCACATCTCCCGAGAGTAAAAAAATCGAACAATGCCGCAGACTGCCTGAGCTTGAGTTGCGTTAGTCAGGTTGGTAAGGTCTTTAGCACGGCTTGTGCCAGGCTGCGGAAGCAGCGCGATGTCGACGATTAAGCGGCTGATTACAAAGTGGATGAGCTCTGGGCGTAAGGCCGTGCGAACTGCGTCGCCGCAAGCAAACTTCGACGCATGTTCATTATCGGTGCGGCGAAACCGGGGCACGCACCAAATTGTGGCGAGCGCTTTCGGCTTGTCGTATACATCATTGAAGTTGGGCAATGCGCGCGTTTGCCGCAAGCGCTGGTGCGGTCTAAAATCGAATCATGAAATTCGGCTTGGTTGTTGCTGCTCTGACCGGCGTTGTCCTACTCTCAGGCTGCGCCGGCGCCGCGATCGGCCTGCGCAGCAACAATTTAAGCTTGAGCGGCGGCGCACTCCCGCCGGGCGGTTCGTACAGTTCGGCTGCGATTCGGGCGCAGGCAAGTGCCAGCGCCTATATCGGATTGTTCCTTGTGGGGGTGTACGCCGTCGCTGCCGAGGATAATCATCCGACTTGGCGTGACGAATTCGGCTGGCGCAGGCCGCCGCAAATGGCCGAGGACCGCGCCATCGTCGAGCGCGATTGCAGCCGGCCGATGCAGACGCCCAGCGCAAACCTGCGCTGCAGATGAGGCCAGGTGCATGGCGCACGCCAGCTGCGGCGCGCGAGATAGATTGTAAAAGGGTGATGCTCAGCTGCAGACGCTGTTAAGCTTACCCTGCGCCATCGCATAAAGAGGAAAAGGCCCGTCCCAAGATGACCCGCAGCACCAAAATCGTCGCGACCCTGGGGCCAGCGTCGAGCGACCCCGAAACCCTCGAGCGCATGTTCCAGGCAGGCGTCGACGTCGTGCGCTTCAATTTTTCACACGGCACGGCGCAAGACTACCTGAAGCTCGCCGAGACGGTGCGCGAACTCTGCCGCAAAACCGGCCGCACCGTGGGCATCATGGGCGATCTGCAGGGCCCGAAGATCCGCGTCGGCAAGTTTCGCGACGGCAAGGTCACGCTCAAGGTCGGGGACGCGTTCATCCTCGATGCCGACTACGAGCTCGGTGACGAAGGACGCGCCGGCCTGGACTACAAGGAATTGCCGCGCGACGTGAGCGCGGGCGACGTGCTGCTGCTAGACGACGGCCGCATCGAGTTCGACGTGGAGCGCGTCAGGGGCAACGAGGTGCACTGCCGCGTGATCCACGGCGGGGTGTTGTCGAACAACAAGGGCATCAACCGCCGCGGCGGCGGGCTGACCGCAGCTGCGCTCACGACCAAGGACATGGAGGACATCCGCACCGCCGCCGCGATCAAGGTGGATTTCCTCGCGGTGTCGTTTGCGAAATCGAGCGCGGACATGTACATGGCGCGGCAGCTGCTGCGCGCAGCCGGCGGCGAAGCGTTTCTGATCGCCAAGATCGAGCGTGCCGAAGCGGTGGTGCCTGGGGCGCTGGAGGACATCATGTCGGCCTGCGACGGCATCATGGTGGCGCGCGGCGATCTCGCAGTCGAAGTCGGCGACGCTTCGGTGCCGGCGCTGCAAAAGCGCATGATCCGCATGGCGCGCGAGGCGAACAAGCTCACCATCACCGCGACGCAGATGATGGAATCGATGATCGCGAGCCCGGTGCCCACGCGCGCCGAGGTGTCCGACGTCGCCAACGCCGTGCTCGACGGCACCGACGCGGTCATGCTCTCGGCCGAAACCGCGACCGGCCTGTATCCGGTCGAAACAGTACTGTCGATGAGCCGCATCTGCGTCGAAGCCGAAAACTCGGTGCAGGTCACGCTCGATCGCGACTTCCTCGACCGCGTGTTTACCCGCGTCGACCAGTCGATCGCGATGGCGGCGCTGTTCACCGCTTTCCACCTGAAGGTCAAGGCCATCGCCGCGCTGACCGAGTCGGGCTCGACCGCGCTGTGGATGTCGCGCCTTAACTGCGGCGTGCCGATCTACGCGCTCACCACGCGCACCGGCACGCGCTACCGCTGCTCGTTGCTGCGCGACACCTATCCGCAGATGGTCAACTACGCCGGCGGCGACCGCGAGGAGCTGCTGGATGAGGCGGAGAACGTGCTGCTGCGCGCCGGCCTGGTGCAAAAAGGCGACCTGATCGTGCTCACCATCGGCGAGCCCATAGGCAAGGCCGGCGGCACCAACACGATGAAGATCGTCAAAGTCGGAGAAAATCGCCGGACATGAAGGCGCGCTGCCGCAGGTTCATGCTGCCATTCGACTGCGCCAGTCTCCGGTAGAATAGAGCCTGTACCGCCCCACCCGCGGGCGGCCGGCCGGAGGTGCTTCCCCGGCAATTTTTCCGAGCTAGTTCGAGGAGTAACGACCATGCCCATAGTTTCCATGCGCCAACTGCTGGACCACGCCGCTGAAAATGGCTACGGCCTGCCTGCGTTCAACGTCAACAATCTCGAGCAGGTGCAGGCCATCATGGAGGCTGCCAGCGAAACCGACAGCCCAGTCATCATGCAGGCCTCGGCGGGGGCGCGCAAATACGCCGGCGAGACCTTTCTAAAATTCCTGATCCAGGCGGCGATCAAGACCTATCCCAACATGCCGATCGTAATGCACCAGGACCATGGGCAATCACCCAAGGTGTGTGCGTCCGCGATGAAGCTGGGCTTTTCCAGCGTCATGATGGACGGCAGCCTGCGCGAGGACGGCAAGTCCATCGCCAGCTACGACTACAACGTCAAAGTGACGCGCAAGGTGGTCGACGCGGCCCACAAGAGGGGCGTGACCGTCGAGGGCGAACTCGGCTGCCTCGGCTCGCTCGAGACGATGATGGGCGACAAGGAGGACGGCCACGGCGCGGAAGGGACGATGACGCGCGAAATGCTGCTCACCGACCCGGACCAGGCCGCGGACTTCGTCGCGAAGACCCAGCTCGACGCGCTCGCGATCGCCATCGGCACCTCGCACGGCGCCTACAAATTCACGCGCAAGCCCACCGGCGACATCCTCGCGATCGAGCGCATCAAACAGATCCACCAGCGCATTCCGAACACCCACCTGGTGATGCACGGCTCCTCCTCGGTGCCGCAGGATCTGCTCGAAATCATCCGCGCCAACGGCGGCGAGATGAAAGAGACCTACGGCGTGCCGGTGGAGGAAATCCAGGAAGGCATCAAGCACGGCGTGCGCAAGATCAACATCGACACCGACATCCGCCTGTCGATGACCGCGGCGATACGCAAGTTCATGAACGAGAACAAGAGCGCCTTCGACCCGCGCGACTACTTGAAGCCCGCGCGCGCCGCGGCCAAGGCGCTGTGCAAGCAGCGCTACGAGCAGTTCGGCTGCGCCGGCATGGCTTCGAAGATCAAGCCGGTGGCGCTCAAGGCGATGGCCGAGCGCTACGGCACGGGCGAGCTCGCCCAGGTCGTGAAGTAGAGCGGCCAGACGCGGGCGTCGCCTTAAGTAGCATTGTTCAATGAGGAATATCCAATCCAAATGAAGAAGAGGCAAGAAAGATGAGCGTCGTAGGTATAGTCATGGGCAGCACGTCCGACTGGGACGTGATGAAGCAGGCTGCGCAGCAGCTCAAGGACTTCGGCATAGCCTACGAGGCGAGGGCGCTGTCAGCGCACCGCACACCGGCGGAGCTCGAGGCCTGGATCCGCGACATGGAAAGTCGCGGCTGCAAGGCATTCATCGCCGGCGCCGGCGGCGCGGCGCACCTCGCCGGCGTGGTCGCGGCGCAGACGCTGCTGCCGGTGCTGGGCGTGCCCATCCCGTCAAAATACCTGAAGGGCCTGGATTCGCTGCTGTCGATCGTGCAGATGCCCAAGGGCATACCTGTCGCGACCTTCGCCATCGGCGAGGCGGGGGCGGCGAACGCCGGCCTGTTCGCTGTGGCGATGCTGGCGCTCGGCGACAGCGGCCTCGCCGAGCGGCTGAAGGCCTTCCGCACCAAGCAGGCCGACGCCGTGAAGCAGGCGAAGCTGCCCGAACTTTGAACACGCCTAGCGAGCGGGGGGCTGGCCGCGCGCCGCACCCCGCCACCCGATTCATTTCACCGAGAACCAAGCGATGACTACCGTACTGCAAACCTCGATCAAGAGCCTGCCCTTCCTGCACCGCGGCAAGGTGCGCGACATCTACGCCGTGGGCGAGGACAAGCTGCTGGTGATCCAGACCGATCGCCTGTCGGCCTTCGACGTCATACTCGATGACCCGATCCCGGGCAAGGGCGAGGTGCTCACCGCCATGTCCAATTTCTGGTTCGCCAAGCTCGGCCACCTGATCCCGAACCACATGACCGGCATCGATCCGGAGACCGTGGTGCAGGGCGATGCGGAGCGCGCGCAGGTGCGCGGCCGCGCCATGGTGGTGAAGAAATTCAAGCCGCTGACGATCGAGGCGATCGTGCGCGGCTACCTCATCGGTTCGGGCTGGAAGGACTACCAGCAGACCGGCGCGCTGTGCGGCATCGCGCTGCCCGCGGGCCTGCGCGAGGCGGAGAAGCTGCCGCAGACCCTGTTCACGCCCTCGACCAAGGCGCCGATGGGCCAACACGACGAGAACATTTCCTACGCCGAGGCCGAGGCGCGCATCGGCATCGAAGCCGCGCGCCAGGTGCGCGATGCGTCGATTTCGCTCTACACCCATGCGGCGGAATTCGCGGCCGCACGCGGCATTATCATTGCCGACACCAAGTTCGAGTTCGGCACCGACGCCGACGGCCAGATCTACCTGATCGACGAGATCCTGACCTCCGACTCTTCGCGCTTCTGGCCGATGGCGCAATACAAAGTCGGGATGAGCCCGCCCTCGTTCGACAAGCAGTTCGTGCGCGACTGGCTGGAAACGCAGCCGTGGAACAAGAAGGCGCCGGCGCCGCGGTTGCCCGCCGACATCATTGCCAAGACCGCCGAGAAGTACCGCGAAGCGCTGCGATTGCTGACTTCCTGACGCTGCCCTCTCCCCCGAACCGGGAGAGAAGCTTAGAAGCATCCATGGCCCCCAATCCCACTGCAGCCGAGATCGAGCGCGACGCCGCGATCCTGAGGACGGGGGGGCTGGTGGCCTTTCCCACCGAGACCGTCTATGGCCTGGGCGCCGATGCGTCCAACCCGGAAGCGGTGGCGAAGATCTTCGCCGCCAAGGGCCGGCCGCAGGATCATCCGTTGATCGTGCACCTGGCCGACATCGCGCAACTGCCGCTTTGGGCGGTGGAAATCCCAGAGTCCGCGCGAAAACTGGCCGAGGCGTTCTGGCCCGGCCCGCTCACCCTGGTGCTGAAGCGCGCGCCGGGCGTACCCGATTGCGTCACCGGCGGGCAGGACACGGTGGGACTGCGCATTCCTGGACATCCGCTGGCGCTCGAACTGTTGCGCGCATTCGCCGGCGAGGCGGGCGGACGCCGCTACAGCGGCGTGGCCGCACCCTCGGCCAACAGATTCGGCCGCATCAGCCCGACCACTGCCGAGCACGTGCGCGCAGAACTCGGCGCCGCGGTGGACGCGGTGCTCGACGGCGGCGATTGCGAGGTCGGCATCGAGTCCACCATTATCGATATGTCGCACGGCAAGCCGGTGCTGTTGCGCCCCGGGCAGATCACGCCTGCCGAGATCGCTGCGGTCCTGGGCGCCGAAGTCGAGGCCCCTGACACCGCCGCGCCGCGTGCACCGGGTACCCTGGACAGCCACTACGCGCCGCGCACGCCGCTGTATCTGGTGCCCGCGGCGGAACTGCCGGCGCGGCTGGCCGCGCATCGCGGACAGAAAGTTGCCGTGCTCGCGCGCGCGGAGGCGCCTTCGGGCTTGAAAGACGTCTACTGGCAGGAGGCGCCGCGCGCGGTGACGGGTTATGCGCACGAGCTATATGCGAGCCTGCGCCGCCTCGACGATCTGGGATGCGACCGGATCCTGGTCGAGGCGCCACCCGCAGTGCCGGGCTGGCAGGGCGTGAATGACCGGCTTAGCAGGGCGTCGTCACAGCGCTGAAGCGCGCCAGCCGCAACAGTCGCATGGTTCAGTGCAACTATTGAGATTGCCGTAACAAGCGACAAACCTGTTTCGATAGTGTCATTCCGAGGGCCAGGCCCGAGGAATCTGCTGTTTTCAGATCCAAAAGCAGATTCCTCGCTAAGCTCGGGACAGCGTTGAGATTGTTGCAGAA